>NZ_CP019771.1:0-332427 GCF_004328665.1 Pseudoalteromonas sp. DL-6
CGGGGTTCGGGGTTCGGGGTTCGGGGTTCGGGGTTCGGGGTTCGGGGTTCGGGGTTCGGGGTTCGGGGTTCGGGGTTCGGGGTTCGGGGTTCGCCAAAATTATGCTTGGTATTAATTAAAACGCAATTGGTAATTTATTTATAAAAAAGCAAAGAAAGGCTGTGTTTTTTTGCTCATTTGTACTCGCTCTTTGCTCTTTGTGCAAATAGATTTTAAGTGATTTATTCACCACAGAGATTGTGAGACGCTGCGCTTTTAGAGGAAAAAAGCAACTATCAGGGTGTAGCAGCGATTTTATATCGCGTCAGGCCTAGGTCATTGCATTTTACCCGAACCTCGTAGCCCGTAGCCTTCTCATTTGCTCCTCATTTTCTTCTCTTTATGCAAATAGATTTTAAGTGACTTATTCACCACAGAGATTAAGAGACGCTGCGCTGAAAGAGTATGTTAAAGGTTTCAGCTTTTAGCACTAGCTTGCGCCTCGCAGCCCGTTGCCCGTTACCCGCAGCTCGTAACCTTTAAATAATATAAAAAAAGGAGCATTGCTGCTCCTTTTTAAATATTACTTAGATTTATTTAATATCAAACCTATCGGCGTTCATTACTTTTACCCATGCGTTTATGAAGTCATGTACAAAACAGGTTTTGTTGTCGTCTTGCGCATAAAACTCTGCCAATGCACGGAGGATTGAGTTTGAACCAAACACTAAATCAACCCGCGTAGCGGTGTACTTGGTTTTACCGCTTGCGCGATCAACTATGTTGTACTCGCCTTTACTTGCAGATTCCCAGCGGTTGTTCATGTCGGTTAAATTAACAAAGAAGTCGTTACTCAGTACGCCTACGTTGTCGGTAAATACGCCATGCTCACTATTACCATAGTTAGTGCCCAGTACGCGCATACCGCCTAGTAACACACTCATTTCTGGTGCGGTTAAGCCCATTAATTGGCTGCGCTCTAGTAATAGCTCCTCGGCTGATACGGCATAGTCTTTTTTCAACCAGTTTCTAAACCCATCATGAATTGGCTCAAGCACATCAAACGATTCTGTGTCGGTCATATCATCGCTAGCATCGCCACGGCCTGGGGCAAATGGTACGGTTATATCAACCCCAGCTTTTTTAGCCGCTTGCTCTACCGCAGCGGTACCGCCGAGCACAATTAAATCGGCCATGCTAACAGGCTTAGTTAAACCTGCTTGCAGTGTTTCAAGTGCGCTAAGTACTTTAGCTAAACGCGCTGGCTCGTTACCTTGCCAGTTATTTTGCGGCGCTAAGCGAATACGCGCGCCATTAGCACCACCACGGTGATCAGAGCCTCTGTAAGTTCGCGCGCTATCCCATGCGGTATTAATTAAGTCGGTTTCACTTAATCTACAATTAAGTAGTTTCACTTTTAAATCGGTTATTTCAGCGTCGCTTAGGGTGTAATCAACCGCAGGTATTGGATCTTGCCAAATTAAATCTTCGCTTGGCACATCGGCACCTAAATAGCGCGATTTTGGCCCTAAATCACGGTGGGTTAACTTAAACCATGCGCGAGCAAATACGTCAGTAAAGTACTCAAAATCGTTATTAAAGCGCTCAATAATTTTACGATATGCGGGGTCTAGCTTCATTGCCATATCCGCATCGGTCATTATTGGATTTAAACGAATTGATGAGTCTTCCACATCAACGGGTTTATCTTCTTCTTTAATATTAACCGGCTCCCACTGGTGTGCACCGGCAGGGCTTTTGGTTAGCTCCCACTCGTAATTAAGCAACAATTTACAGTAGCCGTTATCCCATTTGGTTGGGTAGGTTGTCCATGCGCCCTCAATACCTGAGGTCATGGTATCGCGGCCAATGCCACGCGTTTTATGATTATTCCAGCCTAGGCCTTGCTCGTGCACGTCGGCGGCTTCTGGCTCTGGGCCTAAGTTTTCTTCTTTACCGTTACCGTGGGTTTTACCTACCGTATGCCCGCCAACTGTTAGCGCCGCGGTTTCTTCGTCGTTCATTGCCATACGGGCAAAGGTTTCGCGCACTTGAGCTGCTGTTTTAAGCGGATCGGGCTTGCCATTAACCCCTTCTGGGTTTACATAAATTAAACCCATTTGCACAGCCGCTAATGGATTTTCCATGGTGTCGGGCTTATCAACCTGGGTATAACGCTCATCACTTGGCGCAAGCCACTCTTTTTCTGCGCCCCAGTAAACATCTTTTTCTGGATGCCAAATGTCTTCACGGCCGCCAGCAAAGCCAAAGGTTTTCAGTCCCATTGATTCATACGCCATATTACCGGCTAAAATCATCAGATCAGCCCATGAAAGCTTATTACCGTATTTCTTTTTAATTGGCCACAGCAAACGGCGAGCTTTATCTAGGTTAGCATTATCAGGCCATGAATTAAGTGGAGCAAAACGTTGATTACCTGTACCGCCACCGCCTCGGCCATCCGCTAAACGGTACGAGCCCGCAGCGTGCCATGCCATACGGATCATCAGGCCACCATAGTGCCCCCAATCTGCTGGCCACCATGGTTGGCTTTGGGTCATTAAGTTTTTCAGGTCGGTTTTAAGTGCTTCTAGATCGAGTGAGTTAAAAGCGTCGGCGTAATTAAAGTCGCTATCGTAGGGGCTAGTTTTACTATCGTGCTGATGGAGAATGTCTAAATTAAGTGAGTTTGGCCACCAATCTGTATTGGTGTTTTCGGTTGTAGTATTACTGCCGTGCATAACCGGGCATTTACCCGCTTTATGATTATCCATATTGAGCTCCTTTTAAAAAATAAATAAAAACGCCTATGCTTACTGTTATTGGCAATCACCAATTGGGAGCGTTCTTATGTATGGTCTCTACTTATTCAATATACTTGTAGCTGCTTTAATACGCTAGAGCAAGACGATGCTTTAAAACGATTACAATCATTTATAAATATGATGATGTTGCCAGCGGTGTGCTTAGTGCAAAATGAATATAAAACTTTTTATAAAATAGATGATCGTTATTAAAAATAGCCACGTAATGTATGCTGAAGGGTTTGAAAGTGACTTAGGTTTTCTTAAGTGCACAATGGAATACCCCCCTTCGCCATGAAATTATAGTTATAAAAGGTGTATAAGTTACTTATGCACCTTTATTTCTTCCTTATTTTTTATCTATTTGAATTTAGTTAAGTAAAAATTCAGGTAGGTGCACATACACTAGGCTTTATCTCCTATTGTTCCCTGAGATGTTGATGTAGTTTTTTCCAGTCCACTTTGGACTGGATTTTTTTTGCCTATAATTAAGTCACGTCCTCCTTAAAATTACCCAGGGTAAAACCTGGCACTATATATTTAGCATTGCGCGCTGCCACCCTAGTACCAATGATGTGCGCATGTTAAAGTTAGCAAAGCGATTAATTAATTTTTTAACTAGGCATATCAATGCGTTTTTATTTTTTACTATTTATTGTTTTTATAGGTGCTTTTTCATCTGCAGTACACGCTGCTGACAAAAGTACCGCCACTCTAGATGAACAACAGCAACGTGAACTAGCGCAGCTAGAAGCTCCAATGTATAAGCCATTACTTGAGCGTTATATTCTCGACGAATTAAAGTCGGTACGCCAAGATCAGCAAAAACTGCGTGAAGACGTTACCAAACAAGTTACCCATGCTCAGTTAGATACTGCCGATCGGGCGCTGACTTACACGACCGATACCATTAATAATGTATTTTTTATTATTACCGCCACCGCCTCTATTTTAGTATTAGTGGGCTGGAATTCATTACGTGATGTAAAAAATAAAGTAGAAGATATAGTAAACACTCGAGTGAGCGTTATCACTGACGAGTATGAAGACCGCTTGAAAATTTTAGAAGAAAAACTGCGAGTTCGCTCTGAAGAAATACTCAGTAACCAAGAACGCATATCGATCACCAACGAGGTGCATTCGTTATGGATGCGAGCCAACCTTGAAAGTGATATTGCCAATAAAATTGAAATATTCGATGAAATTTTAAAGCGCAAACCAGAAGATGTAGAAGCCATTGCCTACAAAGCGGATGCGTTATTAGAATTGAATGAAACCGAAAAAGCCATTGAGCTTTGCAATCAAGCCATTGATATAGATAGCGATTACGGTTATGCCTATTGGCAGAGAGCCTGTGCGTATGCTTTAACGCATGAACATGCAGATGCCTTAGCTGATATAAAAATGTCGCTTGAGTACTCACCTAACTTGCGTAACGAGCTACTTCACGAAAGTGCCTTTGCCAGCCTACATGATAACGATAGCTTTAATGCCATTGTTTCAAACGAAGCTTAGCGTTTAAAGTATAAGTCTATTGCTTTAGTGAGCAGCTCGTCGAGCTGCTCTTCAAAGTCTTCTATATTAATTTCAAAATGATTTAAGTACGCTTTAGCCTGTACCTGAGATAAATTGCGGCTTTTAACGCTGTATTGGCGCTCATCTTTTTGCTTGTCGTATCGAGGCAAAAATAATAACTGCGCATAATAAGGCGATTTAATATGCTTGTTCGCAAAGCGACAAAAGTCTTCAATGTGGTCTACGCCTTCAGGGCCTAAACAGCCGGGCTCTACACGATACATTACACGAATTTTTTTCTCGTCACTTAGCTGCATAATTAATAATTACCTAAAAAATAAAACTCTAACCACTTTGCCATCTTTAATCTGATAGCTTGAAATAAGCTCTGAACGTTTATCTATGACGTTCTCATCCGTTGAGCAGGTTTCTGATAGCTCATGGTCTATTACAATATCACCATGCACAATACGCTTAATGGGTGATGAGTGCAGACACTTAAGCTTTTTAAACATAATGCCATAACGCGCTATTAGTTTTTCTTTGCCTTTAAATAATAGCTCATTCGGGAAAATATAAAACTCAACATCTTCATCATACATGCGAATAAATTCTTCAATGTTACGTGCGTTGTAAGCATTTACTAATTGCTCAACAACAGCCAGTGACTCGCGCGACTGTTTTGCTTTGGCTTGTTGCCTTGCTGTAAGTGCCTCTTTTGCTTGTGTAACCGCTTGCTCCGCTTGCGCAACAGCCTGTGCTTTATCAGCTTTACTATTAGGCTTCTGTGCGGGCTTGGTTGATTCACTGCCCAGTACTTGAGAGTCATCTGCTTTTACTTTCTCAATAACTGGCTTTTTTAACGTGTTAGCCTCTTGACTTAATGTATCAAGCGCATCTTGTTGCGGTGCATTTTCTGGCTGCGTTTGTTTGGTCTCGTTCAGCGGTGTTGATTGCTCTATGGCATGACTGTTTAGTGTAAAAGCGGCGAATAAACAGACACAAATAATAAATGAAGATTTCATGGGT
Source organism: Pseudoalteromonas sp. DL-6 (assembly GCF_004328665.1). NCBI lineage: Bacteria > Pseudomonadati > Pseudomonadota > Gammaproteobacteria > Alteromonadales > Pseudoalteromonadaceae > Pseudoalteromonas > Pseudoalteromonas sp. DL-6. Next base: position 5,328 of record NZ_CP019771.1, read on the forward strand.
TTCCTAAGTACGAGGACTAAATGCAATTACAGCGCAACATAGCAAATTTTAGGCCTCTGAGATAGTTATTATAACGTTATAGCTTGCTACCAATACTGCTCAACCGTAATATGCCCCGGCTCTTTTCGACGATTACGCTTATAATTTTGAGCCAGCAATAACTCTGTAGTGTCTTTAACCATTTGTGGATTACCACACAGCATAAATTGAGCATTATTTGGCGTTGCCCATAACCCGACGTGCTCATACAAAGCATTATTTTCAATCACTGTGGTAATTCTACCTGCTAAGCCCTGTATAGGCGCTTCACGGCTAACAACCGGAATATAGTTAAGTTGACCAGGGTGTGATTTTATTAGTTTGTTAATAAGCTCCTGATAGCTTAAATCGCTACTTTGCCGTACACCATGCACTAAATTTATGTGTTTGTATTTTTGCCATACTTCGCTCTGCTGCAACATTGATAAAAATGGCCCAATTGCTGTACCTGTACTGAGCATCCACAATTGCTCACTCGCTGGCACTTCGTCAAGAGTAAAAAAGCCAGTCGCTCGGCGCTCTATTAATACGGTGTCACCTGGTTTTAGAGTGGCTAAATGAGAAGATAGTAAGCCATCAACTACGTTAATGAGGTAAAACTCTAAATCAGGGCTCTGGGGGGCATTAACATAAGAGTAGGCACGCGCTATACGTTTATCACCATTCATAATAGAGAGCTTAGTAAATTGCCCTGCTTTAAACGGCTCTACATCGGCGTGAACAGTTACGCTAAATAACGAGTCATTCCACCATTTAACTGACTTTACCGTGGCATCAATCCAATTAGACATAGTTACTCCAGAGTTTAAGGCGCGTTACTAGCTATCAGCTAAGAGTTTAAAATTGTTTATTTTAAAGGCACGATTTATAACTTAAACATTAGCATTAAGTTATAAATACTGACAGGGAAATAAATGACAAGACAACGGCTTCGGGTGATGAGCAGTGCTGAGCGAGTAAAAGCAAATGCCTACAAATACGCAATATAAAATCGCTGCTACGAAAGACGACATTTATTACTAAAAACAATTTTTCACCACAGAGGTTCCCGAGGCGCTTTGCGCTACACAGAGGAAGATTGGTATTTTTTAAACATTTCTCTGTGAACTCTGTGTTCTCGGTGGTAAATACATATCTGACGCGATATAAAATCGCTGCTACGAAAGGCACTTACTGCTAAAAACAATTTTTCACCACAGAGGGTTCCGAGGCGCTTTGCGCTGCACAGAGGAAGATGGGTATTTTTTAAGCATTTTTCTGTGAGCTCTGTGTTCTCGGTGGTAAATATTTATTTTTAATTAATGACCTTGCTCGGCATAAAGCCCGCCTACATTAAATTCAGAAGGTAACCATATCAGTAGTCGGGAGTTTACCTCGCGTATTTGTGTTTAATATCCTAGACCTGACGCGATATAAAATCGCTGCTACGAAAGGCACTTACTGCTAAAAACAATTTTTCACCACAGAGGGTTCCGAGGCGCTTTGCGCTGCACAGAGGAAGATGGTTTTTTTTAAGCATTTCTCTGCGAGCTCTGTGTTCTCGGTGGTAAATATTTATTTTTAATTAATGACTTTGCACGGCATAAAGCCCGCCTACATTAAATTCAGAAGGTAACCATATCAGTAGTCGGGAGTTTACCTCGCGTATTTGTGTTTAATATCCTAGACCTGACGCGATATAAAATCGCTGCTACGAAAGGCACTTACTGCTAAAAACATTTTTTCACCACAGAGGGTTCCGAGGCGCTTTGCGCTACACAGAGGAAGATGGGTGTTTTTAAACATTTCTCTGTGAACTCTGTGTTCTCGGTGGTAAATATTTATTTTTAATTAATGATCTTACGCGGCATAAAGCCCCAACTACAGTAAATCCGATTATTAATCATACCCTTAGGCGGGAGTTTACCTCGCGCATTTTAATATGACGTCTAAAATCTAATCTTGTTTGAACACAGAGGAGCAAATGAGAGTAAATGAGAAGGCAACGGGCTTCTAGGAACGAGCAGCGAGCTAGCGCTAAAACCTGAAATCTAGTACCTGTAACCTAAAACCTAGGAACATAAAGCCCGTAACCCGAAGCTCGCACCAAAATCTCAGGCATAAAAAAAGCCGCATAAAATGCGGCTTTGGGGTTTAGTCTCACTTCACTTTGGGCGTGTCTCCAAAACTTAGTGAATACGTTACCAAGGAACTGTTGTATTTAACCTGAACTCTGGATTAAATTGACTCTAGGGCAATTTTAACCATTTCGTTGAACGTGGTTTGACGCTCATCTGCAGGTGTTGCTTCACCGGTGATCACGTGATCGCTGACGGTAAATAAAGCCATTGCTTTTGCGCCATACTCTGCTGCTACGCCGTATAAGCCAGCGGTTTCCATGTCTACAGCAAGTACACCTAGTTTGTCTAAGTCTTTGTAGAAAGTGTCATCAGCTTGATAAAAAGTATCGGTAGTAAATACGTTACCTACTTTTGCATCAATGCCTAAATCTTTAGCCGCATTAACGCCGTTTAAAAGTAATTCAAAGTTAGCAATCGCTGCAAAGTCAGTACCACGAACACGGGCACGGTTTACGTTTGAATCTGTGCTTGCGCCTTGGGCAAAAATTACGTCGCGAATTTTAATATCGCTGCCAATACCACCACAGGTACCAATACGGATAATATTTTTAACGCCAAAACTAACAATCAGCTCACGAGCATAAATTGACATTGAAGGAATGCCCATGCCAGAACCCATAATGCTCACTGGCTTACCTTTGTAAGTTCCAGTAAAGCCGTACATGTTACGTACGCCGGTTACTTGGACTGCATCATCTAAAAAGTTTTCAGCAATATATTGTGCGCGTAGCGGATCGCCTGGCATTAATACTGTTTCGGCAAAATCACCTACGTTTGCACTGATATGCGGAGTACTCATTGATTGTTTTCCTTTTGTTTGGCTAAAAGCCCTATTACTTTAAAAATATAGTAGCGTATTTTTAAATTACTTAACTGTATTTAGCTTATCGACAAAGCCATCACCATACTCTAACGCTTTTAAGTTAAACCATTGCGCAAGTGTTTGACCGATATCAGCAAAGCTATTGCGTTCACCCAGTGGCGTGTTGTTCATTCCTGGCTGATAAGCAATAACTGGCACATACTCACGAGTGTGCTCTGACCCTGGAAAGGTCGGGTCACAGCCATGATCGGCGGTGATCATTAATAAATCATCCGGCTTTAATTGCGCTAAAATAGTTGGTAAGTAATCATCAAACTCTTTTAACGCTTTAGCATAGCCTACAGGATTGCGGCGATGGCCAAACTTCTCATCAAAATCAACCAAATTGGTAAAAATCAAACTGTGATCAGGCGCAGTTGCCATCACTTCGCTGGTTTTTTCTAGCAAGTTCATTAACCCTGGCGCTTTGTGCTTTTGGGTAATGCCTTGGTGCGCGTAAATATCTGAAATTTTACCAATACTAATCACTTCGCCACCGTCTTGTGCAAGTACATCAAGCAATGTTGGCGAAGGGGGTAATACTGAATAATCACGACGATTACCGGTTCTGGCAAAGTCTTGATTGTTTGAACCCAAAAATGGCCGCGCAATCACTCGTCCTATATTCATTTCATCAAGCAGCGCCCGTGCGATTTCGCAAACTTGATAAAGCTTCTCTAGGCCGAATGATTCTTCATGCGCGGCTATTTGAAACACACTATCAGCTGAGGTGTAACAGATTGGTTTACCTGTTTTTACGTGCTCTTCACCTAGCTGCTCTAAAATGGTGGTTCCCGATGCATGGCAATTGCCTAATATGCCCGGAATACCTGTACGAGCAATAAACTCGTCAACAAATTCTTGTGGGAAGCTCGGTTGTGTTTTTGGGAAATATCCCCAATCAAATAACACTGGCACGCCAGCCATTTCCCAATGACCCGATGGCGTGTCTTTACCGCTTGAAAGCTCTTTTGCGTAACCCCATGCGCCTTGTGGCTCATTTCGGTCAGCAATTAAACAGGGTTCTTTACCAGCGGCTTCACATGCATCTACTAACCCTAGTTTTGAAAGGTTAGGAAGCGAAAGCTTACTGCCAGTTTCGTCATAATATGCCTTGAGTAAATGTGCGAATGTATTAGCACCTACATCACCGAATTTATCTGCATCGGGTGCTGCACCAATTCCTAAACTATCCGCCATTAAGATAATTGCTCTTGCCATTGTGACCTCACATCTGTTCTAGGTGGTTACTTTATCTGCTCTTCGATTTTTCCGTACAGGACATAAGTCCTGTTTCATAAAACCTAAACATTATAAATTTGCACTCTTAAGCGAAGCAAAAGAGATTAATCGTGTCTTTTTTGCTATTGTGATCTACCAACAATATATCCTTCTGTGTGGGTGAGAACTTTAGTGACACGAACTATTATAGCTATTGCAGGCGCATCGGCGTCGGGCAAATCTCTATTTAGCCAAACTATTTACAATGAATTGGTAAATGAGCTTGAACCAGGCGCTATCGCCATTATTGAAGAAGATGCTTATTACAAGGATCAATCGCATTTGCCGATGGCACATCGTACGCAAACGAACTACGACCATCCTGATGCGTTTGAACACGAATTAATGCTTGAGCATCTAACACAACTTCGTAATGGCCACTCAGTTGAAGTACCAACTTATGATTATGCCCAACATACACGCAGCGATAAAACACGCCGTGTGGCTTCGGCTAAAATACTCATTGTAGAAGGTATTTTATTACTGAGCGATAAAGCGCTTAATAAAGAATTTGATATCAAGGTGTTTATAGATACACCGCTAGATATTTGTTTAATGCGCCGAATGCAACGCGACATGGAACAAAGAGGCAGAACATTACAATCTGTTGTTGAGCAATATCAAGCAACTGTTAGACCGATGTTTTATCAATTTATTGAGCCTTCAAAGCATAACGCTGATTTAGTTGTGACTCGAGGCGGTATGAATCGCGTTGCGATTGATATTATAAAAAGTAAAATAAAGTACATTTTACAAGAATAACAACGGGAAACGTTTGTATGACAACATTTATGAGCTTAGTAGGCATGATGGTGCTACTAGGCATTGCCTTTGCAGCCTCAACTAATCGCAAAGCAATAAAACTAAGAACCGTGGGTATCGCATTTTTAATGCAAGTGATTATCGGCGGATTTGTACTGTTTTTTGAAGCAGGCAAAAATGTATTAGCGAGTATGTCTCGCGCCGTTTCATCGGTTATTGGTTATGCCAACGATGGAATTAGCTTTTTATTTGGCCCATTAGCTTCGCAAGATACGCTAGGGTTTATTTTTGCAATTCAAGTATTGCCCGTTATTGTGTTTTTCTCAGCGTTGGTCGCTGTGTTATACCACCTAGGCATTATGGATTGGATTATTAAAATTTTGGGTGGCGGTTTACAAAAATTATTGAAAACCTCACGCACCGAGTCGCTTTCAGCCACAGCAAATATTTTTGTTGGCCAAACTGAAGCACCTTTAATTGTTAAACCGTTTATTGCAACCATGACCAAGTCGGAATTGTTTGCCGTAATGGTTGGTGGTTTAGCCACCGTAGCAGGCTCTGTAATGGCCGGTTATGTAATTATTGGTGTTGACCTTAAGTATTTAATTGCAGCCAGCTTTATGGCGGCACCAGGTGGTTTCTTAATGGCAAAAATGATAGTGCCAGAGACAGAAACACCTAAAGATGATTTAGCCGATATAGATTTAGGCGATGACAAACCGGTTAATGTTATTGATGCAGCAGCATCAGGCGCAGCAAACGGTATGCAGTTGGCACTTAACGTAGGTGCAATGCTACTTGCTTTCGTTGCGTTAATTGCTTTATTAAACGGTTTATTAGGCGGTATTGGTGGGTTATTTGATTACCCTACATTAACGCTACAAGAAATTTTAGGCTACTTATTTGCCCCTGTTGCATGGTTACTAGGAGTACCGTGGAATGAGGCAATTATAGCCGGCAGCTTTATTGGTCAAAAGTTAGTGGTAAATGAGTTTGTTGCTTACTTAGACTTTATAAATTATCGCGATACGTTAAGTGCGCATACACAAGCAATTGTTACTTTTGCATTGTGTGGCTTTGCTAACTTATCATCGATAGCCATTTTACTAGGTGGATTAGGCGGTATGGCGCCTAGTCGGCGAAAGGATATCGCACGCTTAGGGCTCAGAGCAGTGTTAGCAGGATCTATGGCTAACCTTATGAGCGCAGCAATTGCTGGGTTTTTCCTCTCGCTAGCTTAGAAACTTAATGAGATGATCCATCTGTTGCAAAACAATAGGATAGCGCTTTAAGGGGTTAAAGCACTATCTGACTTGAACGATACTTCACCAAGGGCCGCAAGGCCCTTTTATCGTTTTAGTACCTCTACTTTTTAAATCCTTTTAATATCTTCGTTAATTCTCACGTTCTCTCTACGATTAATACCAATTCGCTTAATTAAGCAGTCTATTTTGAGGCTGGAAAAACGTGTTGATAGCAAGGCAAAAAATTTGCTATTTATTTGTTCTCGTCAATTGCTCCTGCATTGCTCTACCTTCTGCATCCATGCAGTCGTAAATGAGAATTTTTTAACGCAGGTAGCGACACGTTTAGCCCCGTAAAATGATTAAGTATTATTCAGCACAGGCAGAGTGTTAAGGTCATTATGCCGTAGCAGTTAATAACGGTGAAGAAATGCCTGAGAGACTAACGAGCAGTGAAATGCTATGCGTTTAGCTATGATGTCGGATAGCGATGAATTTAATTTTTAACATAACGTTTAATGTAAGGTTCATAGCCAGATTCTGCTTTAAGTTGCTTTAGAGCTTGATTAAAACGTTCCACCACCACGGGGGAGGCAGCCTTATTAAAACCAATATAATTGCCTTTTAGCTCATCTACATGAATTTGTTTAAGCTTTACTAGGTCATTCCTTGAATAGCCAAATGGTTCAGTTTGATGGCCAATGGTAAAGTCAGATCCAATAATTAAATCGATGCGTTTTTTAAAAAACAGTCGCATAAATGAGTCAGCTTCGCTAAATAACAATAAGTTTTTATCGGCTACAAACCCAAGTCGACGCACCAGCATTTCATAAATGTCACCTCGCACTATGCCTAGCGAGTAGTTTTTAGCTTGTGTGATGTCGTCCATCACAATATGTTCACTGGTTTTTAATTTATAAAAATAGGTTTGATTTGACACCAAAGGGCCAACCCATTCAAAAAGAGGCACTCGCTCTTGCGTTTTTGCTAAAGAAATAATGGCTGACTGTGGGTTATTTTGCACTAAATGGTAAGCGCGCTTCCAAGGTAGCATAATAAACTCGCACGCTATGGCTGCTCGCTCACAGGTATCTTTTACTATGTCATGATTGATACCGGCCAATTGACCAGTATTATCTTTAAAATTGTACGGGGGAAAACTTTCGGTATAAATAACCAGTTTAGGCTCAGCAGCCTGAATATTTTGGCTAAATAACAACCCTAAAGCTAATAATATAAATTTATAGATACACACCCCCTGTGGTTTAAGTATTAACTTTAACCTAGAAACCCCATAGAGACTATTAATTTATAGCACTGTTTATGATGTGAAAGTAGCAATGGACGTAAATAGAAACATAAATGACTGAAATAATGGAGCTGTGGTGGGCAGATCTTAAATTTTAGGCACAAAAAAAGCGCCTTAAGCGCTTTTTTTCATTTTACTTAAAAAGTAAAATTATAGAGCTGTGATGTTATCAGCTTGAGGACCTTTTTGACCTTGTGAAAGAGTGAACTCTACACGTTGGCCTTCAGCTAAAGTTTTGAAACCTTCGCTTTTGATTGCTGAGAAATGTGCGAAAACGTCTGGACCGTTTTCTTGCTCGATGAAACCAAAACCTTTAGACTCGTTGAACCACTTAACTGTACCTGATACGATGTTAGACATAGTATTATTCCTGATATAAAAATTAAATTGTGCCCTAGTGGGCGGTGTAGCAAAAAATGAGATGGTACTTAAAAACTTCAGGACGGTACTACAAGTATTACTTATACAACAACGAAATGGAGATTTATAAATTACATGCTTTCTTTCTAGCTGCGGCCTACTATATAGAGTTACAGTGACAAGTCAACCTTTTATGCAATTTAATTAATAAAATAACGCTCGTAACCCACTTTATACATTAAGTACTTGTTTAAGCAGCTTAAAACTCAAACTCTAACGCCATTCTAAAGCTATGATTCTTCTCTGACTGGCTGATTTCAGTAATAAAACCGGCTTCCCACTTTAATTGTTTTTGCCCATCAAAGCGGTGTAAACCAATAAACCCTGGACCAATACCCACAAAGTCTTCCCCTAAATACATTTCAATCGCGGGTTGAAATGCAGAACGATAGCGGTAACGATACTGCGCTCTAAACTCACTTTCCCACTCGTTTTCTATGTCTTGCCCCCACTCATACACTAAAAAAGCATTAAGCGTTAAACTGGCGCGACCTATCTCTTTTTCAACTACAAATCCCGTTGTGGCTTCAAAAACATCTTTGGTGTGTTGTTTTTCTAGTTCAAACAAAGCGCCCCAATCGGCCCATAATCGGCCTTGTTCTATTAGTTGCCATCTAAGCTCCAATTCATATGCTTGTAAGCCAAAGTCGCCGTTGTCGTCTCGCTCACCCACTAAATAACCTTCGAGTGCCATGGTATCGTTAATTGCCCCGCCCAACCCTAAACGCTGCGCTAAAATATTGCCGCTGTCAGTTTGGTGCGATACGAATCGCCATTCGACCTCGCGTTCAAACGGTAAAACGTACGGGTGATATACTTTATCCACCACCATTCCGTCGGCGTGCGCGTATGTGGGTATCAATAAACCAATTAACATAGCACCTGCAAATAACTTCATTGCCTTCATGATTGTTCCTTAGCCATTGATTTAGGAATAAAATAACAAACAGATAAAAAGACCACGCTGCTTAGGATATAACTTAAAACACTGGTTAAATTAGGTGTGGCCTCATAACCAATAAACGCACGCAACATACGCCCAAACTCTGAATTTTCGGTTAAAATAGCACGTAAATCCCAAACCGTTGCGGTTGTTGCTATCACATCAATTTGACTGGCTAAATCCAGTGCTACCACTAGTTTTGCTGCACTATTTAGTGCTAGTAACAGTAAAATAGAGGAAAGTCCGAAACGCTGTTTAATGGCACTCAATAAAAAGTACAGCAACACACTAAAACTACTACATATCCCAAGCCCTAAAAAAGTGCCAATAAATAAGCTTTGTGCCGCTTCGTTGCTTTGCCAAAATCCAATTAAATAAATTATGTAATGACTCAAATAAAGTGTCATCACACTCATAATTGCGATAATAAAAGCAGCTGTTGCTCGTTTAACGGCGTAGTGCAGTGCACTGAAAAAAATTAAAATACACAAGCCAATCTGAGTATATTCTAAACCTTGGTAATCGAACCAAGGGCTAATAATCGGGGCGCTTTTTACAAATAAAAATGTTAAGCCTATACCTAAACCAAGCATACCCAGCAACCGTAGCAAACTTTGCTTGGCAATCACTTGAAGCAAAATAAGTAAAATGGCGACTGGCAGTAACTGATTGAGGCTCATCACTAAACTAGTTATTAGCATTGGGTTGCTCCTTATCAGTGACAATAACAGCACCGCGCGCAGTATTTGGCGAAAACTCACCAAAAAATTCATAGCGGCCAGGTGTTAATGGCCCAATATAAATCACGCTTTTGCGATTAGGGTAAAGCACTTTCTCTCGGTTGAGATCAAAGCTGTCGAATTCTTCAGGCGTACTATCTTGATTTTCGATTAACAAGCGTACCTTTTTATTAGCTGGCACGACGATTTCTGCGGGGTAAAACAAATGATCTTTAAGTACAACTAAATACTCTTTGCTAACAACATTAAATGACAAAAATATGCAGCAATATAAGTAAGGGCTAATAAGTCGTTTAATCACATTTAGCTCCTGCAAAAACCACCTGCACCTTTAAGCCGCCCAAAGCGCTATCCGTTAAATTAATCTGGGCGTTATAAATAGCGATAATATGCTGAACTATTGCCATGCCCAAGCCAGCTCCCTGCTCACCTGAAGGATGTTGATCGCCGCCAACGCGATAAAAGCGATTAAATACTCGTTTTTTTTGCTCATCCGTCATACCTGGGCCACTGTCTTCTATTTGCCAAATACGCTGCCTGTGCGTTTGATTTAGGGTTATTTTTATTTGTCCATTTGCTGGCGTGTACTTAATGGCGTTACTGAGTAAATTTGAAATCAACGTCACTAAGGTAAATTCATCACCATTAATAATAAAGTCATCCCCATCAAGGCTGATGGAATGATTTTTAGCCGCCAATTTATCATATAACTGGCTAACCACGGCTTGGCTAATGCCCAATAATGACTGTTCTTTAAATTGCTTTTGCCACTGCTCTGGCTGAGTGCGTCCGAGGATCAACATTTGCTCTACGATATTGGTGAGTCGATTAATACCTTGAGTCATGGCTTGTAACTCTTGGTTATCACCTTGCTGCGCCGCAAGATTATGCACATTTATTTTTAAGCTACTCAAAGGAGTGCGTAACTCATGTGCCGCATCAGAGGCAAAAAAGCGTTCTCGTAAATAGGCGGTTTCTACGCGTTTAAATAAGTCGTTCAAACGGCTGATCACCGGTTTTATTTCTTCATCGGTTACCTGCCAATTAATAGCAGTAAAGTCATTTGCTTGGCGCTGTGCTAGTTGCCTTGATAAGCGTGTTAATGGGGCTAATGCGTACTTCACAAAAAAGCTGATAAACAAAGCAAGTAAAGGAACCGCCCAGAGCATAGGTAGCATGGCCGACAAAATAACTGCTTCAGCGAGTTCAAATCGTTTAGCTATTGGCTCGACAACAACCACGGTGCGCAAAGAGGTTTTAAACACAAACACTCGCATGCGCTGACCTGCAATATTTAGCGTTTGAAAACCTGCTTGATAGTGGCTCAAATCAAGATTCAGCTCATCAGAGCCGCTCAGTAGTTCACCTGCTTGCCAAATTTGGTACAACAACTGCGAGCTTTCTTGGGTTTTAGGCGCCATAGCATTACTCGATAAAGGCTGTTGCATCAACACGCCTGCCACTACTTTTAGCTCGCTATCGAGTAACTGCTCACCATGGCTCATGCTTTTTTGATAGCCTTTAACTAAGGCTAAAAAGCAGGTTAATACCATCATTGACAGTAAAATAAGCGTCAGCCGTTTACGAATTGACATTTTTTCCTACTACGTAGCCAATACCGCGGAGAGTTTTAATAAAATCGCTAGGGAATTTTTTTCTTAAGTGATGAATATGTACTTCAATGGTGTTGGAGCCAACTTCTTCTCCCCACTGGTATAGCTTGTTTTCTAGCTGCTGTTTAGATTGCACTCTGCCTTGGTTTTCTAATAACGCTTTTAGCAGCATATATTCTTTGCGAGGCAAAGAAAGCGGTTCATTAGCTAAAGTGACCGTGTGTGCAGACGTATCCATGGTCACTTCACCACACTGTAATAAACTCGACTGAGCTTGATTTACTCGTCGGCTCGCCACACGCAAGCGAGCAAATAACTCGGCGGGCTCAAACGGTTTAGCTAAATAATCATCAGCGCCCATATCAAGCCCTTGCACCTTGTCATCTATGCTACTGCGCGCAGTAAGTATCACCACCGGAATGATTTTTTTTTGCGCTTTTATGTGCTTTAAAATTTGTGAACCATCACCATCGGGTAAACCTAGGTCAAGTATAACCAACTCTATTTCACCACTGCCTAAGCATTGCAATGCATGCTTAACCGTTGCGCTATGCTCTACACTGTAGCCTTCTTGGCGCAATGAGCGGCAAAGCCCTTGCGCCACAAGATGATCATCTTCAACTAATAATAAATGCATTGTTTATTTTGTTATCTCTTAAGTTTTTTATCTACTTTAGCTAATAAAGAGCTAATTGCTTGTTGACGATATTTATCAGCTTTAGCACGAGTATCACGAATACCTGCTGCTTGCGCAACTAACAAATGGGCTTTAGCTTGTTTGTATTGGCGTTCATCATATAAAAACTCACCATACAAGTAGTTAGTATCAATGCCTTTTTTGTTAAAAGCGAGCGCTTGCTTAAAAAATTTATCTGCGGTGTCATCATCACCAAAACCAATAGGCCACCCCGGTACTTTACTGTATAAGGTTGCTAGGCTGGCATACGCTGAGCCACCTAAAGCACTGTCGTCTATTTTAAGGGCTTGCTCTAATGACGCTTTTGCATCTTTAGCATAACCGAGCGCCCCTAACCCGCCTTTTGCGCCAGCAAAACTGGCCAGTACAATGCCGTTCCACGTATAGCTATTTGCTGAATCAGGGTAGCTTTCAATAAATTGAGCACTTTGCTCACTTAGTTGAGTAAAGGCTTTGATTTGGGCATCATCTTTAAGCTCATAATTAGCGACAGCCCACTGCTGTTGAATAGCGAGTAAATCGCTTTGTTCGTCTGAAAATACCGGCGATGAAAACACACTAACAATGCTTAAATAAGCTACTAAAGTAAATTTTTTCATAATAAATCCTCTATTAACTTAAAAACTGTTTTATTTTAGGGAGCTGTTTAGCAATTGCGTTATCCACAATACGTGGAAAAACACCATTGATACGTGCAAAAAGTTTCTCAGGAAAACCAATAAATCGTCTGGTTTTATTTGAGTTTAATAACGCAACTAACTCATCAGCCACCAACTGCGGGGAGTCCATTTGATTACCAAGCGCCTTATTCATTGCTCGTGTTTGTGCATCATTAATATCTGTATCGGTTGCTCTTGGTGCTAAATAACTAACTTTAACGGGTGTATCTGAAAGCTCTCGTGATAGCGCTTCGCTAAAACCACGTAAACCGAACTTACTAGCACAGTAAAGTGTTTGATATGGGTAACCTATACTGCCAAATGACGACCCAACATTAACTATGGAGCCTTTATTCGCATGCAATTGCGCTAAAAACAGCTGACATAATTTCATAGGGACGGCTAAATTAGTGCTCAGTAGATTATCAATTTGCTCACTACTCGATGCACTTAAGCTTTGCATTACATTAATGCCTGCATTGTTTATGAGTAACTTAGCGCCCCCTAATTTTTTGGCTTTAATGGCGAGTGCCAACATGTTTTCGGCAACCGTTAAATCCCCCACAAAAACCATACTACCGGGACATTGGCTACTTAGCGTATTGAGGGCATCACTATTTCGCCCTACCAAAAGTAACTGCCAACCTTGGCCGTGTAGTGTTTTGGCAATGGCTTGACCAATTCCACCTGTCGCACCAGTTAATACACATAAGCCGGTATTCATGCATGTTGCTCTTGTGCTGATGCTTTAAAAAACGGCTCGTCATCTAAAGCGCGAAAAATATCGCCGTACAAACGGTAAAAACATTTTGCGCCATGTAAAATAGCCTGCTGATCCGCCTCGTCAGTAATTTGATTCATTAAGTTTTCAAAAAACTTAACATGCTCTATATCAAGCGCGCCGTGAGAGGTTAAATAGCTAAACGCTTTTTTAGGAAGCCCTATTGCATTCGCTATGTTTGATGCGGCTCCATCAGCAAGCGCAATTGAGGTCCCCTCTAATACGTGCACCATGCCAAAAAAGCTAAGCGGATTTTTACGTGCAATACTATCGTAGGCATACGACACCATCATTTCAGTGGCGAATTGTGGCTGACTATGGCGCACACATTCTTTGTCAAACCCACAGGCTGCAATATCGTTTAGCACCCACTCTTGATGACCAATTTCTTCTTCAATATATTCAGCTACCGCTTCGCGTAACCATTCTTGCTCGTCAGTTAAACGTGCGCCAAGTGACATCATTAAAGGAACGGTGTGTTTTACATGATGATAAGCCTGCGCTAAAAACGATGCATACTCTTCAAGCGTTGCTTGTCCGTTAAATACACGCTGTATAATTGGCGCAGCTAATAAGTACTCACGCTCGTTTTGAGTTTGTGCTTTTAATGTATTAAAAAAATCACTCATGGATCACTTCTCCAAGTCGGTAGAACTGTTCAAAAATAGGGCTATAGTGCTGACTAATTGCCGCTCGTTTAGGACGATTATTAGCGGTTAATAATCCTTGCTGCTCGTTTAAAGGTTGGGCTAAACGGTGCCACTTTTTAATCTGTGCGTAGTCAGGAAGTTGCTGGTTTACTGTTTTTAAATGTGCTTTTAATTGCGCATCACTAAACTTGGGAGCCGCATAAATAAGCGCGCTTAAAAATGGCTGGCTTTCACCAAACACCACCGCTTGCTGTATCGCACTTTGGCTTAAAATTAATGATTCAGGCCATTCGGCGCTAACATTACGCCCCATACTGGTGATGATCAGATTTTTTACTCGCCCTTTTATGTACAGCTTATTATTACGCTTAGATACTAAGTCGCCAGTGGCGTACCAGGTATTTGGGTTATGCGGCGCTTGATTTAAATACCCTAAAAATAACGCTCCTTTAATAAATAACTCATCATTTTCAACTTTCGTTTCAACGTGCCCTAATACTTCACCAGCACTATTTATATCGTCATAGTTGGGGGTGTTTAAACTCACTACTGAAGCCGCCTCGGACAAACCATAACCTTGATAAACCGGTAGGTTATATTCTCGTGCAGTTAAAATTAAAGATTCACTAACCCGTGCTCCGCCAACAGCAATAAACTTAAGTGACTTTGGTGGCTGCCAGCCTTGTTTTGCAAAGGCAACTAAACACGTTAATAACTCAGGCACTAAAATAAGGGTGTTAGGTTTTACACTATCGATTGCACCAATGAGTTTGTTAGGTTTTTTTAACCCTGAGCCAACAAAACCTAATTCGTTTAGCGGCATTAAATGTACACAACCGTCACTTAACAAAGGCGCATACACACCCGCTATATTTTCCAATAGTACTGGCAGCGGAAGTAAGCATAAATGCACGGGGTTACTAATGTTTATTTGCTCACATAATGACTGAGCTACCTGCATCTGGCTTTGTGTTGATAGGCACACCCCTTTTGGCTCGCCAGTAGAACCTGAAGTAAAGGTAATTTTTTGCGTACCAGTAAAATAGTCCACGGGCTCAATCGCATCGAGCTGATAAATATAAAGGGTATAATGCTCAAATAATGTTACCGACAATGAATGCTTACCAAGCGAATGACGAGGCATATCACTAATAAAAAACTGCGCACCGCATTGCGCTAGCACATACTGTGTTTGCTGCTGACTAAAAAAATGGGCGATAGGCACCGCAACCTTGTTTGCAGCACTGGTTGCGGCATCAACAACCAGCCAAGCTGGAGTATTATCAAGCTGGAAGGCCATTGCACCAGAATCTAAAGCGTTAAAAATAGCTGTAAGCTTATTAGTTTCTTGTTGTAACTCCAAAACGCTAATAGGCATCACTTTATTGGCTAAGTAACTAACAACCACTGGCTCATTCGCTACCTTATTAATATTATTTAATAGGCTCATAAGCTCCCCAACGCAGTCATCAAGGCATTAATTTGTTGTGTATTTTGCTGTTTAATATTTAACAGCATGGGTGTGTTAAGTACTTGCTGATGTGCCTGCGCTAAATTAACAATGCACACCGTAGGCTGGTTCTCATAATAACTACCCCAGCTCTTTGGCTGTTCTACTACAGTGCTATTAGCCAGTGCAATTTCGTTGCAGGTAACACCTAGTAGGCGCAGTAAGGCGCGTACTTTTTTGGTAGCGCAAAACACTAAGTAGCTCGCACCAAAGCCGCGCAAAGCTTCATTTACAATAATAAAATGAGATAACGTGGCTTTACGATGTGTTGAGCATAGATTACCTAGCTCAAACACCTTATTTCGCGGTGTGCCTGGTGGTAAAAATTTTTCAATGGCCGCAGCTAAATATTGCTCAATAAATAAAGCAGAGGTTGCACTTCTTAAACCCAAAGTGCACTGACCTTGCACAGTTTGGTACTGGCATAGTAACGGCATAAATGAAGTAAGATGAGCATTGTACGCCGTTAAAAACCCTTGTTTAACGGTGTTTTCAAGGCGCTGGCGGTGCTCATCATTTTGCGTAGCAGTAAAAAAATGAAAAGGCTGTTGAAACCGCACAGCGGGGGAATGATGTTGAGCTAGTTGCATAAAAGCATCGCCTGTATTAAATCTATAGATAAAATTTAATCAGTGAAACTTAAATAAAACTTAAGGTAAGTTAATTTTAAAAAAAATTTAATTTTTAGCTGGCTATCACACACTTATTTCGGCCTGTTTCTTTGGCGTGATAGAGCGCTTTGTCAGCACATTTATATACTTGGTCAATATCATCACTATGTTGTGGCCAAGTGGCGATACCAATAGATACATTTATATAGCCTACTTTTGCCATTAATGTGCTGGCTACTTGGTTGCGTAAACGCTCAGCAATAACAAACGCACTATCACTATTTTCGTTAGGTAACACTAGTAAAAACTCTTCCCCACCGGTGCGTGCCACAATATCGTGCTTGCGCGATAGCGATTGTATAATGTGAGTAAGTGTTTTTAATACTTCATCACCCGTATCATGACCAAATGTATCATTAACCCGTTTAAAAAAGTCGATATCAATTTCAAGCACAGCAAACGGTATATGTTTATCCATTAGGTTTTCAAGCAATATGTTTAAGCCACGTCTGTTATGCGCGCCAGTTAGCGGATCGGTAAGTGCATCTTGACGTAATTGCCCCATTTGCGATTGCAAAACATGAACGCCTTCTAACATCGCGTGTTTAAGCTGGTTACTTTCGAAGTACCAAGACTTAATACCTTTAAGATGATCCACGTTTTTCTTATCGGTTGATAAATTGGCGCTATCGGCTAATAACCTTAACGGCTTAGCAATATAGTGAGCTAACATAGCTATTAATAAAAAAGTAATGAGTACTATGGGTAACATTCGTTTAAGCACCAGCCCTTGAAAAGTGTCTAACTTAGCAAGTGTTGCTGCTTCACTTCGCTGCGCAACAATCCCCCAATTAGCAAGCCCTACGTGGGAAAATCCGGCCAGCATTGTCACTCCCTGACTATTTATAACTCGAGTGTATCCATCTTCACCTTGCAACACTCGCTCTATTACTGGGTTATTAAATACTTGCTCACCAATGCGCTGAGACTCAGGATGATAAAGTAAGGTTTTGTTGTCAGCGACCACATAAAAGTACGCTCCGCCATCGTAACTATGCTGTTTTAACAAGGCATTTAAAATACTTTGCTGCTCTAAATAAAAGCTACCGCCAATATAACCATAATAATTCCCTGCCAGATCAAACAGAGGATAGGAGACAACAATAATTAAATTATTAGCCAGCGAAATGTAAGGCAGGCTAACCTGCGGCTGCTGTGATTTAAGAGCCTGCTTAGAGTGGACTGAATTAACAGTTTTATTAATTATATTTAAAGACACAGGTGAAGCTGCTTTAACCACACCTTGCATGTTTATGGCAACTGAATTAAAGCTATGTGTCTGATTTAAAAGTCGGTCGGTTTCAGCTTGGAGTAACTCAGTGTTAGTAATATCTTCAGCAATAATTTTGGCTGAAAATTCTAGCTGCTGCATTGCCGCTGCTAAAAAATGCTCAGTTGCTGAGGCTAACTTACTGGCAAATACATGATTACTTTGCAGGGTATCTTCTATTACCCGTTCTTTTTGCACTTGATAACTAATATATAAACCACTAAACAAAATAGCAGCTGCAGCGGGTATAGCTAACAAAAGAATTAATTGCCTTAGGTTAAAAGTAAATGGTAATCGAAAACGCAAATTAATATCATCCTAAGCAAATAAAAACGACTGCTATGCACTGCATACACCATTAATATAATACATAAATAGAACTAAGTAGCCTAATTTTTGTTATTTTAAGGATAATTAAATCATACAGTTTATATTTGCTGGTTTTTGCAGTTAAGCTCAATAATAGTTAAGCTGCATGCACTTTATTTTTATTTAGCCTTGAGGTGTGTGTTGCTAAATAAGTACTTGTTATCGTCTTCTCTTTTTTTAATCGGATGTTTCATGCCAATAAAATCTTCTTTTGCCGATTCTTCGCTGTCACTTAAACAGCAACTTGGGCAAAAGCTCATGCTCGATTTGCGCTATTTTTGTCACCAAGGCAGTAGCCAACGCTGCAGAACGCCATTAACCGAATTGCCCGATGAATTAGCAAAAGCAATTAGCCGTTATGATATTGGCGGGGTAATTTTATTTTCTGAAAACACCCAAAACATAGAACAAATAATTAGCCTTAATCAGCAGCTACAACAAGCTGCATCTAAATCTAAGTCAGGCCTACCACTGTTTATTTCTATTGACCAAGAAGGCGGACGTGTAGCTCGTTTACCGCGCGATGTGGCCACCTCATTCACCGGTAATATGTCAATTGGCGCAACTTACCCTGAGCATGGCACTTATTTCGCAACCCAAACGGCGAACGTATTGGCTGCTGAGCTCTCAGCGCTTGGCATTAATGTAAATTATGCGCCTACAGTTGATGTGAACATGAATCCTGACAATCCGGTCATTAATGTACGCTCTTTTAGTGAAAACCCCAATGAAGTAGCGGTACTGGGTGCGGCACAAGTTAGTGAATTTGAAAAAAACGGGATTATTAGCGCTATAAAACACTTTCCAGGACATGGCGATACCAATGTAGACAGCCATACAGGCTTACCTAAGGTAATGCATTCAAAAGAGGTTATTTACGCCCAAGATTTAGCACCATTTAAACAGATTATTGAGCAGCATAGTCCGGGTATGATAATGACTGCGCATATTCAATACCCTGAGCTTGATAGCAGCACATTAACTAATGTAGACGGTAAGCAAATGATTAAACCCGCGACCATGTCGCGTAAAATCATGACCGATATCCTTCGCGATGAGCTGAACTATCAAGGTGTAGTGGTAACTGATGCACTTGATATGGCCGGTATTAGCCATTTTTTCAGCCCAACTCAAGCGATTATAAACACCTTTGCAGCAGGGGTTGATATTGCGCTAATGCCAATAGAAATTAGAACGCCTGAGGATATAAATAAACTTGATGCGCTCATTGACTCTTTAGTCAGTGCAGTTAAAACAAAACAACTAAACGCAGACGAAATTGCCCATTCGACGCAGCGTATTACCTCGCTTAAACATCAATTTAAATTACACGCTTTGCCTAACCCCATTAATGCATTAGCCAATGCCAAACAGGTTATTGGTAATAAAGCACATCGTGAATTAGAAGCATCACTGGCGTTAGCGGCAATTACCCAAATAAAAAACAACAATAACACTTTGCCGCTTAAACTTAGCGCGGATCAGCATATTCATATTATTATGCCCGACACCCGCAAGTGTATGGCAATGCAACAAGCAATTAGTGCGTTAAGTTCACAACCACTCAGTTTTAGTTGCAGCAGCTTACAGGGCTTTGATCCAAGTGAAGCGCAGCGCAACATAAACCAAGCAAGTATTGTTATTGCTGGCAATGCAACGCCGAATCAAAGTGCAGTGGAAATTGGCGGTATGGATGACTTAGCCGATAACCCAAACTTTGCCTTAAATAACGCAGAGCAACCTAAAGCGCTTGAGTCATTACTAAAAATGGCTAAACAAAAACACACTCCAACGGTATTAATTAGTTTGCGAGCACCGTATGACATTGCACAATTTGGTCACTATGCTGATGCAGTGCTTGCTTCCTACGCTTATAATATTGATGTGGATAAAAACGAGCTGGTATCAGGGCCTGCTTTTACTGCATTGGCGAAAGTATTATTAGGCCAAGCTCCAGCCAAAGGCCAATTACCGGTAACAATTAAACAATCGAAGAGCCATTAATATGAAACTTAATTGTGATTTAGGCGAGAGCTTTGGCGCATGGCAAATGGGCCTTGATAACGATGTTATGCCCCATATTGATATGGCAAATATTGCTTGTGGCTTTCATGCAGGTGATTCGAGTGTAATGGCGCATACCCTAAAGCTAGCTAAACAACATAATGTTATGATTGGCGCTCACCCAAGCTACCCCGATAAACAAGGATTTGGTAGGCGTTCAATGAGCATGAGCGTGGCTGAGCTCACTCAGTGTTTGCACTATCAAATAGCCGCCCTTGATGGCATGGCAAAAGTACAAGGGCTAACCCTTAGCTATGTAAAACCCCATGGTGCGTTATATAACGACATGATGACAAACCAGCAACTACTCACCACTGTTATGGGTGCAGTTGCCAGTTACCCTGCAAACTTAAAGTTAATGATACTCGCCACAGCCGATGCCAAGCTACATCAAACCATGGCTCGCCACCTTGGGCTCACACTCGTATTAGAAGCGTTCGCAGACAGGCAGTACACTGACCAAGGGTACTTAGTATCACGAAATATAGCCGGCAGTGTGCATAACAAAGACGCATTATTAGCTCAGGTTAAGCAGCTTTTAGCCAGTAACAGTGTGACTACTCAATCTGGAAAATCGTTAACACTAGTCGCTGACAGTGTTTGCGTGCATGGCGATAACCCCCAAGGCATTGCAATTATTGAAGAGATAAAAGCGCTTTGCTCAGCCAATAACTAAAGTCAAAAAAACAGATTAAGCTGTAAACCCCCTTTACAGCTTTTGCTTTCTTTTACCACCTGCATTCATTGGTAGTTTTAAATGCGAGCTTCGTCGCATCTGACTATAAATTATCCCTCTACTACCCTATAAATAGATTAGTGATTTAAAACAGGGATAAACAATGAAAACGCTTTTAGCTATGAGCCTTATACTAGGTAGCAGCCACTTGGCCGTTGCCAATACCGATACATTGCAACTTCAAGATATATTCAACTTAGAATATGCCAACCAAATAGATATTACTGACGACGGTAAAACAGTGTATTTTGTCCGCAACCGCATGGATATTAAAACCGATCGCAAAGTAGGTAATATTTGGTCTGTTGATTACAGCACAGGACAACTACAACCCTTAACATCTGGTGTATTTATGGACTACTCGCCGGTGTTGTCACCCGATGGGCAGCGCCTTGCGTTTATCTCTGACAGAGATGGCAGTAATCAAATATACATGAAGTGGCTTAAAACGGGTGCTGTGGCAAAAATTAGTAACCTTACCAATGCACCTCGCTCAATCAGCTGGTCACCTAATTCTAAACAACTGGTGTTTAGTATGTTTGTTCCTGAAATAAGCTCACCTCCTGTCAGTTTGCCTGGCAAACCTAAAGGCGCTAGCTGGGCAGACCCTGCTAAATTTATTGACGATGTTTACTACCGTGCAGATGGCAGTGGCTATAGTCAAAAAGGATTTAATCAGCTATTTACTCTTAATGCGAATGGCGGCAATGCACAACAACTCACTGACGATAACTTTGATTACAATGGCGGTGTAAGCTTTAGTAAAAACGGCGAATCACTTTATTTTTCAGCCAATAGACACGCTGAACATGCACTCAAGCCAACCAATAGTGAAGTGTACCAGCTTAATTTAAACACGTTGGAAATCACACCACTGACCGACCGTAATGGGCCAGATCAACAACCTCAGGTCTCACCTAACGGTCAGTACCTTGCTTATACTGGCTACGACGACAAGCGCACTAACTATGAAAATACTCAGCTTTATATTCGTGATTTAAAAACCGGTGATACCCAAAGTCTGACTCCCGATTTCGATCGCAGCGTTGGCCAAATACAATGGAGCGCAAATTCAAAAGGCCTCTATTTTAGCTATGCTGATGAAGGCCAAACCGCACTCGCTTATCAACCTCGAAGTGGTAAACGTAAGGTGATTACCGAACAAATAGGTAGCGTGGCGTTTGGGCGTCCTTATTCTGGTGGTGATTTTGATATTAGTGAAAATGGTGACATTGCATTTACCTTGGCTGATACCCAGCGCCCTACTGATGTAGCTACAATAAAACGTGGCAAAGTACAGCGTTTAACTGATTTAAACTCAGATGCACTACAAACTAAACAGCTCGCCAAGGTTGAAGAGCTATGGTTAAAATCAAGCCACGACGAGTTACCAATACAAGGCTGGGTTGCTTACCCACCGGGTTTTGATAAATCAAAAAAATACCCACTGGTGCTTGAAATCCACGGTGGTCCTGTTGCTAACTATGGCCCTCACTTTAGTGCCGAAGTACAACTATTTGCTGCCAAAGGAAATGTTGTTTTATACATGAACCCGCGAGGCAGTGACTCGTACGGTAAAGAGTTTGCGCAAACTATTCATCATAATTACCCAAGCAATGATTACGATGATTTAATGACAGGCGTTGACGCGCTAATCGATAAAGGTTTTATTGATGAGTCTAAGTTGTTCGTTACCGGTGGTTCTGGCGGCGGTGTATTAACCGCGTGGATTGTAGGCCATACGGATCGCTTTGCTGCAGCTGTGGTTGCAAAACCAGTGATTAATTGGATCAGCTTTGTACTAACTGCCGACTTCTATCCATTTTTTGCCGATTATTGGTTTCCAGGTAAACCTTGGGACCATATTGAGCATTATATGAAGCGCTCACCAATCAGTTATGTTGGCAATGTTAAAACCCCTACCATGCTACTGACTGGTGAAGCAGACTACCGTACGCCAATTTCAGAAACAGAGCAGTTTTATCAAGCCTTAAAATTAAAGGGGGTTGATACCGCGATGGTGCGCATTCCAAACGCTTCACATGGTATAACTGCCCGTCCATCAAATTTAATGACTAAAGTGGCTTACATTCAGTGGTGGTTTGATAAGCATTCGAAATAAAACGTCGAATTATGAGTGACGAGCTATTGTAAGCTCGTTTCTCGAAGCTCGAAGCTCGAAGCTCACAAGTGTAAACCCCCTTTACAGCAATAATGTGAGTAATCCCTTACATACTTTAGCTAAATATCGGACTTAGCTTCAAACTGAGTTGGTAAAAATTCGGTTTATACTAACTCAGCCCCTTTGAGTTAGTAAAAATTCGGTTTGAGTCACTGTTTATAAGCCCTCAGTTAGTAAAAAAATGTTTTATAAGATGCAACAGTTAATAAAAAATCGGTTTATTACTTTCTAAACCCCAGTTAAAAATCTTTAAATTAAGCGTTTATATGCTCAAATTGAGGATTAGAAAGGCAAATCTACCCTTAATGATGAAGAGAATGGCTGTTTTCAAGCTGGTTAGTTAAAACCTGATCTGCTTTTTGAACTAGCTAGTTAAATCGTGATCTGCTTTTAATAGCTTAGTTAAACTCTGATCTATATGTGGTAAAAAGCGGTTAATTTATTGTGCTTACACGTGTCAAAGCGTAATCAACATAAAGCCCTCACAGCCAAGCATAAACATCCTTTAAATTTAATTTACACTTTTAACCTGCACTGCATCCCTGAATAGCTAGCTAGTAAAATACTGATCTATTAAATTTTGCCTTTATGCAGGCATAAAAAAAGGGCCTTGCGGCCCTTAAGTAACACTATCTAGTTGAATTAGAATTGGTTCATGGTGTTAGCTTCACCACCGGCTTTAAGTGCATTCTCGCCAGAGAAGTACTCTTTGTGCGTATCGCCAATGTTAGAGCCTGCAAGGTCTTGGTGCTTAACTGACGCTTGCTCACGACGGATTTCTTGACGTTGTACGTCACGTACATAAGCCAGCATACCTAAATCACCGAAGTAACCTTCAGATAGAATATCAGTGCTTAATGCTGCTGTATGGTACGTTGGCAATGTGATTAGGTGATGGAAAATACCAGCTTCACGTGCGCCATCGCGTTGGAAGTTTTGTACTAATAAGTCTGCAGCTGCAGCAAGCTCTGTTGCATCCATTTCTGGAGCCATAAGCGCTTTGTTGTCATCAATACTTGGGTAAGCGCTTAGATCACGACCTGCTTCTTGCCACTCTTGGTATACTTGCTCACGGAACTTAAGCGTCCAGTTGAACGACGGTGAGTTGTTGTATACTAATTTAGCATCTGGAACTTGTTCTTTAACGCGATTTACCAGCTCTGCAATTTGTTTTACGTGTGGTTTTTCTGTTTCAATCCACAGTAAATCAGCGCCTGACTGTAAGCTAGTTACACAATCTAGTACTACGCGGTCTTTCTCTGTGCCTTCGCGGAACTGGTATAAACCGTTATCTAGGCGTGTAGGCTTACAAAGTTGGCCATTAAGCTTCATTGCCGTTTCGCCTTCATTTAAATCTTCAACGCTGTTTACCGGTGTTGTTTCTAAAAATGCATTGTATTGGCTTGCTAAGTCACCTGGTTTTTGTGAAACCGGTACTTTTTGCGTTAGGCTTGCACCTAGTGAATCGGTACGTGCAACGATAATGCCGTTATCAATACCTAGCTCTAGGAACGCGTAACGTACTGCGTTAATTTTAGCTAAAAAGTCTTCATGAGGAACGGTAACTTTACCTGCTTGGTGACCACATTGCTTAGCATCTGATACTTGGTTTTCGATTTGGATAGCACAAGCACCCGCTTCAATCATCTTTTTAGCAAGTAGGTAAGTCGCTTCTTCGTTACCAAAACCTGCATCAATATCAGCAATGATTGGCACAACGTGCGTTTCAAAGTTATCAATTTTATTAAGCACGGCTTGAACGTCGCCGCCGTTTGCTTTTGCATCGTCTAGCTCATTGAATAAATGGTCAAGTTCACGTGCATCAGCTTGCTTTAGGAAGGTGTAGATTTCTTCGATAAGTGCTGGTACTGATGTTTTTTCGTGCATACTTTGATCTGGAAGTGGGCCAAACTCAGAGCGAAGCGCTGCCACCATCCAACCACTTAGGTATACGTAACTGCGTTTAGTTGTTTTTTGGTGGCGCTTAATAGCCATCATCATTTGTTGCGCAGTAAAACCATGCCAACAACCTAAAGACTGCGTGTACTGGCTTGTGTCTTTGTCGTATGCCGCCATGTCTTCACGCATAATGTCAGCAGTAAATTGTGCAATATCAACACCAGAGCGAAAACGGTTTTGTAAACGCATGCGAGTTGCGTATTCAGGATTAATAGTTTTCCATGCACTGCCTTGTGATTGGCATAGTGTTGCTAGTGTATCTGTTTCGCCTTGATATGTTGTCATAATAAAGTCCTTCGAACGGGTATTAATATTTATTGTTGAGAGAGTGACTACATCGCGTTAGCTCTGTAGCGCTTAATTAAACATTAGGCTTATTTTTTAGATTTAGTAAATTTATAGTTGTTATTGCGGCTATACATATAGTGAATGGTTAAAAAGCACTCAAAGCGACTTTTTTGCGATATGGTAAGTGTACGCATATAAAAAATGCACTCTGTCGGACCGTTTAAGGATTTTAATTATGAGCCACACTCTCACCCACTCTGGACTCAGCGTTGATAAGCAACTAGCTGAATTTGTTAAAAAACAACTATTACCTGGTACCCATCTAGACGAACACCAGTTTTGGAAAAGCTTTGCTCATATAGTGCAAACACTTACTCCGCTGAACAAGTCGCTACTCGCTAAACGTGAACAATTACAAAAGCAGATTGATGACTACCATGTTGCTAATAAAAACGGTGATCAAGCCCAGTACCAAGCGTTTTTAAAAGACATTGGCTATTTAGTTGATGAACCTGAAGACTTTAATATTGAAACCCAGAATGTAGAGCCAGAAATAGCATTGACTGCAGGGCCACAGTTAGTGGTACCGGTTAGTAATGCCCGTTTTGCTTTAAATGCTGCTAATGCACG
Organism: Pseudoalteromonas sp. DL-6; assembly: GCF_004328665.1. Classification (NCBI taxonomy): domain Bacteria; kingdom Pseudomonadati; phylum Pseudomonadota; class Gammaproteobacteria; order Alteromonadales; family Pseudoalteromonadaceae; genus Pseudoalteromonas; species Pseudoalteromonas sp. DL-6. Next base: position 31,127 of record NZ_CP019771.1, read on the forward strand.
TTGGGGTTCACTTTACGATGCACTATACGGCACAGACGTACTCAGTGAAGACGATGGTGCAGAGAAAGGGACTCAATACAACCCAGTGCGCGGCTTTAAAGTAATGGCTTACGCCAGACAGTTTTTAGATAAAGCGCTACCGCTTGAAAATGGCTCGCACATCGAAAGCACTAATTATTCAATTGTGGATGGCGCACTTGCTATTACATTACGCGACAGCTCGCACACTACGCTTAAAAACCCTGAACAACTCGTTGGCTATCAAGGTGAGGCACAAAACCCAAGTGTTATTTTACTTAAAAACAATGGATTACATGTTGAGCTGCAAATAGATCATCACCACCCTATTGGCCAAGCTGATAAAGCAGGGCTAAAAGATGTGGTACTTGAAGCGGCGCTGACCACTATTATGGACTGTGAAGACTCCGTTGCTGCAGTGGATGCCGAAGATAAAGTGCAAGTGTACAAAAACTGGTTAGGCTTAATGCAAGGTAACTTAGTTGAAACGTTTAGAAAAGGCGACAAAATGGTCGACCGTACGTTACAAGCCGATCGCCAATACACAGGTCTTGATGGCCAAAAACTGACCCTAAAAGGGCGCAGTATGATGTTTGTGCGTAACGTTGGGCATTTAATGACAAACCCTGCCATTACCGATGTAAGTGGTAATGATGTGTTTGAAGGCATCATGGATGCCATGTTCACCGCAACAGCCGCACTGCACGATTTAAACACTAAAAATGCCATTCAAAACTCAACTGCACAAAGTATTAATATTGTAAAACCAAAAATGCATGGCCCTGATGAAGTGGCATTTGCTAACACTTTATTTGGTATGGTTGAAGAGGCACTAAGCTTGCCGAAAAACACCCTTAAAATGGGCATTATGGACGAGGAGCGTCGTACTTCTGCTAACCTAAAAGCCTGTATTCATGCAGCTAAAGAGCGCGTTGTATTTATTAACACCGGCTTTTTAGACCGCACCGGTGATGAAATACACACCTCTATGCAAGCGGGTGTGGTACTGCCTAAAGCCGCTATTAAATCACAGCCTTGGATCAGCGCTTATGAAGATCGTAACGTCGATATTGGCCTAGCCTGTGGCTTAAGCCACAAAGCACAAATTGGTAAAGGTATGTGGGCAATGCCCGATAAAATGGCGATGATGATGGAGCAAAAAGTTGCACATCCTCAATCAGGTGCAAATACGGCTTGGGTGCCCTCTCCTACTGCCGCTACATTACACGCAATGCACTATCATGATGTTGATGTATTTAGCCTGCAGCAAAGCATTGCCACGCGCCAAATAGCAAGCCTAGAAAGCTTGCTAACACCACCGCTAATGACAACCCCAGAAACACTATCAAAAGAAGATATTCAAAGTGAGCTTGAGAACAACGCGCAAGGCATTTTAGGTTACGTAGTACGCTGGATTGACCAAGGTATAGGCTGTTCTAAAGTGCCTGACATTAACCATATTGGCTTAATGGAAGATAGAGCGACCTTACGTATTTCAAGTCAGCATATCGCCAACTGGCTGCATCACGGCGTGTGCAGTAATGAGCAAGTACAAAAAGTGATGGCAAAAATGGCTAAGGTTGTTGATGGCCAAAATGAGCATGATAGCCTTTACAGCCCTATGGCTACTAATGAGCAAACACTGGCTAAAAGTGTTGCTTATCAAGCCGCTATGGCACTAGTATTTGAAGGCGTTAGCCAACCTAGCGGTTATACTGAGCCGCTACTGCACAGCTACCGCTTAAAATATAAAGCACAGCACCATAACCTAGCTGAATAGCTGAATAGCTGAATAGCTGAATAGCTGAATAGCTGACATTTATTTAACACTAAAAAAGCGCGTTTTGCCTACACAAAACGCGCTTTTTGTTTTATTAAGCGGCAAAATAGCTAAAATTCGCCTAGTTAAAACTACGAATTAATTTTTAATGGTCGCGTTGTGATAAACATTTTGTACGTCATCGCAATCTTCAAGCATATTGATAAATTTCTCAAAGTTGGCAATCACTTCTTCATCAGTAATTTCAACATGCACTTGTGGTACAAAGGTAATCTCATCAATTTCAAAGTTAATGCCTTCAAATGCTTCTTCTAATGCCGTTTTAGCTTTAAAGTACTCAGTATGCGGTGCAAACACCGACACCTTGCCATCTTCGGCTTCTACATCAGTCACATCAACATCAGCCATCATCAGGGCTTCTAACACCACTTCATCGTCGTCGCCTGCAAACCCTAAAACAGCAAGGTGATCAAACATATGAGCAACACAACCAGGTGTGCCTATTTTTGAATCTGTTTTAGTAAACGGTAAGCGCACATCTTTAATCGTACGATTAGGGTTGTCGGTTAAACAGTCAACAATCACCATACAATTACCCGGGCCGTAACCTTCGTAACGAGCGGTTGAGTAATCTTCCCCTGCCCCACCGGCTGCTTTTTCAATTGCTTTTTCGATTACGTGCGCGGGAACTTGGTCTTTTTTGGCTTTTTCAATTAAGCGGCGCAATGTTTGATTTACATCGGGGTCGGGTTCACCACTTTTGGCTGCAACGTAAATTTCTTTACCATACTTCGAATTTACTTTAGTTTTTGCGTTGGCTGTTTTAGCCATCGAACTTTTGCGGACTTCAAATGCTCTGCCCATCTTGTGCCTCTATTGAATACGTTCTGTTTTCGATATTTTACCAATTCAAAGCGTATTGGGCTAGTGGTTCAACATGCTATGCTAAGTAAAAGCAGCTGGGTATTAATTTAAATAATACCCGTTATGCTATTAAATAAATACAACAAAGCTCAATTTAACATAATCAGGGTCTGTTAATCTTTGCGGATTGCTATTTGTTCAAACTAGGGGCAATTTAATCGCGGCGCGAAGTTTGTAACCTAGTGGGCTAAGTCAAAACCGAGCAAAGCTTCCGCGTCCTGCTCACGCCCCTTACCTACATCCATGTAGGCAACAAAGAGTTAATTGCCCCTAGGCAGAACCCTCCGGGCAACGCCTGTTTGGCATTGATGCTGCATTATCGCCTATTTATGGGGAATACCACACCACATAGGCTCTGCCTTGCCTAAATACCAAACAGACTGCTGCAAATTCAACCTTGAAAGGTCAACAGACCCTCACTTTTTCAGCGTGATTGTCAATTAATGTTACCAATTCATCAAACGCATGAATAACAAAATCGGCTTGTTCGGCATACGCGGGGGTCACATCAGGTGCATACAAACAGGCTCGCATTTTTGCATTATGGGCCGCTTGTATATCATATAAATAATCACCAACGTAAATAACATTATCAACTGGCATTGACCACTGCCTTGCAATCATTAATAAAGCACTCGGATCGGGTTTGGCTGGAGCTTCAGTTCGAGTGAGTACCGTTTCGATTGGCAATGGGTTGTGTTGTAGCTTTAGTGTGGCCGCTTTATCAAAATTACGGGTCACAATAGCCATGGGGATATTTTTAGCTTGCAGAGCGTTAACAGCTTTAACAACGCCGGGTAAAAACGTCGCCGTTTGCGCATCAAGTAGCTCATGCTGATGCACTATATTCATTGCTTCTTCACGCATGTAGGGCGAGGGCAATTGCTCTATATATTCAAGTAGGTCTAGCTCTGCAGGACAACCTACTTGGGCTTTTATTAATGAAAAGTTTAATTCTGATGATACTAAGGTTCCGTCTAAATCAAAAATAACACCTTTGATTGCCTCAATTTGCGTTTTCATTTCATTCCTTGCGCTAAATAATTAGCTCATTTTGCTGAGTTTGCTTTACATAAAAGAGTATATCAATAAACGTATTGGAAAGAGCTCAGTCCATTGCACTCCCAGTATAGCTCATTTGATAACACAATAGCTTGGGTTTGAATAATATCTGTTGTAATGGTTCTACGATGAAGTAAATTAACGCGATCAGCTAATCTTTGGTAAAAAAGTGCGCACCTTATAAAAGATGCGCGGTGGGTTAGTTAGTTTCAAATCGCGCTTCAAGCCATGTATCGTCTTGGCTAAAGTTTAACGTTTTAACTTGTCCTCGCCCTTCAACATTTACCATATTGACTTGTGCAGGCCACAAATCACGCAGTGCACCATGACTCATTCTAATGCCCTCAATCTCATCGGGGATCGTTGCTTCTTGGTATACCCAAAAGAACTTACCATCCACTTGTGCACCCACATAATTAAGCGTAAGTGGCTCACCTACTAAGGTTTGCAAAGCAACATGAGACTCAACATATTTAGCAAAGCGTTTTTGGTCACGCTTGTTATTTATAATATCCACTTTGCCTTTAAATAAGTTGCCAACAGCATGCTCTGTGTCATGTAAGTAAAAACGATGCATCAATTCAATATTGTGCGTGCGCTGATTAAATAACACCGTGGTAACGGATGATTTTAATTGATGCGCCATACTCGGCGCAGCAATTAAAAAACAAGCAATAATAAGCAAAAAGCGCATTATTATTGGTCCTCGCCGTTATTTTTTTCGTCTTTTGGCTCGTCTTTTTTCAGCTCAGTTTTAATATCTTGCATGATATCACGGCTTACTTTTGCCTTACTCTTTTCACGTTTGTACACTTCAATACGTGAAGGAATAATACGACGTGGGTAGTGATTATTTTCTACATTCACATCCGCTGTTTCCCAACCTGGATCAACCGTTACTGAGGTGAGCGGTTTGTTTTTGTCGGTAATAATCAGCTTTTGTACATTTTTGTGGTTACGACGCCAAATTTCTGCGGGAATGTAACGCTCTTCTTTAGCGCCATCTTCATAAGTTAGCTCTAAAAGAATCGGCATCACTAGACCGCCCAAGTTTGAAAACTCCATAACATAGTAGTTTTTGTCTTCTTCTAGCGCGCGATCGAGTGTTTTACGCTCCCACGGTTTTAAGCCTTTTAAAAATTTGTTGTACGAATTACGTTCTTTATTGGTAACCGTAAAGCGATCGTTTTCGTCATAAAAGTCGGTCACATCTGGGTTTTTCTCAACCCAGGTTTTTTTACCTTCAGCACGATTACGCTCAACAAATAATGAGCTTGGCTTATTCGCTTCAATATCACGTAAACGTTTAAAGTCGATATCAGGGTTTTTGGTGTCTAACCGTAATTGGTATACTTTATCAAGCGAGATATCAACATGGTCTGTGGTGTAAAACCAACCACGCCAGAACCAATCTAAATCAACGCCTGACGCTTCTTCCATAGTACGGAAAAAATCAGCTGGAGTAGGACGCTTATATTTCCAGCGCTGTGCATACTCTTTAAACGCAAAATCAAATAATTCACGACCTAGAATAACTTCACGTAAAATATTTAATGCTGCAGCTGGTTTAGTGTAGGCATTAGGGCCTAATCGAAGCACACTGTCTGATTGCGTCATAATAGGTACTTGAGTTTCAGACTTCATGTACGCCACAATGTCACGAGGCTCAACCCCCCAAGGAATGGTTGGATCCCATTCACGTCCAGCAACACCATCTAAAAAGCTATTTAAGCCTTCATCCATCCAAGTCCATTGGCGCTCATCTGAGTTTACAATCATAGGGAAATAAATATGCCCCACTTCATGAATAACAACGCCGATTAAAAAGCGTTTTTCTGCTTGAGAATAAGTACGCGTACCATCATCTTGTAAGTCTGTTCGTGGACCATTAAAGGTGATCATTGGGTATTCCATCCCCCCTACTGGGCCATTAACTGACTGTGCAGTTGGGTAAGGGTAGTCAAATGAATATTTCGAATACACTTCCATGGTATGCACCACAGATTCAGTTGAGTACTTCTTCCATAAATCGCCACCTTCTTTAGGGAAAAACGACATCGCCATAACCAGTGGTTGCTCATTCCCACCTTGTTGGTAACCTTTAGCATCCCACATAAATTTACGTGACGACGCCCATGCAAAATCACGGACATTCTCTGCTTTAAAATGCCACGTTTTTGTTTTGTCTGTGCCGGCTTTTTCGTTTTCGAGTGCCTCTTCTTCAGTAACTACAAATACCGGGCGCTTTGCTGTTTCAGCTTCTTTTAAACGCATGCGTTGAGTACTGGTTAAAACTGAGCTTGGGTTATCAAGCTTACCGGTTGCCGATACAATATGATCCGCTGGAACCGTAATTTCAACGTCGTAGTCACCAAATTCCAAGGTGAATTCACCGCTACCTAGAAATGGTTTGTTGGTCCATGCTTCGTAATCAGTATACGCAGCTAAACGAGGGAACCACTGTGCCACTAGGAAAATATCGTTACCGTCTTCTTCAAAGTGCTCATAACCTGCACGTGCACCTACCGCATCTTCTTCAACCAAGTTAAACGCGAAGTCCATGCTAAACTCAACATCTTTACCCGGTTTAAGTGGCGTGTTTAAGTCTATACGCATTAGAGTATCAACAACCGTTACGCGAAGCGCTTTACCATCTTCATCTTTAACATTGCTAATGGTGTAACCCAGCTCATTGTCGTTCATAAACTGCTGACGACGTAAATCACCTAAGCTTAATTTAGCAGGCTTGGCATCCGGTTCGTTTTGTAGGGTACTTTTAAAAGTTTGCGTGGTTTCTGCAATCGAGTCATTTTTAAAAATGTTTTGATCAAGCTGTAGCCATAAATATTTAAGCGTATGCGGTGAGTTATTTTTATATTCAATTGTTTGACTCCCCGTTAAACGACGCTTTTGCTCATCAAGCTTTACATCAATATCGTAATCAACGCGTTGTTGCCAGTAATTTTCTGCCGGTGCACCTGCGGCACTACGGTAAACATTAGGGGTAGGCAAAGCTTCGTCTAGTTGACGAAACTTATCAACATAGCTGCCTTTAGTTTGTTCAACAGATGAGGCCATCACAGAGCTCGCCATTGCCAAAGGCAATACAAACGCACTCAATGTAAATAAATTTTTCTTCATTGTTAATCCTGATCGATTTTAGTGACGCTACTGTGACAAATTTACAGCTAAGCTTCAATAAAATAGCGATAAAACCCTGCTTTTATAGGGTGATATTCCCCACGTTTATGTAAATACTATTTATAGTGTTTCATACCATAAAAAAGAACGCGCATTTCGTCAGAAATTTAATAAAAAACAAAAGTAATTAATACGCTAAACAAAACTGTAAAGGGGGTTTACATATCACTAAAAGTAGAGATAAAACGAAAAAACACAGCTATTTTCATTAAAAATACTAAATAACACAGTTTTAGGTTGATCTTTACTATGGTTTGTAATTAGAATCGCCCACTTTTTTAATTTGAGGGCACTTTTTTAGTGTTTCTCTCAAATATTTTTTGTTCTAACTGGGGTCTGTTGACCTTTCAAGATTAGATTTGCAGCAGTCTGTTTGGTATTTAGGCAAGGCAAAGTCTATGTGGTGTGGTTATTCCCCATAAATAGGTGATAACGCAGCATCAATGCCAAACAGGCGCTGCCCTTTGGGTTCTGCCTAGGGGCGATTTACTCTTTGTTGCTCGGTTTTTACTTAGCCCACTAGGTTACAAACCTCGCGCCTCGATTAAACCGCCCCTAGTTTGAACGAATTTTAATCTGCAAAGGTCAACAGACCCAAATCGTATTAAGTGTGGTGAGTTTATGGATTTTTATGTCCTAAAAAAGCAGCAAAAACTAATTGCAATACCAGCAGACGTGCAAAATTGTAAGCAGTATATTAACTCAGGCTACCTGTATATTGATAAAGTGGCTGCTTGTAATGAAACTAATGCACTGGAAGTATTACATGCTAAAAAAGCGAAAGCATTAAAGTGGCCTTTAACAATCGCCCTTGCTGCTTTACCCGTTATTTTTATTGCTTGGTATATTTTAAGCTAAAGCGATACTTGCATCTTTAATTGCCTTGGGTATATTGGCGCTCTTATGGTTTTTTAAGAGCGCAAAATGAAAGTTCTTCACACTTCAGACTGGCACTTAGGTCAGCAATTTTATGAACATGATCGCCGTCATGAACACCATGCTTTTTTCTCTTGGTTATTAACCACCCTCGTTAGCCAACAAATCGACTTATTACTGGTCGCTGGCGATATTTATCACACTGCCACCCCCAGCGCTAGTGCAGAAAACCAACTCTATCAATTTATAAAGAATGCCAAAGCACAGTGCCCACAATTACACGTGGTCATAATTGCCGGCAATCATGACTCCGCTAATCGTATTTTGGCCGCACAGCCCTTATTAGCTCAGTTTGATACCCATGTTGTAGGCCGCTTTGATCCCGCCAACCCCAATGACGTGGTAATAACAATTAATAACAACGACAAACACGCTGTGGTACTCGCTATGCCGTTTTTACGCACCAGCGACGTAAGTGCACTGAGCCAGAGTGAAGAGGGCCCTAGTTACCCACAAGGCGTTGCTAAAGCTTATCAACTGGCACTTGAACATGCGTTAACGCTTAACGCTGAAAATACGCCTTTAATTGTTATGGGTCACTTGCATGCCAAGGGTGGAAATATTTCTGGTGACTCTGAGCGTAACTTAGTTATTGGCGGTGAAGAAGCCATTTCAGCGTCAGTATTTGGTAAGCATGCCAATTACGTAGCGCTAGGGCATTTACACAAAGCGCAGTTAGTGGCTAAAAATGAGCACATTCGCTACAGCGGTACACCTATTCCAATGTCGTTTTCAGAAAGGAAATATACCCATCAAGTCAATGTGGTTGAGTTTAACGTACAAAAAGACCAACCGCTAAGCACCACTGTAAACCCCCTTTACATTCCTAGGCTCGCTGAAGTAATTGTATTACCCGAGGGGGAGTGCGTCCCTTTAGCCAAGCTATGCGAGCAAATAAAAGCACTCGATACACAACAATACGAAATAGCGCCATACTTACGAGTAAAGCTAAAATCCAGTGATATCGATACCACTTTTCGTGAACAAATTGAACAAGCACTAAAAGACAAGCAGGTTAACTTTTGTGGTATAGAGCGAGTACGCGATCAGCAAGTGAATAATTCCTCAGAAACGGTATTTGAGGATTTAAGCTTTGTAGAAATGCTCAACCCAATTAATTTGCTAGAACAAGCCTTTAATAACGACAAAGATATGGCCGGAGAAACCGTACCCAGTGAATTAAAAGCGCTATTAACCGACGTTATTGATGAACTTGAACAGGAGCAGCTACTATGAAAATAACCGCCGTACGTATTCATAACTTAGCCTCCATTGCTGATGCCGAAATCGACTTTTTAGCATCACCACTCAAAGACGCAGGTTTATTTGCTATTACAGGTGACACTGGCGCAGGAAAAAGCACCGTACTTGATGCCATTTGTTTAGCGCTTTATACGAAAACTGCCCGTTTAAAAGGCGATAAAGGCAACCTAATTGATTTTAACGGCGATAACATAAAGCTTAACGATGCCCGTAATTTATTGCGCCGTGGAAAATGGGAAGGCTATGCGGAAGTAGACTTTAGCGGCCAAGATCAACAACTTTATAGAGCACGCTACAGCATTCAACGAACGCATAAAAAAGTAACCGGCAAACTAAAAGTAGCCGAGCATACTTTGCATAGCTTACCTGATGAAACCTTAATCGCCGACAAAAGCACCACCATAAAAGCCATTGAAAATAAAATAGGCCTCACTTTTGAGCAGTTCTCCCGTGCAGTGCTACTAGCACAACACGAGTTTGCCGCATTTTTAAAAGCCACTGGCGATGAACGCGCACAACTTTTAGAGTGCCTTACCGGCACCGATAAATTTAGTCGAATAGGCCAGCGTATATTTGAGCGTAATAAAGCAGTAAAAGATAAATTTGAATTACTAACAGCCAGCTTAGCCAGTTACACGTTATTGTCTGATGAAGAACTCAGTGAGAAAAAACACACTCTTGATGAACTTAAAAAACAAACTGAACACACAAAAATAACGTTGGCCAACACAGAGCAAGGTGTTAACTGGTACAAGCAAGCACACAGTTTAGAGCAAGCATTAACAGCGGCCCAACAAAACGAGCAACAAGCAAGTGATGCACTTGATGCGGTTAAAGTGCAAACTGAGCAAGCCAAACAAGCACAAAGTGCGCTTGAAATTAAAGATAATCGCCAGCGTTTTAAAAGCTTAACGGTGCAAAACAGTCAGTTAAATTCACAAATTAAAGAATTAAACGCGCTAGATCATGCCGCGCTTATTAACGAGCAAGCAAGTAAGGTTAAAAAACAACAAAGCGAATTAGCAACAGCAAAACAACAACAACAAACGGCTGAGCCACTGATTACAAAGGCACGTGAACTCGACAGTCAATTAGCTATTTTTACGCAAAGCATTACAAGCCTGACACAACAAAAAACCAAAGAGCAGCAGCAATTAAGCGAGTTACAACAGCAGTTACAACAAAATAATCTCAGTGTGGAGCAGGCAACAACACAAAGCGCCCACCATAAGAAATGGTTACAAGAGAACAATCAACTTAAGCCATTGGCCACTGATTGGAACTATTTTAATCACAGCTTTAAGCAGTTTTTTAATACTACAACGCAATTAAAAACACTCGAGCAACAAAAGCAAGCAACTACTTTGCAGCTAAGCACACTCGCTACCAAGCTTAATGAGCAAAATAAACAGCTTGAACATGCAGAGCAAGTGCTAAGCACTGAAAAACAAAACCTAAATAAACTCACCCAACAGCAAGAGCAATTTAGTATTGAGCAGTGCGATAATCAGCTTAAAAACATCGATTATTTAAAAGAGCAGCGAGCGCGTTATAAGCAATTTAATCAAGAGCTAAAGCACACTGCACAGCAACAAAGCAATGTGGCAGAAAAGCTAACTCAGAGTGAGCAAACTAACAATACATTGCTCGCGCAATTAAGCAGTAAAGAGCAAGCGCTGAAACACGCCGAACAATCGCTTAATCAAGCACGCTTGCGCGCGAGTGAACATGTTGAACACTTACGCGCACAACTCCTGCCTAATGAGGCATGTGCGGTTTGTGGAGCCACTGAGCATCCTTTTGCAAACAATCAAAGCCAACCTTTTAATAACTTAATAACCGACTTTGAAAATACTTATACTGGCGCTAAACAACAGCACTTAGATGCACAAACCCAGCTACATCAACATCAAACACAGCATGCGGTTTTAGTCGCAGAGCATAAGCAGCATAGCCAAGCGATTGCTGATGCCCAAGCCAAAATGTTAGACATTAAAAATACCATGCAAGCGGCTAAAACAGATCTTAATGACTTGAGCGTTGAGCAACTTGATGACACCCATAAACAATTAAGCGTGCAAAAAACGCAGTACTTTGCTGCGCAAAAACAAAAAGATCAGTTACAAGAAGCGGTTAACCAACTGCAAAACACGGTTAAAAAAGAACAGACTGCGCAGCAACAATTAAATACCCAGCATGTTGAACTGAATAATCAGCTCATCATGCTTAATAATAAGCACCAGGAATTGCACAGCCAACGCGAAGCACTTATAAGTGAGCTGAATTCTCACTTTGAAAACAGTCAATTTTGGCAAGCATTACAAACCGGCGCGTTAACGCTAAGCGAGTTAGGTGAGCAAGTAGAGCAGTATCAACATCAGCAACTACAACTTGAACACACTCAAAAGCAATTAGACAGCGCCAATTTACAGCTGCAGCAGCTAACCCCGCTTATGACCAAAGCTGAGCAGCAAGTTAGCAAGCTCAACGACGATTTAACTCAGGCACAGCAGCAACACAACAATACTCAGCAACAGCGCTTAGCGTTATTCGATAACCAAACGATTAGCGCTGATGACTACCAGGCTCAGCTGAATAGACAAGTAGAGCAGTGCCAGAGTGAATTAAATCAGAGTCAACAGGCACACGACAGCGCCATAAAACAGCGCGATGAGCACGCTATTACGCTTAAAAACCTTGAGCAGCACTTCGCCGATAACAGCCAAGAGCTAACCACACTTGAAACACGCTATGGTGCTTGGTTTGAAGAATTTAGCGCGCTGTATACTGATATAAGCCATCAGCAAATCGAGGTGCTACTGGCCATAAGTAATGACGATATTAAAGAGCAGCTAAAGCATAGCGAGCAGTTATCTCAAGCATTAGTTGATGCTCGTGCCGCGCTAAAACAACAGCAAAACGCCAATGAGCAGCATCAGCAAAATAATAAGCCAGCACACAGCGAAGCACAGTTAATTGAGCAACAAACTCAATTAACTGTGCAGCAAACACAATTACACAATAACTTACTTACGATTAATACTGCCATCGAGCAGCACAACCAGAATGCAAAAGCTCTTGAGGGCAAGCAGGCTGAGCTAAGCAAGCTTAAACAACAAGTAGAACAATGGCATTTACTTAATAAAGTGCTCGGTGACGCAACCGGCAAAACAATGCGTAATTTAGCGCAAACACAAACACTAAAAATATTGCTACATTATGCTAATAGCCATTTAAAAACGCTGAATAAGCGTTACGAACTAACAGCAATAGCTGATTCACTTGATATAGCGATTATTGACCGCGATATGGCCGATGAACAGCGTTCTGTGAATACACTTTCTGGCGGAGAGTCGTTTTTAGTATCGTTGGCACTTGCATTAGGACTGGCCTCTTTATCTTCAAACAAAGTGCAAATTAACTCGTTATTTGTTGACGAAGGCTTTGGTACACTAGATAGTGAAACACTTAGTATTGCAATGGATGCGCTAGATTCACTGCAAGCGCAAGGTAGAAAGGTCGGTGTGATTTCACATGTAAGTGAAATGAGCGAACGCGTTGCAACGCAAATTCATGTCGCTAAAAAACCGGGTGGATACTCCACCATAAACGTAATTTAAGGAAATAGTATGCCCACTTTTACAGGCGAAGAAGCACACGAGTATGATAACCGTATTACCCGTTTAGTCCCAGGTTACGAGCTATTACATCAACTAACCAATGCACAGCTAAGCGCAACGTTAACTGATAACGCCCATATTTTAGTGGTAGGCGCGGGCACAGGTAAAGAAATCGCAGCATTGGCGAATATTAATTCTACTTGGCAGTTTACCGCTCAAGATACCTCGGCCGACATGTTAGCTATTGCTAAGCAACGCTTTGTAGAGCAAGGTATTGATGCACGAGTCAGCATTGAGTGCCAACCGGTAGATAAATTAAAAGTTAAAGCCGACGCGGTATTATGTTTATTGGTGATGCATTTTGTTGAAGATAACGGCGATAAAAAGCAGTTATTAAAGGGGATTAAAAACAATCTTAAAAAATCCGCACCGGTATTTATTGCTGACTTAATGCGCCCAGAAACCCCATTTGAAAGAGAAGCGCAACTTAATACGTGCCAAGAGCTTGGACTTAGCGATGCAGGCAAAACGCAAATGGCACATAACTTAGAGCGTGAGTTTTACCCGCTTGATCGCATGCGCTTTAGTGAGTTACTCAACGAGTGTGGCTTTGGCATTCCAAAACTGTACTTTAAAGCACTTGGGTTTAGTGGGTACGTGGTATAAATTTTTTGAAAAAAAAAAGCTAATATCGCATTGATATTAGCTTTATCGCTTAACGTTAGTTTAGCGTGGTGAGTGCGCTTTAAAACCCACTCCCTTTAAATTAGATGCAAACGATGTTTTCAGCTTGCGGGCCTTTTTGACCTTGAGTTACGCTGAACTGTACTTTTTGGCCTTCAGCTAAAGTTTTGAAACCGTCGCCTGAGATTGCGCTGAAATGTGCGAAAACGTCTGGGCCAGACTCTTGCTCAATAAAACCAAAACCTTTAGCTTCGTTGAAAAATTTTACAGTACCAGTAGTTGTATTAGACATAATAATATCCTAAAAAAATAAATAAAAAATTGCCCTAAAATAGGCGTTTAACAGGAAGAAAACAAACATTTAACTTGAGGATATCGCGAAGGATTATTACTAATAACAACGTGGTACTTACAAATAAACTGGGCTTTCTATCAACCCGATGGCGAGCAGAATAACAGTAATACACTTTATAACAAGCTTTATTTACACTTTATTTTTATAAATAACTGCAAAGCCACTCGCCACAGGCTTTGCAGCGTCATCGTCGCGATTTTTAATTCGGTAATCATTTAAAAATGCAAATTACGCGCTCTTACAATATCTTTCATCACAATGGTTGAGGTTAAACGTTGTACACCTGGTAAGGCTGATAGCTTGTCATCATAAAGTTGCTGAAACGCAGCTAAATCTTTAGTAACGACGTGTAATAAGTAATCTGGGGTACCAAATAAACGTTGCGCATTGGTGATCTGAGGAATAGCATCCACCGCTTGCTCTAATTTGCTTAACGACGCTTTATCACCCTCTTTGATAGTAATAAATACGAGTGCAGAAAAGTTTAAACCCACTTTCTCCGGTGAAATCTCGGTGCGGTAACCGACAATTGCTTTGCTTTTTTCAAGCTCTTTGACACGACGATGACAGGGCGAGACACTCAGCCCAACACGATCAGCCAATTCAGAGAGGGTGAGCCTGCCATCAACTTGTAGCTGCGCAAGAATTTTCCTATCTATGGTATCCATAGCTAATTATTTCCTAAAATGAATGCTTATATCGGTAAAATACAGTAACTTTTACTCATCAGAAAGAAATAAAATAGCTACTCACTTATTTTGGGTTATAGCGCATGGATATTAATATTATTTTTTCTTTTTGGCTGGTGTCAATTTTGTTTGTACTCACCCCTGGAGCTGATTGGGCTTATACAATTAGCGCAGGAATAGCGGGCGACAAAATTGTTCCTGCAGTATCGGGGTTAATACTTGGGCATTTAGTGGCCAGTTTAATAGTGGTGGTAGGGTTAGGTGCGCTATTAGCGTCGCATGCCATCTTTATAAAGCTGTTAACCTTGTTTGGCGCTTTATACATCATTTGGATTGCCGTATCACTGTACCGATTTCCTCCTATGCCTGCAGCTTATGTCAGTGGCCAACAACACACCTCAGATACGCATCTAAAGTGGATGAGAAAGGGCTTTATTATTAGTGGCTTAAACCCTAAAGTGATGCTGTTATTTTTAGCCTTATTACCGCAGTTTGTATTGCCAACTTTATCGTTTTCTATCACTGAACAATTGCTGGTACTGAGTGTAATTCATTTAGTGGGCTGTGCGTTAGTGTATTGGTTAATAGGAATAAGCGCCAAAAAAATCCTCAGTAACAACCCCGCATTGTCGCTCAAATTTGGACGAGCCTCGGCATGTGTGCTGTTTATTTTAGGCTCGCTAATGCTAGTTGATAGCGCACAAAAACTAGCTCACATTGTGTAAAGCAAAAGAGAGCGTGGCTTATCTTAACTGAGCCACTAACTCACTCAAACGGGCAATTTTAATATTACTTAACTGCCTATAATCAAAATAGGGGCACACAATAATATTCTGGCTTTTATCTATAGCAAACTCATCATCAAGCCAATCAAGTTGGGCGTTTAACTTACCTTGTTGTATCAAGTTTTTAGCGTGAGTTCTTCCCGCAATAATGTGCAACTGGTTTTTATGCTCAGTGAGCACCGGCGCACTAAAGAGTAATGCAGTCCCGCTATGCTGCTTTAACAACAGCTCATCTCGATATGCTTGCCAGCTCACTGCTTGTTTGGCAAATGAGTAATACTCGCTTGGCAGCGCAAATAACACTTTGGCGTACACATTAAAGACTTTTCGCCAGCCATTGCCACAGTGCTGATTTATACTGTTTATTTGCCCACTAACTACAGGCTCTAACTGCTCTAGTATTTCAAAGTAGGGCATAGGGGGCGCTTTTGCGACATACACAGCAACTCTAAATGAGTCATCACCTAACCCTATTAACTGGCTGCTCACCTTAACTACTCTTATTTTGCGCTAAAATACGGTCAAGATTATTAGCAAAGTTTTGTCTGTCACTTTGGCTTAACGGAGGCGGCCCGCCACTCATTTCTACGCCGCTTGAGCGCATAGTATCCATAAAGTCGCGTACATTTAGTAAGGAGCGAATGTTTTCAGTGGTGTAAAGCTCACCTCGCGGATTAAGCGCTTGGCCGCCGTTATCAATCACTTCACTTGCCAGCGGAATATCCCCAGTGATCACCAAATCGCCTTTTTCAATGCGTTTTACTATTTCATCATCAGCCACATCAAAGCCCGATGACACTTGCAGTCGGCTAATAAATTTTGATGGTGGAATGCGCATGGCATGATTTGCAACCAGTATTGTTTCTGTTTGCGTACGCTCTGCAGCTCTAAATAAAATTTCTTTTATTACCACCGGACAAGCGTCAGCATCAACCCAAATTTTCATGCTAAGTTCTTTAAATTGCTTTAGTATTAAAGCGATCCTATAGCAATTTCTAAAGAAAAGGAAACAACATGAAACTCGCTTTTAAAGCTGCATTATTTATTACCATCGTGTTTTTACTCAGTGCCTGTACCAGCGCCCCTGAAGGAATAACCCCAGTTAAAAACTTTGATTTAGAAAAATATCAAGGCAAGTGGTATGAAATAGCTCGATTAGACCATTCATTTGAACAAGGGATGGAACAAGTAACAGCCACCTACTCAATTAACGATGATGGAACGGTGAAGGTATTAAACAAAGGGTTTATTAGTAAAGATCAGCAGTGGGACGAAGCCGAAGGCTTAGCTAAATTTGTAGAAAACACCGATACAGGGCATTTTAAAGTGTCATTTTTTGGGCCGTTTTATGGTGCCTATATTATTTTTGAGCTCGACCAACCTGATTATCAATATGCCTTTATTACCAGTTATAGCAAAGATTACTTATGGCTTTTATCGCGCACCCCAACAGTAAGTGAAGAGCTTAAGCAGCACTTTTTAAGCCAAGTAAAAGCGCTTGGTTTTGCAACTGATGAGATTATTTGGGTAAATCAAAAACCGCTGTAAAGGGGGTTTACACGCCCCTAGGTTGTAATAAAACGTTCACCTTATTGTAAGGTAAACTAAATAAAGTAGGACTATATTAGCCTCACTTGCAAAGAGACAGGCAGGTGAAGACATAATGACAATCCCCCTTTATTATTGGCAAGCCTTATGGCTTGCCATTTTTTTAGCTCAATTTTAGCTATTGTTTGAGATCAGGTTTTTACTAACTAAAGCCCATTTAAACCAAAAAATAACGTACTCATGGCCAATATTACTAATATGAGTAAATTAAAAAGCTTAGTTAACCTCACCAAAAAACTATAAAAAGTCATTACAATTAAAGCACTTAACGTCATATAGCCACAAAACTGCAAACCACCATAACCTTGTAATTCGTTAACACATAACAGCAAACTTAGTAAAATACTGATCCAAGCAACACCCAATAAAACCAAACGCTGCTGTTGAGTAGGGCGCTTATTAAAAACATCCTTAAAATGATTATATTTAGCTAGCGCAAAGCAGTTAAAAGCAATTAAACATAAACTAAATGGCAGCAAGGTAATCATATTTTTTGCTCCTGAGTACTTATATGTAGACGCTTTTTAGTTTGCAGCCCAGTACGTAATTTTTCGGTTTGTAACAAAAACAGTAAACCGAACAGTAAAAACAAACTATCAAACATGAATAAAGCCCACTGATCGTTACGTAAATACTGAATTATATTACCTTCAGTGGTGAGCGCATTAACCACTGGCACACTAAAACAGGCAATACTGTTTATAGCCGCCATAACACACCATTGCAGCTTGTCACGCTTTACAAAGGCAATGATGAACACACATAGCCAAGTTAAAAAGAAAGCGAGTATTTCTTTATCCGCGCGCTCAGCAACCTGTTTACTGAGTAAACGATTAGCCAAAAAGAAAGCCGATGTAGCCAAGGGCAGTCCCATCAATGTTCCTAGATTTAACCCTTCAACTAGCTTTAGCCCCCAAGATGGCTGAGTATTTTTTTTCATTCTTTCGCGTAAGCGCTTAGCCCACATTATGCAGCCTGTCGCTATCATAATGCAGCCAGCAATGCCGCCTAAAAAATATAAACCGCGCAGTAATGGCTCTGCAAAACGCCCAGTGTGCATTGAATTTAAAGACTCATACAGCGCTTTACTGCCGGTGAGTTCATCATCAGTTTGTGCGATGAGTTCACCCGTTACGCCATTGAATATAAGGCGCGGAGTTTGATCACGCAGCGCCTTACCAGGGCTTACCAATACCATAATCGTGGCAGCCGCTTTGTTAGGGTTACTGATCATTACACGGTTTATATCGGCGTTTGGCCACTTAGTATAAACCTGATCCAAAATAGTCTTCACAGGCACAAGTTCAGCTTCGCCCTTTGCTTTATTATTAATGGGGTTACTAGGAGAAAAGTCTTTAAAAAAGCCAGTCATACCTTCTTCATAAACAGTATTAACAGGGTGGGGAAACAGCATAAATATCAGAGTAATAATCCCGGTGTAGGTAATCATTAAATGAAACGGTAAGGCAAATACCGAACTTAAATTATGCACATCTAACCAGCTACGGCTGCCTTTATTAGCTCTAAAAACAAACATATCTTTAAAAATACGTTTGTGAATCACTATCCCTGATATCAGCGCAATAAGCATAAACAAGCTAGCAAAACAGACTATCCAACGTGCTGTTTTTACATCAATATAATGTAAGTCAAAATGCAAACGATAAAAGAAATTACCCCCTCGAGTATCTACAAAAGGCGGTAAAGGTTGCATGGTATTTGGGTCTAAACGACTATTATTAAACGATGCCCTGCGCTGTCCAGGCTCTTTTGGCTTTGCAAAACCATACGTTAAATAAGGTATACGCTCTTCAGGAAGGGTTATCCGCCAATTAGGCGCATTAGGGGCTTGAGCATTTAAATACTCAACGCCAGTTATTATTTGTTGCTTTTGCGCGCCAATACGGTCTGTCTGTTGCTCAATATTATGAATACTTGGCTGATTCCATAAGCTCACTTCATCTCTAAAAAAGCTAATAGTGCCTGCAAAAAATATTAAATACAGTAACCAACACACGAGTAAACCTACCCATGTATGTAACCAGGTCATTGAGCGAAAAAAACTCCCTTTCATAACCATCCCTTCATTAACGACAATGTAAAAAATTGCACTGCAATACTTAGTAAAATACTGATCCAAACTGTTTTTAACGACTGAAGATAAAAACTATAAATAAACACCAGTGCATAAATTAAAATACTCGCGGAGACACTTAAAAGAACCGCGTCAACTTTAGAGACCGGCACCACAACACTTAACAGCGACACACTGACGGCAGTAAAAAAATACCCGCCCACAATGGCGATAAAAAAACGCGATAAAACCGCTAATTCATAGTTAAAGCGCTGTATAAAAAAGCTTAACTTAGATAAAACAGGTGGTGGAGAGTCTAAAAGACGGTTGTAGGCCTGCATAAACTGCAAATTCCTTTTAAACATAGCTAAAAAAGATGGCCGTATTATATCGCCAACAAATACAAAAGATAGTAATTCTTATTTGTATTTGGGTAAAATAGATATTTAATTAAGTTAGTTAAATACTGATCTATATAAAGATTAAAAATCAGCTATAAAAACAACACATTTAAGGGAATGCTTTTACTAGATGCGTCGTTGTTATCTACTAAATACATATAACCGCACTAAACACACGTCAGCTATAAAATGAGCAGCCTGCTAATAATTAAAGGGCTTTTAAACTTTAAGTATTCTACAAATAACGCGGGATCAGTATTTTACTAACAAAACATAAAATTCCGCTGAAATAAACCGACTTTTTACTAACTTACTACCTGAGAGAGCGAACAAAGTACCAAAACGTTGAAAAAACAGACAGGAAAAATTAAATTTTATACTTTTTAACCGCTATGTTAGTAAAAATCTGATCTTTAATATCTGTGGTTTAATTAGTACTGACTTTAACTGTGCAAATAACAATAAAGATAAAATGAGAAAATTATGCTTAATAAATAAACATTTCGCATAGATGTTGCAGGTGTGTATTTTAGCGTTTAAGCATAGAGCTCATAGCAAAAAAACTATAGCACTGCCATACAAGGCTTAAATAATGGTTCTGAAAAATAAAAAACAGCTAATAAACATTATTATAGGCTCAAAATCAATTAAGCCACTCTAGCCAAGCCTTAAAATATGCCTAAAGTAAAACTAACATTGGTGTTATTTTTCTTGTTGCAATTTTCTGATCAAAATTAATAGTTTTATACTGCCCACCCCCTAAAAAACAGCAGACATGTTAACAAATCATTTCATTTTAATAACAATTGTGTTTAAATCCGAAACAATGGATTGAGATAACTCTCTAAACTAACTTGCACGGAAGTAAAAAATAATAATTTTTAAAAATGGAAAAACTATGAATAAAAAAATCTTTGCTGCTTCCGCTTTACTAGCAATCTCGTCAACTTCTTTACTTGCATCTAACCAAACATTTCAAGCAAGTGTAAACGGTTGGACTGAGCCTACTTTTGCAGAAGATAGCGCACTCCACTTTGGTAAAATTCGTCTAGCTACCAGCTCAACATGTTCGATGGATAATGCAGGCGTTGTATCGGGTGACTGTGATGCGTCAGATGCAAACATTCAATTAGGTGGAATTACGGTATCTGGTTTAGCACCAAATTCAGCAATGAATATTACTGTATCTGGAAGCACAGGCACCAACTTAACTTTTGCTCCAGTAACAACGGCTACAGATGGAACAACCAGTGTAACAACTGCTGACAATGTTGCGTCTGCTTTCACTACTGATGCAAGTGCAACAGATATTACTGTTAATGTATATGGTGATATGACGGTTGATTCTACACTAACAGCGGGCGCTGCTTACACTGTAGATTACACTGTAGATGTGTCTTTCCAATAAGACTATGAAAGCTGAGGCAATAATAACTTATGAAGTGAGCCTCAGTTTATTTTTTTGCGCAATTGCGCATTAAAAATAAAATGTGTGGAGCATCGCGCTCCACTTTTTATTATCATGTTGTTGAGTTGTCCCATGATGCTTAAACTTTTTTGTTGGGCTGCCCTTTGCCTAACTCTTTTACTACCTGAAATTTGTAATGCCAACCTTGCGCTGTCTGAATACCGCTTATACTTTGATGGACGTACTAAAAATAATTCACTACTTATCCGCAATACCTCTGATAAAAACCTCGATTTTAAACTTGTTGTTACCCATAAAGATATGACCGAAGAAGGGGCGCTTATAGATGTTACCCCACAACAAGTTGAAGGGCGCTCTGCCAAAAACATGCTACGGTTTTCACCACGTCGCGGCACTATTGCCCCCAAAGGGATGCAAGCTATCAGAATGACCGTTCGCAAAAAAGCCGAGCTTGTTGTTGGCGAATACAGAGCGGTGCTTAAAATTATAGCCTCTGAGTCACAAGACCCCGACATTGAAGGAATAAGCATTAGACCTAAGGTTGCTTACAGCGTGCCTGTTATTGTTCGTCATGGCCAATTAGAAGCTGACTCAGAATTAATAAACCCGCAATTAATTACCCAAAATGGACGTCCAACTTTGACATTTTTGCAAACACTCACAGGGAATCGCTCTGTGTATGGAAATTTTGAATTAGTTGATGAAAATAATTTAATGGTTGGTGAAATAACCAATGTGGCCGTTTATACCCCTTTATCACGTCGCAAGGTATACATCACTTTACAAGCTCCAGTAACTGGGCCTTTGACACTCAATTACAAAGAAAACGAACTCTACGGCGGTAAAATCGAGTTAGCGATCCCCATTAATATCAAATAGCAAATGCTAAACATAAACGCCTTGTGCTGTGGTATAGCGACTCGCTTATTACTTTGTACATTACTGTTAATTGCACCCAAAGCAATCTTCGCAAAACAGTTACCGACTCTTTATCAATGGCCTATTGATGAGGAGTCTTTTGTGATTATAAATGTAAGAGTTAATGGCCGTTCTGTTGTCTCCGACTTAGAAGCTTACTATTCAAAATCAAATAAGTTGCTATTGCCCATAAGCGCCCTAAAATCAACCATGGGAATTAGCTTAAATGTGTCACAAAATACACTGGCTGCTAAAGTTGATTCAAGTGAGCTGGTGCTTAATACTGAGCTTTCCTCAGCTTTAGCCCCTTCAGAAAATGTTTCATTGTGGGCTGTCGATGACTACGACCACTATGTTGATTTATCTGTTATAAATACACTTTTAAATACCGACTCGCGCTTTGATTACTCGCTAATGCAGGTTTCATTTTCGAGTAGCTTGCTTACTCATAATGACAGCGAAGTCATCAACGAGATTACAAAACAAGTTAAATCCAAAGCACTGCAATACGACCACTTTATAGACGACCAATACCAAACGCTAACCTACCCCGTGTCTGAATATTCGCTATCAGCAAGCTATAAATCGTCTAATAATCGTTATCAGGGGCTACTCAGGCTTAATAGCTACTTTGACTTATTTCATCATCGAGCTGAACTACGATTCAACAAAAACGAAAACACCGCTAATACCTTTTTAAAAATAACTAAAGACTTTAACTTAAGTGAACAAGATCACTCACTGGCACGCATTCACTACCAATTGGGAGATATTCAATCTCAGTCAGATCAGCTTATTACTAGCTCAAACCAAGGCCGGGGATTTTATATTTCAAATGCTAACCCGCATTCGGCACAAAATTTTTCAACTATCACCATTGAAGAACCGGCATTACCAGGCTGGCAAGCAGAGCTGCATCGAAATGGCCAATTTATTGCCACGACTCAAGCTAACAACGAAAATTTGGTTCGATTTACCGATGTTGAAACTTTTTATGGCAACAATATCTTTGAAATTAAACTTTTTGGCTCACAGGGCGAGCAAGTTACACGCACTCAAAAATATACAATAGGGCAAGACGCACTATCGCCCGGAAAAATAAGCTATCAGGTGGAGTTTTTAGAAACAGATAAAAGCGTTTTTAATCAATCAAGCAACTCCTCAACAGCGATGAGTAATGCCTTTAAAAGTAATCTCTCTTATGGCATTAGTGAGTTTATTACATATGACGCTCAAATTACTCATTTGCAAACTGACCAGAATAACAGCAGCTACCTATCATCTGGGCTAAACACACTTACAGATCACGGCAGTTACCGTTTTTTAGCCACAAAACAACTCGATGCTGGCTATGCTTATTTTGCCGGTTTTAGAGGCCTACTTTCTAATAAACTTTATAACGATATCAATGTTAATGTTGAATACAGTGCCCTTAATAACTTTTCTAGCGCTTTATTTGTAGCACAAGAGAACTCACTCAAAAATAGGCTGTCACTGAGCCTCAATGGCCGGACTGATTTCTTTAACTCTCTTAACTGGAATATGAGGTGGAACAATGAAGTACGTAAAAATACGAACACTAAAAATCGATTCTCATTAGGCATCAATAAAAGTTATGTCGGAGGAACATGGTCAAGCCAACTATTTTATGATGACGATACAAATAACCTAATAAACCGGCTTTATTCTTCAATAGATATTGCCTCTTGGAAATGGACCAACACCTTAGATTGGCAGGCTAATAATGGCGCAGAACTCACTCGTTTGAGAAGTAGTTTACGCTGGCCACAAACACAAAGCACCTTTAATCAAACCCAGCTGACGTATCAGTCTAACTCTGCGGCAAGTACGCTTTTAAATCATCAATATACTTACCGCCATGAGATATTTAATATACAAGTATCAGGGCAAGTTGATAATCAAGGAGATTGGCGCTTATCTTTAGGTTTAAATGGCACATTTAGTTTTGATCATTTAGAAGCAGACTTTAACTTTGACACTCCTCGCTCATTAAATTCCGGGCAAATAGAAGTTAGTTCGTTCATAGATTGGAATGAAAATGAAATCTTTGATCAAGGCGATGAGCCAATTCAAGACGTTAATTTTACTGGCAACTACCTATGGCGAAATAAATACACCAATAATGACGGAAAGGTCTTGCTACCAAGCAGTTACGGTGGCCAGGTTTTAGATGTTAATTTACGATCGTTGTCTAATCCTTACTTGCAGCCCTCTTTAGGGAAAATTAAAACATTGGCTCATAGAGGCGGACAAACCAAAGTAAATATTCCTTTAGTGGTCTACAACGAGGTTGAGGGGACTATTTATCTATCGAGCAATGAAAAGAGTAAACCTATCGCAGGACTCACGGTTGTACTTAAAGAAAAAGACGCCGAAAAGCATTATTCAACGGTCACTGAATATGATGGTTATTATTATTTCCCCAATGTTTCTCAAGGAAATTATATACTTGAAATAGAAAAAAATGAGCAACTCTCAGAAAACATAACCATAAAAAACCTTCCTGAGCGGGTCATCACTAAAAAAAGCGGCGATACCATAATATTGCAAGATATTATTGTATACACAAATAACGCTGATAACTTAACTAAACAAGCTACAATAGCGGCTGAATCAAACCAACAAACACCTTATTTTGTGCAATTAGGCGTATTCAAAAAGTTTCAATCGGCACTTATTGTTGCGAATAAAATTGATAAAGCAGCCTATGCTTTGCAGTTATATAAGCATGAAAGTCGTGATAGCTATTACCTCGTTGCAGGCCCATATAAAAATGCAGCTAAAGCACAACAAACCATTAATGATGTTTATTCAATACCAGCGTTTCATGGCAGCTTTATGGTTGATGCAAGGCGATATGGCTCACCACAGTGGCGAAAAATAGGAGATTGGAGCAATGTGGAAACCAAAAATACTGAGACTTATTTTTGCCAGTATGGTGCATATACCTCTAAAAAATCAGTTAATAAAAAACTGCTAAAAGAAAATCCATCACTGTTTATAGCAGAACAAGCAATAAAAGGTAAAGCCCATTATTTGATGCTGTCAGGACCTCATAATGCAAAGCAAACAGCCTGTGATACGCAAGTGATTAAACAAATAAAAGGGCTCACCACCGCGATAAAGAAACCTTGGCACAGCATTTTTACTATAAATCAGTAGTAAAGTACTGCGCCTGTGTTTTGCCATCACTGTTTAAATGCGACTCACATTTTATTTCACAACGCGCTCCCGCAGATTCAGCAACCCAAATCGATTGCGCGTTTTTTTTAATGTAACACGCAGAATACAGGGCATCTTCTTTTTGCGCTGCAACAACAAAGCAACGCTGAAAATCACCCAAAGCTAACACTTTGATTGGATAAACTTGTTCTTGTGCAATTACACCAGCACTAAATGTTTGTGATGATTTAGCATAAACAGCATATGAAATAGCGAGCATACACACCAAAAGCATTAAAATAGATATTTGTTTCATATAATTAAAGCGAATTAAAAAACAATATAGTAAGTGTAGAATAAATTAGTTTTTATGTGTTTATTTAACAAATATTAACTGTAAATAGCAATGACCGCTTGATTCACCACAAGTCAATGTACTGATGTTATAATACATTTTTTGCAAAAAGAGCGGGGCACTATGTTAACTATTTCGAACACAGTAACCATTGATGAATGGGAAGTAGAGCTAAGCGCTATTCGTTCGCAAGGCGCTGGCGGACAAAATGTCAATAAAGTAGCCAGTGCTATACATTTACGCTTTGATATTAACCGCTCTAAATTGCCCGAGTTTTATAAAGAGCGGCTGCTTGCTTTAAACGACTCAAGAATAACTAAAGAAGGAGTGCTGGTCATTAAAGCCCAGAGCCATCGCACTCAAGAGCTCAATAGGGAAGATGCGCTAAAACGGCTAAAAGATCTAATTTTAAGCGCCACTAAGGTTAATAAGGCACGTCGAGCCACCAAACCTAGCCGTAACTCACAGCGTAAGCGTATGGATAAAAAAACCAAACACGGCCAAACCAAAGCTCTCCGCGGTAATATTAAGCTATAACTTAAGTAACTCTGGTTAAGCATATAAAAAGGGCTGCGAATGCAGCCTTTAATTTAGTCATAGGTATGATGGCGAGTGACACTAAATCGGTTAAGAATTCGATGCACTACATACACCGCGCTTAAACTTACCGTTACCGCAACAGCCACCGAGCTAAACCGATATAAAGCGCTGTATACTAAATCTTGCCCTGGGCCTAACGATTGACCAAATAAAATCCCAAAGGTGGTTAATACCCCAAATCCGACACCCGGTGGACCGCCGCCTAAAATATGAAATCGACTGAATATAAACGATAATATCCATAATATAGCCACTGGAAACAGCAAAAAGTCGGTATGGTTATACAGCACTAATTGCGAAATCAATGCAGCATTACAGCCTATCAATGTACCAATAATACGTTGCCAACTTGCGGTGCCCGCCGCTTTAAAGCACAACGAAAACAAAATTAAAATAGACGCCGCTTGCGCTGAAATTGAATCTTGCAAGTCAAGCACCTGAAAAACCACAAACGACAAAGTAGCAACCGTGGCACATAACAGCACCTCGTGACGAATACTTTCTTTATCCTTATGGGGCACAGCGCGCATTGGTCGCGCTGTCACATCAGGAAACAAGCCATGCATCAAGAGCGCAATAATAATGGTAATAAATATAGCCATACCATTACTTAAAATAAGCGGGTAAATACTACTAGCTTGGTCAACATGACTGGCAAAATGTAACTGAATCGATAAACTCACCGCCCCCAAAGCACCAAATAAAAACGCACCACCAGAGCTCATTAAGTAAAATAACACGCAAAAACTAGCAAAAATAATGAGCGTCATTAACACCGGTAAATGCGAAAATAAGCCCTGTAAAATAAGTACTATAAACGCACTGTAGGCAGCACTGGCAACAAATTGGCGAATCACATCTTTGTTAATACTTGGCACTAAACCGAGTAATAACATGGGGTAAACTGTAAAAAATATTCCATTGGGCCAATTCATTAACTTGCACAAAGTAAAACCAATAGTACAGCCGCCAGCAATACGAAGCGCTTGGCGTAAGCCATTTGAATCGAGTTGTGGCGCTTGGCTAACATGTTGTGTCATTACTCGCCCCACTAATAAATGTAATGTAACCAACTAATAAAACGGATCTGTACTGTTCCCAACCATTGACCTACAGCCGATTGCGGAAGTAACTGCACAGTAGCACGCGCACCACTGGGCATATTATTTATAAGCTGAGTGTTATTTGGCAGCACTAAATGAATACGTTGACGCTGGGCATCGCGAACCCAGCGGTTGCTGGTTTCGGTGGTGCTAAGTAATCCATTCGCACTAAGTTGCCCGTCACTAACACCTGCTTCAAAGGTTTCAATTTTAGCGTCGAATACTTCACCAGGTCGGCTATCAAATACCACTTTTGCTAAACTGCCTGGCTGCATATTTAATAGTGACTTTTCACGAAAATCGGCCACCAAATCCGCTTTCTTTGCCACAACCGCGAGTAATGGCTTACCCGCAACCGCATAGGAACCTTCAAGTAACTGTAAATTAGCCACAACGCCATCACTTAAAGCGCGCACTTGCGTATAAGATAAATTAAGCTCAGCTTGGGCTAACTGATTGGCCGCATGACGCAGTGCTAAGTTATCTTGTCCTGAATCGCCACGCGCTAAAACAGCTTCTGCCAACTGTGCTTCAAAGGCAGCTAAATTAGATTGGCTTGCGGCAAAATTAGCCCGAATGCTTTCAAGCTCTTGCTCCGAAATAGAGTTTTGTTTGTAGAGTGTTTCGCCACGCTTTTTTAATAGCTGCTGCTCATGCAATTTAGCGTTAGCTGCACTTATTTGTGCTTCCAGCGCTTTTACATTGGTATCAAGGCGTTTATTTTGCAGTTTGGCATCATCAAGCGCGAGCTGCGCTTGCTCAAGTGCTAGTTGGTAAGTGTTTTTGTCTATTTCAAATAATACATCACCCGCTTTAACCGTTTGATTGTTGCTGACCAATACATCAGTAACACGGCCGTTTATTTGCGGCGATATTTGCACAACCGGATGGTAAACCCGTGCTTGTGGCGTAACCGGCAGCCATACATCGGCAACAATATAATAGAAAAATACAACAATAAAACCAACGAGCGATACTTTAACGTAGCGGGCAAATTTTTGATCGGGTGTCATACTTATTTATCTCCAGATAAGCTTGCAATACAACGCCGCGCATTTTCTTCCATTTGCACTAAACTATGCGCCATACCGTCAAGCTGCTCCGTGCTTAAGCCTGCATATAAACGCTGTTTAATATCGCTTGTGAGCTCTTTTAAGTGTTCTAATAACTTTATACCCTCATCGGTAAAGTACAATTTTTTACTGCGTTTATCGTGCTCATCAACTTGTCGAATAACCAGATTTTGCTGCTCTAATTGCTTAATGGTGCGCGTTAATGAGGGCATTTCAATACCTAAGCTAGTCGCCAACGCTTGTTGTGTTGCCCCTAAAGGTAAATGATGTAAGTGGATCATTGCCGTCCAGCGCGACTGAGTTAAACCTAGCGGCTCAACCGCCAATGTCACCGCTTCTCGACATAAGCGATGCACTCGGCCCATATTGCCGCATAAGGTTAAATCGAGTGTTTCATGAAAAGGAATAGTGCTGCTCATAGGAACTCTTGCTTGTGAATATCCAGCAAATTTTAGCATTAGTTAGCAGGCTAAGTAAATAATTGGTATTTTAGCTTCACGTCAATAAGTTTTATTTAGACAAATAATGCGCAGCAAGCTTGTCTAAAAAAGTATAAAGTTTAGCGTTCATTTCACTATAGTCATGGCTTAAGAGCTTTTCGGGCTGTTCAACAAAGCAGTAATTATGAGCATTGCTTAAATCATCGTTGGCAATGAGGAGGGTAACCACCTCGGTAGTCAATTCCATGTGGCATTGAAAACCAAATACTAAATCGCTATAAGCGACTATTTGCCTTGGACAACCTTCACTATAGGCAATAATACTGGCTGTAGCAGTTAGCCCTGGCATGTCGTTATGCCAATGCCCTACATTAAGCTCACTACCAAAATGGCTAAATAAAGGATGATTCAAGCCTGTATCGGTGAGGGTAATCGCAAACTTACCAATTTCTTTTTCTGGACTGGGTTGATAGGCCGCGTCTAACGCTTCACCAATTAATTGTGACCCCAAACAAACGCCCAATACCACTTTGTTTGCAGTGATCGCGCTGGCAATAAAGGCTTGTTCTTTTTTACTATCAAAATAAGGGCATTCTGCAAGCGATGTAGCGGGGGATTGTGGCCCACCCATTACGATTAAAAAATCGATATCATCGGTGTGCTGAGGTAAGGGATCAGCTAAATAAATACGGGTATAAGACAACGTGTGGCCATTCATTTTAGCCCAAGCTTCATAAGCGCCTGGTGCTTCAAAATGTTCATGAATAATAAAGTGAATGTGCATTGCCGTTTCCTTAGAATATTATCTGTTTAATAAAGTAACGGTCACCGGATATAAGTGACCATGTAACAACCCCTAAAAGTTAAGTAAATTAGCTGGAGAGTATTGATCGGTTAGCACCTTAGTATCACTTGGCCAATCTTTACCATCTTTAGTGAAAAACATACGCTGGCTAATTGCCTTTATATCTACGTCATAAGGGGCAAGTAACGGAGCTAGCTGCGTCACCCGCTGCGCTATTTGTTGCTCTGTAGGGATATTGCTATAACCAGCTAAAATAATACGATTACTATTATTATTGGCTGTTACATTAATAAAATCGCCAAATACCGCATGATAGGTTGCCGACTCATGTTCATAGAGTTTGCTTGATGAAAACGTGTTAGCAGCAACAATTCCGTCTTCGGCTAATACGCTTTTTATTTCTTCAAAAAACTCTTTAGTGAGTAAGTGCTCAGGAATGTAATCGCCATTAAATGCATCTAAAATAATCCAATCAAATTGCTGCTTTTTAAGCGCCGCACGTTTAATAAAAATACGCCCATCTTGCACTTTAGCAGTTACCTTATCGGTTTCTATAAAGTTAAAATAATCGCGCGCCACTTTAATTACTGCGGGATCTATTTCAACATTTTTAATGTGTGCCTTTGGATATAGCTCATGAATCATATTAGAAAGCGTACCGCCCCCTAAACCAATAATGAGCACATTTTTAGGGTTATCAATCAGTAACAAACTAGAAAAAGCCAACTTAGTATAATTAAATACCAGTTTTTTAGGGTCGCTGATATACATACAGCTTTGACTGCTTTGTCGGGTTTTTTCATCAAACTTTAAACAGCGTAAGTCACCGGTTTCTTCAACTAATAAATTTCGATATAAAGAACGCTCTTTATGCACAACATTACTCATACTGTAAGTTGAAAATAGCAGCGCCATAATACAAATAAACAATAATTTAAGCTTGAGCATAAACGGCCTCTCGTACTCTAAGTTTATCAAAAGTAATAGCAATCAAGCCAAGTGTGCCCAACACCCCAGCAAAACCTAAAATAATGGCGTTAACATCAAACGCCAGTACCATATAAAAAGAGGTAATAATGGTGCCCAGTGCACTGCCTAAGGTACTGACAAAATAAAGCCCGCCAGCCACTTGGCCGCTGCGCTCACTATTGGTAACTAGCAAACGTACCGAGTAAGGCGAGATCATGCCTAAAATAATGGTAGGTATAAAAAATAACGCGGTTGAGGCGAGTAACGAGCCGTAGCGGCTGTCTTCAATATGCGAAAAAATAAATGCCATAATTGGCTCAGCAAACAATGCAATTGGCACCACCATAATACTGGCGACTAAAAAAATTAACCCATATTTAGTTAGCGAAGGATGACGAATAGACAGCTTACCTCCCAGTAAATATCCAAATGATAAGCTAAGCATAAACACAGTAATAATACTGCCCCAAATATGCACGCTACTGCCAAAGTAAGGTGCTAAAATTCGCCCACCTAACAGCTCTATTCCCATAATACTAAAGCCACTGCTAAAGGCTAAAAAGTAAATTAAGGCATTTGTTTTTGTTAACATTATATTGTTCTTATTGTGTTATTTTCATCCATCTTAACGTGATGTAAGCGAACAGGCTAGCGTATGTCTAATTTAGGTGTTAATAATTAAAAGGCGTGAAATAATCGGTTGTTTTAAACTATAAAAATAATTAATGCCGCTGCTGTAAATCCCCTTTACATGAAACAAAAAGCCCTACAAAAATTTGTAGGGCTTTAAGTGAATAGCTAACATGTATGTTAGTAAGCACCAGCGCTGTATATAAGCTCGTAACTGTGGCTGTAAATCTCAAGGATGTTACCAAACGGGTCTTCCATGTAGATCATGCGGTACGGCTTTTCGCCAGGGTAGTAGTAACGTGGCTCTGGCATACGTTTTTTACCACCTGCAGCAACAATACGATCTGCTAAGCCTTCTACATCTGGGTCTTGTACACAGAAATGGAAGATACCGGTTTTCCAGTATTCAAAGTTGTCTTTAGGGTTTTCTTGGTCTTTAAATTCGAAAATTTCTACCCCAATACGGTCGCCTGTTGAAAGGTGCGCTATTTTAAATTTTTCCCAATTTGGACCAAATACATCGGTACACATTTCGCCAATTGGGCTGTTGTCTTCAGTGATCACGGTAGGCTCCATTATGGTGTACCAGCCCATTACCTTAGTGTAAAACTCTACGGCTTTTTCAACATCCGGTACTGAAATACCAATGTGCGAAAAACTACGTGGATATGTATGACTCATAATAAATACTCCTACTTAACTATGTTTAGTTGATGGAGTGAGTTTACGAATTGACCAACATTAAGTAAAATTATCATTAATCATCATTTTGAGTATATTTTGTAATGATAAACCCGACATGGTTAAACACGTTTTGTACTTTAGTTGAGGTAAACCATTTTACCCAAACCGCCGAGCGCCTTTATATGACCCAGTCAGGCGTAAGCCAACATATAAAAAAGTTAGAGCAGCAAGTAGATTGCGCCTTGCTTGAGCGCCACGGTAAACAATTTACGCTTACTGTTCAGGGGCAAAATTTATATCAGCAGGGTAGTCAGTTACTCAAAGAATGGCAGTTTTTAGAGCAGCAATTAAAAGATGATTCACCTTACAGCGGTTTAGTTAAAATACAGTCGCCAGGCAGTTGCGGGCTGCAGTTTTACAATCAACTATTAGCACTGCAAGTAGAGCACAAGGAGCTAATTATAGATTACCGCTTTGCTCCAAATACCAGTGTTGAACAAGCGGTGGCCAATCACAGTGCCGATATTGGCTTTTTAACTCAAGCGCCTACCCTTAGTGAAGTTACCAGCCACAAAATTGGTAAAGAATCCCTATTATTAGTAACGCCCGCACATATAGAAAACCCAACGTGGGAGGTTTTATGTGAGCTTGGCTTTATTGGCCACCCCGATGCAAAACACCACGCGCAGCTTTTACTTAGCGAAAACTACAGTGAATTTGAACATGTTGATCAAATTAAGCAAACGGGGTTTTCTAACCAAATAAGTTTAATACTGGAGCCGGTAAGTTTAGGGCTGGGTTTTACGGTTTTACCCGCACACGCAGTAAGTGCTTTTAATAAACCTGCGCTTATTAAAACGCATCATTTAACCAAACCAATTAGCGAAAATATTTATGTGTGCCATCACCGAAATAGGCCGTTAGCAAAGCGTATGCATTGCGTTATTGATGCAATAAAAGCAGGCTAGGGCACCTAAATCAGCGCCCGTAAAGCCCCTTTACAGCTTAAGCTGTACGTTTAGCTTTTTGCGTAATGTCTGTGAGGCTCTGTTTGCTTTTTAAATAAACCTTGTGCACAGCAAAAGTAAGTAAAGTCATCAGTACCATCATACAAAGTGTCGGCCAAAGGCTGAGGGTATGATAACCAAGCGCCCCCATAAACCAGCAAATAAGTACCCATTGAATAACATAGAGCGCGGTTACATGTTTACTGGCATATAAAAGGGCACGTGTAATAGGGCCATTATATTTATCAGCAAAAATATACTGTATAGCCGCTAGTGCACATAAATTTAAGCCAATTAAATAGCTAATACCGCCGCCATTTAAATGGAAAAAGTTGCCAAACTGCCCTTTAAAATCAATGGCTAACCACATGCCGCCAATAACAAGTAAAGCAGCACCGAGTTGTGCACATACTTTATATAAGTAATCGGCATTTTGTTGGTTACTAAGATATAAACGACCAAGTACATACCCCGTTAATATCGCACTTATCCAAGGAAATACCGGAAAATACACCTGATAGTTATTAGCAAAAAACAAATCGCTAATATAAGGTGAAAGCGTAAATTGTTGCCCCCTCACAAACTGGCTCATAACTGCAATTGCAATGGCTAAAACCGCAATCCATATTGTTTTCCAACGGGCAATATTAAGCACACCAAACAGCAATAAGCTAACTCCAGCCAGTTGTAAAATATCACCTGTTAACACCATAAATTGTAACTGCCCAGCACTGAGCGGACTTTGCCAGCCATAAGCATTTATAAATGCCTCAGGCATGGTATTAAATACTTCAATAGGCAGCCAAAACTTGGCCGCATTCATTAAATAAGCAAGTAGTAAAAGCTGTATGCCACGCTTAATTAATAGCAAAGGTGTTTGCCTGCGCGAAAGCGCCATAGATAGCCCCATTGCCACTAAAAACGAGGCGGTGCCTTTGCCAAGTATATGCACAACCGTACCAAATGCGCTTTCACTTTGAAGCGTCGTGGAGGCATACATCCATAAGGTATGCACAATAATCATAATAAAAACGCTCGCACCACGCGCAAGATCAATCGTTTTAAGACGTTGGTTCATTGGTTTTAATATCCTTTTTAGGGCAGGTTTGGCATTTGCTATAACCGGCTAAATAATAGCGGCAACAGGTTAAACGCTGGGGTTTTTCAGTAAATGGCGCATCAAGATTAAAGTGTTCACAAATAAGGGTGTGCAGTTGACGATGGCAATTATTGATATGTAAAGTAGTAGCAAGGGCTAAGCTATGAGCTCGCTCAATGGCGCTACTTAATGAATCGAGTAATAACCGTGCTTGTTCTTTTTTACCCAGCGCGTAGTCGGTATTTACCCATTCACCAACTTGGCTTATAAAATGAGTAAACGCTTTGGTTTGCTCTGTTTTACTTACTAATACGTCATTATTCAGGTTAAACCCACGACAATAAGCGCCATTTACCGCTAACGGCATGTTAATGGGATCAGCCGTACTTTGCTTGCAAGCAAACCAATAGCAATAAGCGTAAACAGCTTGCCAGCAAAGCTGTAAATACAAATGCCGACTAATAAATTGCTTAGGCGCAGTAGGGTACTGCGCCTTACAACGAACTGTTAAAGCGCGCACTAATAATAAGCTCGGTTTAAAAGTTCGTTGCACGGGTTGTTGGCAATATAAAAACTGCGCAAGGGTAATCGGTTTAGCCATACAGCTTTGCCGATACGGGGTTGTTTAAGTTACCAGCAAACTGCAAACTACCTGCCGGATCCGTTAAATCAACCATTTGCTCATTATTACCCAGCTGTAAGCGGTTTAAACAAGAGTGAGCAAACTCATCACTAAAAAAGTCATACTCTTTAAATCGCTCATTTAAAGCAGGATTAGCATGTTGATATGCTTTAACACTTTGCGTAACACACTGCCAAAAGTCATGCTCTGTAATACGCTCTTCTCGCACTAAAATTGCCACTAAGTATCTAAAGAAACAGTCAAATACATCGGTAAATATACTTAATAGCTCAAGTTCTTTAGGCATAGAAACATGAATACGTTCAACCCCTGCAGGCAATACTTCAGTGCTATTAAGTAAGGCAACCTCTTCACCTATGTCTTTCATATATGCGCCCACAGGCACCGAATTTTTAAGCTTTAAAATGAGGTTTTCGCCGTGAGGCATAAACACTAATTTATGCGCGAAAAAACAATGTACTAGCGGAATTAAATAGGCATTAAAGTAGGCACGTAACCACTGCTGCGTGCTCAAACCACTTTGCGCTATCCATTCGCCCACTAAACTTTGGCCATTATTATCTAAGTGTAATAACGCTGCCATAGTGGTCAGTTGTTCATCACTATTTAAATTATGGTTTGGGTTTTCTCGCCATAAGCAGGCAAACATTTTACGATAGGGTGTATCTCCCAGCGCGCTTTGCTCAAACGTATGATGGGCATAACCTAAGGTGGCGTATTCTCTAAGCGCTGTAAAATTAGCGCCTGCGAGTTGTTGATCTTGGCTAACCTTTTCAAATACCCAATCGTTAATGGCAGGAGTCACCGCCATGTAAGCACGCGATAGGCCACGCATAAATCCCATATTTAAAATCGACAACGCCACTTTTAAATACGGCTTATGCGGGTGCGAGCAATTATATAAGGTACGAATTGATTGTTGCGCTTGATATAAATCGTCACCTTCACCTAAATACACTAATCGCTGATTTGCCAACTCATTTGCAAATACCACACTCAATTTGTGTTGGTACTGCCAAGGGTGAGCAGGAATAAGTAAGTAATCATCGGGGTTTAGGTTTTGAGCTTTTAGCGCTTTGTTAAAAGCATCTCGGGAGGTTAAATCTAGCTCATCACTTATATGGCTTGGGTAATCGGCAAAGTATTCACTATGGGCAAAGTCGCATACCGCTTTATGCGCTGCTAACCACAGTACTTTAAACGGTTTGCCTACTTCTGGCGCATAACGTAAAAAGTCAGCTTTACTAAAACCAATGCGGCCATTATTAGCAACAAAGGCAGGGTGACCTTCGCTCATTGCGGCTTCTATTTTTTGCAGCCCTAAATTAGCTAACTGCGCCGCTGTTAAAGTGTTATTTTCACGTTTAAAGCACGCACTGGCTAAAGTAGCATTTAGCTCTTCAAGGTAGGTGGCAAGGCGCTTACCCGTTAAACCTAGCGCAGGCCCTTGCATACTAAAAAAGTGCAACACATCTAGCGGCTGCAGCTCTTCGTTAAGGTTGTAAAAGCATAAGCTTGGCTCGTCTATATCTATATGATTCAGTGCCATAGCACGGCCATTAAAAATAAAGTAACCGCCTTCAACATTCACTTTAAAGCCTTGCTTTGTTGTCTCTGCGGCCAATAAACGCTCGTGCACTAGCTCGGTTAGTGCTTTAGCTTGTAAATGCCGATTTGCCCATTGCCAATGTGGCTGTATCACGTAATCAGTTTGCAAAGGTGCTAACGAATCAGTAAATAGTTGGCTGTGCCTATCAAAGGCTGCTTTATTACAAAAGCCTAAATAAGCGGCTTTTTCGCCTAGTTGAATTTGCTGGGTGTGAACAAATCCCAAACGTTTATTTAAAGTATGAATTTTACTATTAGCAATGTCGGGCTCAACCACAACACGGGCGGCACTGTTTTGAGCAAAAATACTTTGCAGCACGCACTGCATCATTTCAAAACTAAAATGGCGCTTAGGTGCCGTGTTAGGCGCTAATAAAATATGCATACCCACATCATTAGGTTCCACCTCGTACGCCGCTTTCATTAAGCTTTCGTGCTCAGGGCTATAAAGCTCAACTAAAGCCAATAGGTTATTATTTTGCTCGATCACGTATGCCTGATGATGAGGCGTATCAATAATATCTTGATACGCTTTAGTTATTTGTTGCTCGGTTTGCTGCTGCATCCCCCAAAAGTGCGCATACGGTTGCTTAAGCCAATCGCAAACTGTTGGCATATCTGTTTGCTGTAATAACCGCATCGTCACTTTGCCGGTATGCTGTAGGGTGGTTACAAAAGATGAAAAATACATAAAAACTCCAATAAATCTTAAAAACTAAGACGCTGAACGCGCAGTTCGAGCAACAGCCTTAACCCGCCAAAGCAAAATAAAGGCAAGGCTTGCAAAGCCAATGGCAGCAAAGTAAAACACAACCGTTGTTGAAAGATGCTCTACGCTCATACCCACTAGTAACGACGCTAAAATAACCCCGATATTTTGAGCAATGTGCACTTTGGCAAAGTCGCTGCCGTAATGTGCAGGCTCACTTTTAGCAAATAGCATTACCTCTAGCAGTACCATCACTTGAAATAGCGCAAAACCATATAAAACACGTGATAAAATCACTAACCCAACCGACTCCTGCGCTTGTAAATAAAGCCCAAGCGCCCCTAAAATAAGTGCACATAACAAAGTGCTAGTGCGGCTTAATGTTGGCAGTGGTAAATGCTGCCTGAAATGGTTAAAAACCAGCATAACAAGCGCGGCAAAGGCAGGAACGGCGTATACAACAGCGCTTTGCAACGTACTGCTTTGTGCGTTTAATGCTTGCCAATGAGTAGTAAAGAAGGGACGAATTAAAAACGCGCTAAAATAAACCACCACACTTAAAAAGCAAAATTGCCAAATAAAATAGGGAATACGTTCTCGCGGTTTTTCAGTCGCTATTGCTTGCTGATAAATACCTGTTTTTAATGAATACATTAAGTAGGCGCATAATAAAACCTGAACTAGGTCACCGGCACTACTGAGTAATAACGCATAGCGTGGCTCTGCTAAACTAAAGAAATAACCACCAATTAAAGCACCACCAATCGCACCAAAATGCATCAATACAGAAAACAAACCAATAATAGATAAATGCTTAGTTTGTTGCTCCAATCGCAGTGCAAATGGGTATATAAGTAGGTAGCTTGCCTTTAGCACCAACATTAGTTGGTAGTAAATCCAAAACTCCCATACATTGGTCGCAAAGTAGCAAAGCAGGCCAAAACCAGCGGCTACTACTTGGGTTACTAACCATAAAGCCAATTCATTGTATTTTTTAGCGACCTTAGCCCATAGCGGCAAAGCCAGCATCACAGTAATACAACAGTTAGCCACAAAGAGGCCGATTAACGTGGCGTTACTAATAGCAAATTCACTAGCAAAAAATTGCGGATAAAACGGTAGCAGCAAGGTATCGCATACCACCGAAATAACCGTCAGCAAAATTAGCGCTAAACGAAGACTCATGCGGCGCTACTCTGCTGTTGTGCTGATAGGGTTACATCGCTTAAATCAAAGTTTTGAAAAGCAATTTTTTGCTCAACCTGATAAGGCGAATAACCTAAAATTTCACGTAAAATAATACTATTACGGTAGCAAGCCATACCTAAATCTGGTGTTACAAAACCATGAGTATGCTGCTCGGCATTTTGTACAAAAATACGTTTTTGTTCGCTATCTACCGCATATTCACGGCTTACTAAATAACGACCTTGCTCATCTTGGGGTAATTGGTGGGCAATATTATTTAAAAAAGCAGGGCGCTGATATTTAAAGCCCGTGGCGCAAATTAAAAAGTCGGTTTCTATTGAAAAGGGCTGCTCAAGCTCCTGATGATAAAACTCAGTCAGTAAACGCTTACCTACTTTTTGAGTACCTGTCAGCTTGCTGTTAGTTTTAAATGTAGTGGAAATTGGCCCATCAAGGCTTTGCGCGTAGAGGGTGTCGAAAATGTCGTTAATTAAATCGCCGTTAATGCCCTTAAATAGGTTTTTTTGGTTTTGATTGAGCCAATCTCGCTGCTCAGTTTTTAAATTATAAAAGTAATCTACATACTCAGGAGAGGTCATTTCAAGGGTGAGCTTAGTATACTCAAGCGGAAAATAGCGCGGTGAACGTGCTATCCAATCTAACTGCAAGCCTTGCGGTACTGCTTGCTGCAATAAGGTGTGGTAAATTTCTGCTGCACTTTGCCCAGCCCCTACCACAGTAACCCGTTTAGCTGCCTTTAATTCATCAAGCCGATGACAAAAATCGCTACTGTGCATTACGTTATTTGAGTTACTTTGCACAGCGCAATCAGGAATATACGGTGCAGGCCCTGTGCCCAAAACAATATGGCGAGTCACATAATGTTGCGTACCATTGGGGGTGTTACAGCTAACGGTATAACTCTCACTTTGCGGGCAAAATTCAACGTGAGTGACTGTTTGTTCAAAGTTAACATTTGAAAGCTGCGAGCAAACCCATTGGCAATATAAGTTGTATTCACGGCGCAATAAAAAAAAGCTTTCGCGAATATAAAACGGGTATAACCGATTATTCAATTTGGCATAATTTAAAAAGCTATATTGGCTGGTTGGATCTGCCATGGTTACTAAATCCGACATAAACGGAGTTTGTAATGTAACGCCTTCCAGCATCATTCCTGGGTGCCAGTCAAATTCACTACGTTGTTCTAAAAATAAGCTTTTTACATCTTCGAGCGGTTCACTTAAACACGCTAAAGATAAGTTAAATGGGCCAAGGCCAATAGCTATAAAATCGTAAGGTTGATTATCCATTATGCAATTTCCCTATAAGTTTGCCATGCAATGTGGCTAATTTGCTCAATAACAGCGCGTACATCAGATAATTGGCACTGCGCATTAAGCAATGTAAATTTAAGATAATGGCGGCCATTTATTTTTGTACGGGCAACCATGGCTTCACCGGTTTGTAAAAACGTTTGTCGTACATGCAGGTTTAAAGAGTCGAGTAAATCAAGGTCATGTTTTAAGTCATCAGGGGCAAATCTAAATACCAAGGCACTAAGCTCGGGGTAGTTAACTACTTCAAAGTCGGGATGGTCGTTAAGTACAATATGCGTTTGGCGCGCAAGACCAATAACTTTATCGAACGCACGGCCAAGTGGTGCTTCTCCAGTGGTGCGCAGTGTTAGCCATAACTTTAAGGCATCAAAACGGCGAGTGGTTTGTAGGCTTTTATCTACCAAATTAGGCGTGCCATTTCCGGCCTCTGCTAATGGGTTTAAATAATCGGCATATAAAGTAATGTGGCTAAAATGACGTTTGTCGCTTAATAAAAAGGCACTACAACTAACCGGTTGCATAAATGATTTGTGATAATCAATCGTTATTGAATCAACCAACTCAATGCCATTAAGCGCATTGCGATGGTGCTCACTCACCAACAAACCACCACCATAAGCGCCATCTACGTGGCACCATAGCTGCTCTTCTTTAGCTAGCATAGCAATATTATGGATTGGATCGATTGAGCCAAAATCGGTTGTGCCTGCGGTAATAACCACTGCAATGGGTAAATCACCTTGCGCTTTGCTTGTTGCTATGGCGGTTTTAAGTGCCTCCATATCCATTTGCATTTCGCTGTTTGTAGCCACCGGCACCACGGCGTTGTAACCTAAGCCCAGTAACGCCGCTGCTTTTTGAATACTAAAGTGCGCCACCTCAGAGCAGTAAATTTTAAAGCGCGAGGCAACAGCTGGTAAGCCCTGAAGTTTTACCTGATGTTCTGGCGCATAGCGGCTAACAGCCACTTCACGAGCAACTAACATTGCCATTAAGTTTGATTGTGTGCCACCACTAGTAAATACCCCATCGGCAGTGCTTGGCAATGCCGCTTTTTGGCATGTCCAATCAATCAGCTTTTGCTCAATTAAGGTCGCGCCTGCACTTTGATCCCACGTATCTACCGAGGTATTAATAGCGGCAATAATGTGTTCGGCCACCACAGCAGGATAGGTTACAGGGCAGTTTAAATGCGCCATATAACGCGGATGATGAAAATACACGGCATGATCTAAATACACGCCTTTTAGCTCTTCAAGCACCGCCGGAAAGTCAGCCAAAGGCTGTGATAAATCAACATCGTTTACTACTTTTGCTAACGCATTTACCGACACACCTGAAAATGGCTTTTGGGCTTTAGCCATCGCTTGCTGTACTGCCGACAGCCCTTGCAAAGACGCTATTTGATAATTAATGAACTGCTCTAAATTGAATTGTGGGGGCAGGCCGCTTTGTTCAAATACAGCCTGTTTTTCAATGGTATTAATATTTAACACTTGAGATTGAGACACATCAACATTCCTTGAGTACACTTTTTAGGTGCAAGGATCTTAATGATAACGATTCCTATTTACAATAATGAAAAAAGATTAGATAGCAACTTTTTTTAAATTAGAGCTAATAAGCTTGTCGTATATTTTTAACTAAAATCGATAAACTTCATTATTAAACGACAAGCATTACATGCAAAAAATAAACTTAAAAAAGAAAAAGTTAAGTAAATTATTTTAGCGGTAGCAAAGCTATGTTTAGCCATTACCACCTATTTAAATACGAGCAATAAATACGCAACTGAGCTTAATAATCATTATTTATGAAATATTTAATACAATATTTAAAGTATTGGCGGTTTTTCTGTTACGTTGGTGTTTGTATTAACGCTAAAGGACGTCATGATGGAAGTAAAGCAACTAGCTAGTCAGACCTTAATCGGCTTAAAAGTAAGAACCTGCAACGCCAATGAAATGAACGCTGGCACTGCAAATATAGCTGAACTTTGGCAAAAATTTGGTGAAAAGTTTGCCAACAGCCTCACCCAAAACACCAAAGTGTATGGTGTGTATACTAATTACGAAAGCGATCTCACAGGCGATTTTGACGTAATTGCCTGCTGCGATAATTTATCAATTAAACTCCCTGAAGCTAAAAAAGTAACCACCCAAGCGGGGCGTTATTTGGTATTTAAAGGTGAGGGTGAAATGCCCGATGCAGTAATAGATTTATGGGGCGAAATTTGGCAATACTTCAGCTCAGACGATTGCCGTTATGCCCGCACCTACACTAGCGACTTTGAGTACTATAAAAGCAGTAACGAAATAGAAATTGCCATTGCAATTAAAGACTAAAAAAGGCTAGGTTTGTAAGCGCAAACCTAGCCTTTCATTGGTGTTATTTAACCCCTGCCTGCCCACTAAATAACTGGTTATTACTTGCCAGCTTGGTTTTTAAATCATGTAAATTGCACGCCGTTATTGTAGGCTCAAGTTCCCAGGGATCAAAAATAGCCTCACTTGAGCGCTGTATCCACGCAGCACGCATACCATGCGATAACGCCCCTATAACATCAAACGGGTTACTCGATATCAACCAAGTATTAGCACCGGTTGAATGTGCCTCACGTAAAAAATGACTATAAACACCGGGGTTGGGTTTAAAGGTTTTAATATCATCGGCGCTCACCACGCCTTCAAAATAATCACTTATACCTGCGGTTTCGAGCAAGGTATTTACCGCACTGGCCGCACCATTAGAAAACGCAAACAACCGATAGTTTTGTGCTTTTAAGCTCTCAAGCCCTGCTTTAACATCATCAAATGCGGGTAGGGTTTTATATCGCGCTAACAACTGTGCTTTTTGCTCATCGCTTAATGACACCTTGTGCAGCAAACACGCATAATTAAGTGCCTGCTCAGTACACACCGAAAACGGCACATAGTTTTGCATTAAGCCACGTCTAAACGAGTATTCAAGCTGTTTTTCACGCCAAGTAGTCGAAAATGCATGCGCGTTGTCGCCAACCATATTTTCAAGTAACGACACCACGCCATGGGTGTTTATAAGCGTACCGTATACATCAAACGCCAGTGTAGTTGCCATTAATGACTCCTGTTTAAATCGTTGCTAAAACGCAATGTTATTGCTTCGCTTAATCACCTTATCAGTTAATAAAGTACAGTAACAACACCCGCGTTTTAAGCAGTTACTGTAAACCCCCGTTACGGTTTGGTTAAAAATAGCGCATGAGGAATAGGGATTTAAAGTGAATATTTCACCACCTAGGGGTTAAATATTAATAATTTACAGTACATGTTTGGGCGTTGCTTTGTTGGCAGTAATGAAAGTCTAAAAAATAAAACGCTTCAGCAGGCTTTATATTATGCTTAATTACGTCATACATTAACTGCGCACTGAGTCGCCCCATTTCATATGGATTTTGACCAACGTTTGATGAAGATAGCCCTTTGCTAAGCGCGTCTAATTGTATTTTTTCGGTATCTGCTGAAACAATAACAAGTTCTTTTGAATCAAGTTTATGTTTGTAGGGTGTCATCAAGTTTATATACTCAGTATTAAATTGCGCAAAACCAGCAACAGCAACAAACGCAGGAGGCTTTTCCATCTTAGTAAGGCTTTTTACTTGCTCTAAGGAGGCCCCCCTTTTTCCTAAACTATAAAGAGGGCAGCGGTTATACTCGCTCCAGCCATTTTCACCCGACAAGCGCTGACTACTTTGCCCAGAAAGCGCAAACCTAACACCTGCGATTCTTTTATTTAAGTTTGGTGCAGTAGGATGGCCAGATTGAATACAAATACGCTTATTTTCTTCACTTACTAAATTCTTTAATTGATTGCCTAACGCAACACCAAAGTCAAAATTATCAGTGCCAACGTAAGCCAGCCTGTACTGGTGATCTTTTGCTAATAAATCTGAGTCAAAAGTAATAACAGGAATGTTTTTTTCAAATAAATCTTTAAGGGCTCTCTCTACCAAATAATCAGAATCTGATATTGATACTAATAAACCATCAATCCCACTTTTCATCATGTCATTAATAATTAAAGCTTGGGTTCGAATATCTTGATAATCATCAGGCCCATCATACTTACAGGTAACGTCAGGCTGTGACTTTGCAAACTCGGTACACCCTTTGTACGCCTGAATATAAAAGCTATCGTTTTTAGTTTTTCCTACTATGCCAATGACAAATTGAGCATTTGCAAAAAATGGCAAACACAGCAGCACAAAAAATAATGAAAACGATAT
This sequence comes from Pseudoalteromonas sp. DL-6, assembly GCF_004328665.1. NCBI lineage: Bacteria > Pseudomonadati > Pseudomonadota > Gammaproteobacteria > Alteromonadales > Pseudoalteromonadaceae > Pseudoalteromonas > Pseudoalteromonas sp. DL-6. The sequence continues at coordinate 74,574 of NZ_CP019771.1, forward strand.
TTTAGGTTTGTAAATAGAACAAGAGCTGTAAATAAACTTAGGTTTAATAAAAAACAACGACCAATATCCTTAATTAAAACGGCATTAATTACAAATTGATATATCAGAATAGCACTTCAAAAAAATATAGCTACCCCATTGAATATAAATTAAAAAACCAAAAAATAATCCTTAACCGCAGTGCTTTTATACTAGGCGATGGTAATAGTAATTTTTTGCTAAACAAACAGCTTTGCATTCAATTGAGTGCTGTAAACCCCCGTTACGGTTTGGTTAAAAATACCGCATGGTAAGGTGGTTTTTAATCAAAAAATAAATCAGCAGCGCTTTTAAGTCAGAAACATTCGCGTTGTTTTAGGAAGGGTTGTTGAGTTCATAAGTGCTCGATAGCAATCAAAGAACGTAATAGTTAAAAGTAGGGTTTATTAGCCTATCTTTTCGGGGTAGGCTTGTGAGCAGTCAGGTGTGAGCAAAAAACGATCATTGAGATTGGATAAATATAATAGTTAATCAATTCATCAAACAGCTCTTTGCTCACATATTTATAAAAATTAGCAAATAGCGCATATTGCTCTATTTAATTTAACCTCACTTAAAATTTTTAGAAAACTTAATGATAGTAATACCTTAGGTTATTTGCTAAAACTATATAAAGTAGAAAAATGAGCGTGGCGTCGGCAGAAATATGCGCGATGAGCGAACTATTAAATTGTTATGTTTTTAGGAGTATGAATTGACTTTATCAGAAGCAATTTACCTTTGGTGTATCGGAGGTGGAGTTGTAGGTGCTCTTTTGAGATGGGGATTTCCCTATCTTTTTAAACGTGCCGATAAGCAAAATGAGTTTGAACCTATTAACCCTTGGGTTTCAGTAGCTTTTGGAGTTGCGATGGGGTTTGGAATAGCCATATTCTTCGAATCAGATTTGAAGAATGTCGAAGGTGTGCATATTGCTTACATAAAGAAACTTGGGTTGTTAAGTGCATTATTTGTAATGTCCACAATTGATAAATTAGATAAGTATTCTGCTGCGGCAACAAAGAACTTTATTAAGCCCAAAACATAACAAACCAAGTCAGCGGGACACTAACACGTAGGCTCCCGTCACTTCATTCCTTTTTTAGCCTACGTGTTGTTGCCCCTGCTTGGGGCGTTATAGGGCTAGGTGTTTAATCTAACCTCAGTGAATAATTAAAAGGATGAGTTATGGATAACCTTAAAGTACATCTTGAAAACTGTTACGGTATTTCTTCATTAGATAAAACGTTTGATTTAACTGCTGTAGGGAGAAAAGCTAAAGCTTATTCAATTTACGCTCCAAATGGACTGATGAAAACATCCTTTTCTAGAACTTTTGATGCCTTATCAAAAGGTGAGCAGCCTAAAGAAGAACGCTTTAATCGCCAACCAACTTGCACTGTTGAAGTTGATAATGAGGAAATTACGAAGGAACAAATATACGTTCTTAAATCTGAAATAGAAATAAGTTCTGATAATGAAGCTGTAACGAACATCCTTATCAATAAAGAAAGTAAAGCTAGATATGACTCATTAATATCTAATATTAATAAATTGAAATCAAAGCTACAAACATCACTCCAGAAAAAGTCCAAACTAAAAAAAGATGAAGTCGAAAATAAACTGATAAATGACTTTCAAACAGATAATTTTGTAAGGGCAATAGAGTTAGCAAAAGAAATTGTTGTTAGTGATGATTTAAAAAGTTTTATCTATAACGAAATATTCGACCCTAAAGCCATTTCGATACTAGAAAGTCCTGAGTTTTTATCAAAATCCGATGAGTTTAATCAGCGTTATCAGGAACTCTTTAATCAAGCAGGAACAATATACCGTAGAGGGGTTTTCAACCCTACAAAAGCTGATACATCTTTCAGTACCTTAAATAAGCAAGGATACTTTGCCGGTGGACATAAAGTTCATCTACAAGGAGATGCTTCTTCAATTAATTACGAAGAACTGCAAGAAAAAATGAAGGTTGTACATGAATCAATCGACAGTGATAATGAACTTAAAAATATACGAGTTAATTTAGCTAAAAATGCACAAACTCAAGCATTAGTTTCATTGTTGGAAAATATTTCGGCAACAGAGGTTGATCTACTTTTGCATAATGTAAAACCTAATAACCAAGCAGAATTCAAAAGGAGTTTATGGGCTTTTTATATTCAAAACTGTTCTGATACTGATGTATTTCTAGAAGCTTTCTCCGACAACCAAGCAGAGTTACAAGAAATCGAATTAGACGCTGCAACAGAAGCTCCAAATTGGTCTGTAGCTATAGAGCTTTTTAATAATCGTTTTGTCGACATGCCTTTTACTCTCTCACTATTTAATCAGGTTGAAGCTGCACTAGGTAAAGATAAAGCACAATTAAAGTTCACGTTTAAAGATGGTGATGATCTTATAGATTGTACTAGAAGTGAAATTAAGTCTTTAAGCCAAGGAGAGAAACGCGCACTATACCTTCTTAATTTTATCTTTGAAGTAGAAGATAGAAAAAGAAAATCAGCAGAAACTCTTTTTATTATTGACGATGTAGCAGACTCTTTCGACTACAAAAATAAGCATGCTATTGTTCAATATCTTGAGGACATCTCTGAGGTTGAACATTTCTCTCAATTAATTTTGACTCATAATTTTGATTTCTTTAGAACTTTGGCAAATAACTTTGTTCATCGTGAAAGATGTTTAATGGCTAACAGAACTAAAAATGGTATAGAACTCTCTCAAGCAGAAGGTATAAAAAACTACTTTATTGGAAAGTGGAAAAGAAACATAACTAATAGTGAATTCATCCTTTGTGCGACCGTACCTTTTACGAGAAATCTAATCGAGTATATAAAAGGCGAAAATGATCCAGATTACTTGAAGCTTACTAGTCTATTGCATTGGAAAGAAGACACATCCCAAATTACTATCGGTGAGTATTATGAAATCTATAATCGATTATTTGGTACAAATTACCCGACGAACGATGTGAGATCTTTCAAAGAGTTACTATTTAATAAAGCAAATGAGATTAAGGATAGGGCTAATCATGAGGGGCTTAATTTAGAAGATAAAGTCCTTTTATCAATAGCCATCAGAATGAGTTCTGAAATTTTTCTAATCGAAGAAATAAGAAAAATAAAATCTGATGATGCATATTGGTGTCAATCAATGAATCAGTTTGGAGCTCTAATGAAGTCATACATAAGAGAATTACCTGATAGTCAAGCTATCAGAACTCTTGAAAAGGTTAGCATTACTGTTAGTTCTAATATTCACCTTAACTCTTTCATGTACGAACCGATATTAGATTTGACGATTGAACACTTAATCACATTGTATTCAGAAATCTTAGAGTTAGAATCGGCAGTGCCAGTTCCTCAAGAAAACGAGGCTGCCCTGTAGCAAGCCAATCAAGTCGGACGCCTAACAGTTGGCTGCGTTCACTTCGTTCACAAATATAGCCAACTATTGTTCGCCGCTTATTGGGGCGTTATAAGTCAAGGAGGCATCGAGTGTTAACTCAAATTTTCGAACAAAGTCTAGAGCAGTTTTTCCAACGAGAAGCACAAAATATTCTAAGTGGCGTAAGCGAAAGAAATCTTTGTTCTAGGCTCGCAATCCCTCTCGAAACGATAACTCACCAAAATGGTTTATCAACCTATTACGCTGATACAGAATACAACCGAAAGCAAAATGGTAGAGTCAAAACAATGCTGGATGATGATATGCAAGTTATAAATATTACTTGTGATCTAATCCTACATAGTCGAGGTGAAGTAATGGCTAGAGACAACTTAATCGCTATTGAAATGAAAAAATCTGAAAGGCCAGAAGAAGAAAAAGCTAGTGATAGAGCACGCTTACGTACTTTAACTAAAGCTAGTTTTGATGATGTTTGGTCTTTTGACGGGCAAACTCACCCCGAGCATGTTTGCGGTTATGAGGTTGGCTATTTCATTGAATTAGATAAAGATAATAACTATTACTCTGTACAACAATTCCAAAATGGGCAATTTATTTCAGAGTTTAAAGGTAGTTTTGGCTTATAACAAGTCGCTGAAAGGCGATGTTAAAATACGCGTGCTTTAATGAGATAAGGAATATATGCATCAGATTAAGCACTCAGCAAGTCCATATCTTTATAAGATTGTATTAGATAGTGAGTATAAATTATCAGACGCGGACATAAATAAATTTAAGAAGACGGTGAATCAAGGTGTCGCTGTTTATGGTTTCACTCCAAATATTATAATAATTTCTAATTCGCATTATACTTACTGGGACTCCATTTCGTTGTTTGCAAAAGCTATGGACACAGGTAAATTAGCTATTTGTAGTAATGATAATTTAGACGATGTTATTAAAAATATCTCTACTGAATTTGCACCTATTAATGTAAAGCAGTTTGGTAAGGACAATATTATAGACTGCAATAAGTGGGTTATCTCCAAAGTTTAGTTTATAGCAAATAGCTATGGTGCCAGCTTCTGCAATTGACACTCTCCACTCAGCCAATAGTAACTGGCGGCTTGGTTAAATTTATTTAATTACGCTAGATTTTGCTACACTCAACCCAACCAATATTCAACGAACTTAAAACCTTTCACCTAACACCTTTTGCCTTTAACCTTTCACCTCGTTGTGTAAACCCCCGTTACATTTTGATTAAAAAAACGACACTTTAACATGTGCAAAGGTATGGCTTTTTTACAGCAGCTGTAACTAAAGTTAAGCGACCATCACTGCTAATAACTCGCTGCTAATAGCTCGTTACGTACTAGCTCTGCGCCTTTGCTTAGGGCGTTGAGTTTACCGTTTGCGATGTCGCGTGGTAGGGGTGCCATACCGCAGTTGGTACAGGGGTAGAGCTTGTCGGCATCTACGTATTTAAGTGCTTCGCGTAGGGTTTTGGCCACCTCTTCAGGGGTTTCTATAGTATTGCTGGCTACATCAATTGCGCCTACCATTATTTTTTTACCACGAACCAGTTCGAGTAGCTCTATGGGTACATGTGAGTTTTGGCATTCGAGCGAAATAATATCTATATTCGATTTTTGCAGCTTAGGGAATACTTCTTCGTATTGTCGCCACTCGGTGCCAAGGGTTTTCTTCCAATCGGTGTTAGCTTTAATGCCGTAGCCGTAGCAAATATGCACGGCGGTTTCGCATTTTAACCCTTCTATAGCTCGCTCAAGGCAGGCTATGCCCCAGTCGTTTACCTCGTCAAAAAACACGTTAAAAGCGGGTTCATCAAATTGAATTATATCAACCCCAGCGGCTTCTAGCTCTTTGGCTTCTTGGTTGAGTATTTTAGCAAATTCCCATGCTAGTTTTTCACGGCTTTTATAATGATCGTCATACAGGGTGTCGATCATGGTCATTGGCCCTGGCAATGCCCATTTAATTGGTTGGCTGGTTTGCTGGCGTAAAAACTTGGCGTCTTCAACAAATACCGATTTAGTACGAGACACAGGGCCAACCACTGTGGGTACGCTGGCATCGTAACGGTCGCGAATTTTAACTGTTTTACGGTTTTCAAAATCAACGCCATTTAAGTGTTCAATAAAGGTGGTTACAAAGTGCTGGCGAGTTTGTTCGCCATCGCTGACTATATCTACGCCTGCAGTTTGTTGCTCGTGCAGGGAAATACGCAGGGCGTCGTGTTTGCCATCAACCAGCTCACTGCCTTGTAATTTCCACGGTGACCATAAGGTTTCGGGCTCAGCAAGCCATGACGGTTTTGGCAAGCTGCCTGCTGATGATGTAGGTAATAGTTTTTTCATAATAAATGCTGCCTTTAATTTTGTTGTGTGATTAAGCGATACTTGCCGAGAACTGCTGCAATACTGACTGATAAGGCTTAATAAAATGCTGCTCAGTAAATTTACCTTGCTCTACCGCTAATTGACCTCGCTCTGCGCGGTCATACACAATTTGCGTTAACGAATGATCGTCATTTTTTAAATTTGGTTTATAACGGCTACCTGCGGCGGCGTTGGCGTTATAAATTTCTGGACGATAAATTTTTTGAAACGTTTCCATGGTGCTAATGGTGCTAATTAGTTCAAGGTTGCTGTAGTCGTTAAGTAGGTCACCAAAAAAGTAAAACGCTAATGGTGCAACGCTGTTTGGTGGCATAAAGTAGCGCACTTGTAAGCCCATTTTTTTAAAGTATTGCTCAGTTAACGACGACTCATTAGGCTGATACTCTACGCCTAAAATAGGATGTAAGTTTTCGGTTTGCTGATAGGTTTTGTTATCAGACACGCTTAAACAAATAACCGGTGGCTTTTTAAAGTGCTGTTTATAGGTATTTGAGTTTACAAAGCATTTAAACAACTTGCCGTGTAAGTCACCAAAGTTATCGGGAATGCTAAATTGCGGTTTGCTTTTGTTATGCTCAAGCAATAACACGCTAAAGTCGTAGTCGCGCACATACGATGAAAAGTTATTACCCACCATGCCTTCTATTCGCTCGTTGGTTTGGCGGTCAATAATATTGGTTTTTAATACCTCAATTGACGGAAATGCCTGACCACTGCCTGCAATGTCTAAATCGACCGAAATGATTTCCAGCTCAACCTCGTAACGATCCCCTTGTGGGTTATCCCAACTGGCCAGTGCATTAAAGCGGTTGTTGATCATTTTTAGGGTATTACGCAGGTTTTGTTGGCGGCTTTCACCCCTTGCTAAATTAGCGAAATTAGTCGTAATACGTGTGTTATTTGACGGATGGTAGTTTTCATCCAAGTTAGTGCTTTTAATAGTAAATGTAAGATCAGTGCTCATAGCCGTATCCTTTCAATTTGAGTTGTTACTGCTTTTATCAATGACACATTACTCGCTGTTAAAACCAAACTAACGGGATAACTGTAATGGTGCTTTGCAGAGTTAATAAATTTATACGCGCTATGTAGCATGAAGAAAAACGGTATTATTTCAGGTAAAACATGAGCCAGATTGATTCTTTAACAAAGTTGAATGAATAAATTAGGCTAGTAGACGCTCCCACTCAGACAAAACCCACTTTAGAAGTCTAGATTTCTAGATGTTTTTACGGGTGTTGTGATTTATTCATACAAAACGTGAGTATTATTCAATGCTCATAAGTACTTAAAGTCCAATTTGCATAAACGGTTGTTGATATACTCGAATAAACTTAGGTGAGCTTAAGCGCTTTATTAAGCAGCTCGCCGCCGCAGAACTTTCCACAACATAAGAAGAGACAAAAGGAATGAGTGATTTAATAGTGTTAATTATATACTGCGCCATATTAGGTAGCGGTGTTGGTTTTTTAGCAGGCTTATTAGGAATAGGGGGCGGACTAGTGATTGTGCCCATACTCAGCATGATATTACTGCACTTTAATGCTTTGCCACCTGAACAAGTAGTGGTGGTTGCCATTGCGACTTCGCTGGCCTCTATTTTATTTACCTCGACCTCGTCGGCTATTGCGCATCATAAAAATGGCAATGTACCGTGGGATATTGCACCTTGGGTTATGACAGGCGTTGCCTTTGGCGCGCTCATTAGTGGCTTTATGGCCGCGCTGTTACCTGAGCATGTGGTACGTTTGGTATTTGCTGTAAGTGTGGTGTTAATTGCATTAAAAATGATTTTTTCAGGTAAGAATGATTCAGCAATAGCGTGCCCGTTGCCAAACAAAGGGCTACTGAGTGTTTATACGACCATAACCGGTGGCTTGTCTGCCATGATAGGTATTGGTGGCGGGGCAGTATTGGTACCGTTACTGACGTTTTTCTCTGTTGATATGAAAAAAGCCATTGGCTGCGCATCGGCCTCAGGCATTGTGATAGCGTTGTTTGGATCACTGGGTTATATCAGCTCTGGTAGCCAGTTATTTAGCGTAAAAGAAGGATTTGCGGGCTTTGTGTATTTGCCCGCTTTATTGGGTATTGTATGCACCTCATGGTTTACTGCACCGCTCGGTGCTAAAGCCACGCATTACTTACCGGTTTCAACCATAAAGAAAATATTTGCCGGCTTATTAATTGTAATGGCAATCAATATGTTTACTCGATAAGGTTAAAGTTCGCAGGCTTGCTTGCGAATATATTTTGAAATAATAAACTTTAAGGCAAGGATGCTATGAAAATAGTTAAATTAAGGGATAAAGTTGATAAAACAATCTTAAGTGTTGCTTTATTCTTTTTGATATCACCTATTATAGGGTTAATTACAGGAACTGCTCATCAGCTTGGAACGACAGGCAGCGACTATCAACAAGCATCGTTAATTGATGACCCAGAGCAATACTGGCAAATTATTATCATGCAACTTACTATTACTTTAGCTATCGGTATCCAAGGGTTTTTTACATTCCCAGCCTTAATTGCCGCACGCCAAAAAGTATTAAACTTTAGAGATAACAATAAAATTGTAGCCAATATCATATTTTATTTGCTCACTCCGGTATTATTTATCGCTTTGTTGATATTTTTAATATATTTATTTGAAGTATGAGAAGTGTAAGGTTTTAGCCCCGTAACCCGCCCCCCGACGCCCGTCAATAAGGCGATTAACTAAAATCTACGTCATTTGAGCGTGTTTTATAAATTCATCATAAATACTGTCTTTAATAAGCCTGTCAGGCGTAAAGGCATAATAATGCTGATAAACATTATCAATTGTACCAATGTAATTTACGCCGTAATGGCGCTCTACTTCGGCTCTTACCAAAATAGGCGCAGGGAATATGCCAAACCCTTGCTCACCTAACGACTTCATTAATGCGCTGTCGTCAACATGGCCAGCTATTGTCATTTCAATGTCTTTCTCTTGCAGCCAATAATAAATAGCCCGCGCGACGGGGCTTTCTTTTGCAGGGAGCACTAAAGGCTTGTTATTTAAAGACTGCGGAAACTGCTTATGTAGTTGCGAATGCCATGTTTCGTTACCAAAAAGAGCGATTTGGCTTTTACCTATTTCATGACAAAACGCCTTAAATGATAAAGTGGTATCGAGTGGTTTGTCGGCTAACACTAAGTCGAGCTTATGAATCGCCATTTGCGCCAGCAGTTCATCTTGTTGGCCGTCAATACAGTGTAAGTTGGTAATACGGTCGTTATTAATTAAAGGCGCTAGCCACTTCGACACCAATGATTTGGGTAACACATCTGAAATACCCACCTTTAACGTTCGTGAGTATTGCGTGGTATCGCCTTGCGTAGTTTCTAACCATTCGTGAGCAATAGCAAACATATCATTGGTGTACTGCTGAGTTACATGGCCAAACTCCGTTAACTGTAGGCCTCGCCCTTGGCGAACAAACAGTGGTTTTCCTAATCGTTGCTCTAAGTTAGTAATTTGCGAGCTGACCGTTTGCGGCGTTAAATTAAGTATTTTACTCGCCGCTGCAATACTGCCGTGCTTACTTACCTGCCAAAAATAATATAAGTGATTGTAGTTAATGTTGGTAATCATTCGAAAATACCTGTTTTAAAGTAAGAAATAATCAGCTTTTTCCTTTGCCACTAAGTTAGTAGATTACAGTCATGCCTGCAACATAGTTACTATTAAAAGGTGTAATTGCATGAAGCTAAAACTTACAGTTAAAAACAAGATAATTAACGCAAGTGAAAAGATGTCGCTTTTGAAGTTGATAAAAAGCCAATTGGCAAAACATACTTTAAATATTCGTAAAGTTGAGATTCAAATAAATGATCTTTCAAGTGAGCGTCACGGCACTTTGCAGCAATGCAAAATTAATATTCTTTTGCCTGGGCTACCCAGTATTAATGTAAATACAAAAGGAAGAAGTATGCTGCAAGCGATAAAGCGGGCACTTAAAAGTTTGCAGCACATTCTCGTTAATAAGTATCAACCTTCGCAACCAAGCAGTTAATATCGCACTTGTAGTAGCAAGGATGCTACTTTTTTAATGCCTCTCTAATTCCAAGCTATGTTTAGTAATAAACGATTCAATTATTGCCTATTGAGCCTTTAGCGCATTGCTATTGAGCAAAGCCGCCTTTCTTTGTTGGGTTTCGTTACACTCTACCCAACCTAAGCCTTGTAAACCCTCGTACTATTTTGATTAAAAAAGCCGCACACTAACGAGGCGGACTATTATCTTAACTCTCGGATCTTTTATTTGGATTACCCACATAACGCTCTCATTAAAGAGCTCTATAATCATTATCTAGAAAGAAACATGAAAACTTCTATCGAAATTGAAGTAAAAAATAGATTAAGCGCGGTGTTCTTTCAGTGTAGTTTTTAAGTGATAATTAAGATAAGCGTTAGCTCTAACTCTTTATACTAAGTATTTAAAAGGATAGTTTAGTGATACATAATATTTCAAAATATAGTTTTATTTGGTTAATTTTATTACTTATTTCATTGAGTACTCATGGCCGTAGTCAGTCAACGATGGTTTGCGAAATATCGTCTATAGGGAATCAAGAAGTCACAATTAGTAAGAAAAAATATGATAATGATCTCAAGTATGACTTTCAGCTTATAGATGACCATAAAATAATAACTATTACTGTCGGAGTCATAAGGCCTGAGCACGACTCTATTTTATTTAAAAGCTCAGCTAAAAAAGCATCAAAGATTGAAATTGTGGAATACTCACACAAAAGATATGAAAAAATGTGGGAAGAGGACCTTTTTCATACGGTGAATTTATTACATTCTGAAGATCATATCTGGGAGCAGCGAGATGCAAAGTTATCAATTTGGAAAGCTACGTTCAATGAGCATGATAACTTGATTGGTTTTTGGTCAGCAGTAAACAACGAGGAGATGTTCACTCTTTCATTTAATGCACTAAATGCCTCTAATCAACAGAAGTTGGTGCCAATTAATGTAATAGTGAATACTGTTAATGAAATACTTGGTCAATGCAGAATTAAATCATTAAAAAATGACCCCCTTTGATGTAGTACCTAATATGGCAGGAAAAAATAATCGATCTCCCAGCAGTTTAATTCGTAGCTTAAAGTTTATGGGTCTTACCTTTTTAGGAACAGAATTAACCAGCCCACATACATTACCTTATTTGGGGCTAGAGTCTTATCATACTCAATTGCGCTTAGCTGGTAATCATCGGAGAGCACAAGACGTACTAAATTATATAGAAAAAAATACTTAGAGTGGTTGTATTGAGAGAAATACTTAAATGCTAATGAAAAAAATACTCCGCGGTTATCGCGGAGGCCCTGATTTTAATAATATTCAAAAAGAGCATTATTACCTAGACGAAGAGCTTAAATTGACCGTTGCTCTTCCAGTTTGTAATCCGTTGAAACAACCTAAAACAAAAATTGTAAATTATCCTTTTACAGAAGCAAATTGGTTTGAAACTAACTATAGTCAGATTCGACATTCTAGATATATTCCAATTCATGAGTCCTATTGGTTTTATTGGCCTCTAATGCGAACGCCGATGTCAGATGAGTTGGGAAGCCTGCGGCTCAATATTACTATTGGAAAGCTCGCATCTCCAGTCACTAGCACTAAAGAACTCGGCCATGCCATTCTAAAGGAATATAACGACTATTATAATTCCTCTTCAATAGGTAAATATTTTAAAGGGCATAATACTGAGCTCATCAATGAAATAGAAGCTCATTCTGCTCGCCGAGCTACACCATTTTCAGACGAAGAAAAGCAACATCACATAGAGTCTAACTTATTAAATTCAGGTTTCCCTGAAATATCTCAATTTGATGAATGTACATTTAACAATATTGAGTGGATAAAATATACAGAGATTCGTTCTAATGAAACAAAGAAAAAATACATTTTTGCAACGCAATTGAATGAAAAATATTATCTTATGGCTAATTTTACATTCGATCTAAATATGTCTCAAAATGATAAACCTTGGTACAAAGACGCTAATGCAGCTATAACCCCTATAATGGAAGGTATTATACTTAAGCATATAGAAAGTCTAAAAGAGAATAGTAAATTATTAAATAGCTCTGCTGATAGCTAAATTAATACTACTTAAGAAAGCAAAAGACCAAAGTCATCTTCCAGTAAAGTTTACTCAGGTTCTTGTTATTTAGGTTTAGTATAAGGACATGAGACTTCCTTTCTCAAGGTTAACCTTTACACCCTGCTGTAAACCCCCATTACATTTTGATTAAAAAAGCCGCACACTAACAGTTAGTGTGCGGCTTTAGTATTTTATTTTTTTAAAGCGATTACTTATTTAATAAGTGCTTTTCAAAAAAGTCAGCCATCATTGTATGGTAATGCAAAGTGGTGCCTTTGCCTTCGCGCAAGCTGTGTGAACGGTTAGGGTATGAGAAAAACTCAAACTGCTTGTTATGCTTTACAAGCTCGTCAATTAAACGCTCTGAGCCTTGATAATGCACGTTATCATCGCCCGTACCGTGAATAAGTAATAGCTTACCAGTTAGGTTTTTAGCAAAGGTAATAGGCGAGGTGTTATCGTAACTCTCAGGATCGGTGTTTGGGTTGCCCGCATAACGTTCTTGATAAATGGTGTCGTATAAACGTATATCTGGCACCGGTGCAGAGGCAATGCCAACTTTAAATTTATCACCATGGCGGAACAGTAAGTTAAGGGTTGAGCTACCGCCGCCTGAATGACCCCACACGCCAACGCGGTCAGTGTCTATTACATCCCAACGTTTAGCCATAGCATCTAGGGCGTCTACTTGGTCTTGCACTGTGATAGAACCAATTTTTTTATAGATTGATTTACGCCAATCGCGGCCTTTTGGTGCACGTGTACCACGGTTATCAACCGATGCCACAATAAAGCCTTTTTGCGTTAACAGTGATTTATACAGGTAACTGTTGCCTTCCCAGCGGTCTTGCACGGTTGAGCCCCATGGTTCGCCGTATACGTAAAATACAATTGGGTATTTTTTACTTTTATCCATGTTCTCTGGGAACATAATGTAGCCGTCAAGCTCGGTGCCATCTTGCGCATTTACTTTAAAAAACTCATGCTTTGGTAAGCTTTGCTCAGCCAGCTTTTGTTTAAGCTTTGTATTTTCAACTAAGGTTTTTACATTACTATGATTTGCCACTTTAATGATCTCTTTAGTCGGTGGCGTGCCAAATTTAGAGTAAGTGTGCATAGCCCATGAGGCATCTTTTGACATGTAGTAGCTGTTTGATCCCTCAAACTCAGCAGGTGTTACCCGTACCGGTTTGCTGCTGCCATCAAGCGGTGTGCTGTATAAATAACGCTGACCAGGATCGTTTGGCGAGGCAATAAAATACATTACGTTTTTATCTTCATTGATGCTCAGCATATCAATAATGTCGTAATCACCAGGGGTTAGGTCGATAATAGTTTTGCCATCGCGCGATACACGGTAAAGATGACGCCAGCCGTCGCGTTCGCTATGCCAAATAAAAAACTCACCGTCTTTTGACCAGCTTGCTTTATAAAACCACTCTATAAACGCATCGTCTTTGTCTTCTAAAATCTTGGTCAGTTGCTGCTTTTGCCAATCAAACAACCACACTTTGTTATGGCTTTGTGGGCGGTTTAAATCTTGAATCATTAATTCATTACCAGTGCCTGCCCAGCTAATACGCGGAATGTAACGGCCGCGGTTATCGCCTTCAAGCTCAGCCCAACGGGTTTGTTTATCAGCAAGGCTTACCACACCAACACGCACGGCAGAGTTGGTTTCACCCGCTTTAGGATAAGGGAATTCTTTAAGGGTAGGGTAAAGTTCGTCAGTGTTGTTGATCATAGTGAAAAATTTAACGTCACTAGTATCAAGCTGCCAATAGGCGATTGATTTGTTGTCGGGGCTCCAACGAAAACCATCGGCAATAGTAAACTCTTCTTCGTATACCCAATCAAAATTACCGTTAACTATGGTGGCGCTACCATCGGTTGTAAGCGCGGTTACATCGTTACTACCAACCGCTTGCATATAAATATTGTTATCGCGTACGTAAGCTACTTTTGAGCTATCTGGCGAGAACTTAGCAAACATTAACTTAGTTGGCTCAACATCCAAGCCACCTAATTGCTGTAACTGGTTAGTCTCAAGGTTAAGTAACCAAAAATCCCCGCGGCTGCGAGAGCGCCAAACTTGCTCACTGTTGGTAAATACCATCAGCCATTTACCGTCTTTTGACCACTGATAGCTTTCGATTGCAAATGGCTCGTCTGCGCCCTCTGGCAACAGTTTTTCAAACTCAACCAGTACTTTACGGCCTGTGCCGTCAGCATTGTAAAATACAATGTCGTTGCCTTTTACGCCGTGCTCTTTTTCGTCATCGGCGTTGTTATCGTCTGCTTTTTCTTTTTCGCTTTCGCGCTCTTCAAGTACGGTGTAGCCAGTGCCATCGTCTAGCCACTTAAAGTAAGTGCTTCGCTGGGTTTTAAATTCTTTATCTTTATAAATTTGCGTTAGGGTTAATGGGTTATTCACGGTGCTCATCGCTGCATTATTGTTGGTTGTTATGCTGGTACTTGAACATGCTTGCAAGCCTAAGCCCGCAACAATGGCCAGTGCCAAGCCCGATGTTTTGATCAGATTCATTGTTATTGTTCCTAGTCTTCGGTTAGAGCGCTTTCTAGATTAAGACGCTTATTACATTTACTGTAACAAAATAACACGCTAAATATCAGCACCTTTATCGCAGCTAAGAACGATTTAAACCCAAACCTAATAGCCGTTGTGTTATCGCCACAAATACATACTGGCTCGCTTATTGGCAATATTTAATTCAAATACCTCAGTGCTTGAGCTAGTAGCAGCGCCATAGCATACATGTAGCGGCAACAAGTGCTCTTCTCTGGGGTGATTAAAGCGTGCAGCTGGAGCTTGCTGCCATGCTAGTAATTGCTGTTCACGCTGCTGCTCGGTTAATGTTTGATCTGCGATTGTGCTTACCAGCCAATTTTCAAATGCCTGATTTTGCTGATTAACATCGCTTGATTGGGTAACACCAAAAGCGCGCATATTATGAAAGGTAAAGCCTGAGCCTATAATTAATAAGTTATCATAATCAATGCTTTGCAGCGCTTTACCAATTTCAATATGCATTAGCGGATCGAGGCTTGGATGCAAGGATATTTGCACACAGGGAATATCGGCCTTTGGGTACATAATTTTTAACGGCACAAACATACCGTGATCGTAGCCACGCTGTGAATCGAGTTTTGAGTCAATATTATGTGTTGCGAGCGCCTGCTGTACTAAATTAGCAAGTTGCGGCTGGCCAGCACAAGGGTAAGTTAATTGATACGCCTGCTCAGGAAAACCGTAGTAATCGTAAATAAGCGGCGGTGAAGAGTGCGCGGTTATACTAATTGGTTGAGCTTCCCAATGCGCGCTGACCATTAAAATAGCAGAGGGCTTTGGGGTTTTAGCGGCAACCTGTTCTAAGCAGGCTCGCATTTCTGCATGGTTGGCATCACCTAGTAATGGCATTGGGCCGCCACCATGTGAAATGAAAAAAACGGTTGGGCGTTGCATGTGGTTAATCCTAAAGGACAGGTATTATTATAGTGCCTGCGCCGTTAGTAAATAACTAGCCACATAAACGCACAACCTCAGTGCGCAAATATTATGTGCGGTGTTTATTCATCAAGCTCTAAGTGAGCGCGTTCAACGCTTTCTTGAGGTAACTCTTTTTGCACCGATACACCCAGCTCCTTAAATTCTGAGGCTTGTTTAATTAAGTTACCTTTACCACGGTATAACTGAGAAAATGCTTTATCGTAAGTTTCTTTGGCTTTATCAAGCTGTTTACCCACACCTTCCATACTGGTTAAAAAGCCGTTGAGTTTACTGTAAAAACGCTCAGCACGATTAGCCAGCTCTTTTGAATATTTAGTTTGCTCTTCAAAGCGCCATAACTGTTTAACAATATTTAAACTGGTTAGCAGGGTAGTAGGGGTAGCAACCAAAATGTTTTTTTCTATTGCTTGCTGGTAAATGTCGCTTTGGTATTTAAGTGCTTCTACAAAGGCGGATTCTATGGGTACAAACATAATAACAACCTCAGGCGAGTTTATCCCTGGTAAACGGTCATACGATTTACTGGCCAGCTCATTTATACGAGCAGTTACGGCATTTACATGCTCTTTAATCGCTTGTTGAGACTCAAGCTCTGTTTCGGCATTTACATAGCGGGTATAGGCATTTAACGATGTTTTTGCATCAATCACTAAGTGCCGTCCTTGGGGTAAATACACCACCACATCAGGGCGCAAACGGCCGTCTTCGGTATTAAACGACACTTCTCGCTTGTAATCGGTGCCAGCGCGCAGGCCTGCGCTATCAAGCACGTTTTCAAGCATGAGTTCGCCCCAATTACCTTGGGTTTTCTTTTGCCCTTGTAAGGCATTGCTTAGCTTATCGGCCTGCTCGGTAATTGCTTGGCTTTTGGCTTGTAAATGTAATAGCTCGGTTTTAAGTGCTGCACGTTGCTGTAAGTCTTCAACGTGAATAGACTCCATTTTATCTCTAAAGCCTTTTAGCTCACCTTGAACCGGCTTAAGTAACTGCTCTATGCTTTCTTGATTGAGGGTTTTAAATTTTTGCGACTTTTCTTCTAATATTTGGTTAGCTAAATTTTCAAATTCTTTTTTAAGCGTTTCTTTACTTTGCTCTATATGGGCGAGTTGTTCACTAAAATGTTGCTGCTTTTGCTCAAGGGTAGTGCGTATATTATTAAGCTCTACATCGCGCAGATTGTATTGCTCGCGCAGGGCGGTTAGCTCGGCTTCGGCTTTACGCCAATATTGATTATAAAGTTGGCTTTGCTTTTCTTGTTCAGTTAAACGGGTTTTAAAATGCTGAGACTGATCACGTTGCTCTTGATGAGTAAGCCCTAATAAATCGTGCTCTTCAACCAATGCGGCATATTGGCTTTGCGTTTGCTCATACTGGCTTTGTAATAACAATAACTGTTGTTGCTGCTCACTCACTTGGCGCTTTATTTTTTTACTTAACTGGACTGATACAACGCTGAAAATAGCCATACCGGCTATAGCGCCAGTACCAACACTTAACCAATCTAAATGGGAAAAAAACGAAGTAAACATAGAATAAACTTTTAAAATTTAGTGACATGCTATCATAACGAATTACGCTCTTTAGCAGTAGGGGTAACGCACTAAATTAAGCGCATAAAAAAAGCCAGCTATTAAAGCTGGCTCAATATTACTAAATTAGTAATCAAACAGGGAAATCAACATGAAACTTGTATAACAACACATCACTACAAGCATAATAGTAGACGCGTCCTGATTAAATTAGTTCAAAATAATTTTTAAAAAAAGTTGAATTTAGAGCATAAAAAAAGCCAGCTAATAAAGCTGGCTCAATATTACTAAATTAGTAATCAAACAGGGAAATCAACATGAAACTTGTATAACAACATATCAACTACAAGCATATTAATAGACCCAGCTATTATTGATTAGTTCAAAAATATTTTAAATAAAATAGTTTAAAATATTCAGGCAAAAAAAAGCCAGCGCTGAACTGGCTGGCTTAATCATTACTATGTCTAGTAACTACTATATGGGATATCAACATGAAAGCTTGGAGAAACTGCAATTTAACCAAGCATATTAATAGACGCCTACAATTTAAATAAGTTCAAAAACTCGTCATGATTTTTTAAAATTATTTTAGCTTTTAATTAAAGACAGCATTTGTTGTTCGTCAAACTGGGTAAAACTCATTGATTTTTCAGTAAATAATGCATCTACAAGCGCTTGCTTATCTTGCTGCATTTGAAATACTTTTTGTTCAATAGAGTTAGCCATAATTAGTTTATAAACAAACACTGGATTGGTTTGGCCAATACGATAAGCACGATCGGTGGCTTGTTTTTCAACGGCTGGGTTCCACCATGGATCAAAATGAATAACGGTGTCGGCTTGGGTTAAATTAAGCCCTGTACCACCGGCTTTTAAGCTAATTAAAAACACGGAAGTGTTACCACTGGTAAATTCGTCTATTACTTTATCGCGATGACGCGTTTGCCCCGTTAGCATACTAAAATTAATATTTAGCTCATTTAAACGCTCGGCAATTAAATCAAGGGCAGAGGTAAACTGGCTAAATATAATCACTTTTCGGCCAAGGCTAAGCATTAAAGGTAAGTGGCTCGATAACCATTCTAATTTAGCACTGGCTGCCTCTGTTTCAGGTTCAATGAGTTTAGGATGACAACAAATTTGGCGTAACTTTAATAAAGCTTCTAAAAAAGCGAGTTTACTTTTTTGTACGCCTTGCTCGGCAAATAAATCAATCAGTTTTTCTTCAAGCGCACGAGTTATACCTTGGTACATATCTTTTTGTTTAGGTTCAAACTCAAACTCTTTTATAAGTTCGGTTTTTTGCGGTAGCTCTTGAGCCACTTGGGCTTTAGTACGGCGCAAAATAAACGGCATAATTAACGCTTTTAGTTGCTCTGCACGTTCAATGTTGCTTTCGCGTTCAATAGGGCCTTGAAAATGCTGCTTAAAGTGCGCCTGTGAACCTAAAAGCGAGGGCATTGCAAAGTCGAGCAATGACTTTAATTCAAATAAATTGTTTTCAATTGGGGTGCCACTTAAACAAAGCTTAAAGTCGGCATTTAAACGTTTTACCAACCGCGAAACTTGTGCGGTATCGTTTTTA
The DNA here is from genome assembly GCF_004328665.1 of Pseudoalteromonas sp. DL-6. Lineage (NCBI taxonomy): Bacteria > Pseudomonadati > Pseudomonadota > Gammaproteobacteria > Alteromonadales > Pseudoalteromonadaceae > Pseudoalteromonas > Pseudoalteromonas sp. DL-6. The sequence goes on from NZ_CP019771.1 coordinate 93,203, forward strand.
ATATACTGGGCTTCATCAAGAATAATGTTTTCAAAATACAGCGGTGAGTAATAAGCAATGTCACGTTTTAATAGCGGATACGTGGTTAAAATACATTGCGCTTGTGCCAAATGCTGCAACGAATCATTTCGGTGTGCACCAAAAATAGTGGTCACTTTTAAGTTTTTAGCAAACTTGTTAATTTCGTTTTGCCAATTACTCACTAAGCTTGTTGGGCAAACAATAAGCGTAGGCCCTGCTTGCGGTGTATTGTATGAGCTTGCTAAGTAGGCAATCACTTGTAACGTTTTACCCAAGCCCATATCATCCGCTAAAATCCCACCTAACTGATTACGCTTTAAAAAGTTAAGCCAAGCCACGCCTTCTTGCTGATACTCTCTTAATACTACAGAATCGTGTAAGCCATGAATGGCAGTGTTAGGTGATAGCAGTGCATCGTTATTTAGTTCATCAAGGTAACGCTCTAGTGACGGGTCATGTAGCTCTACATTAATAGCTGTGTGCTGAACTAATTCAGGTAAGTATGAAAGCGGAATGTTAAATTCGTCACGGGTTTTAATAAACTCAAATCGCAATTTAAATTCAATTAATAAATTAAACGCGGCTTTATCTATAACCCCAAATTGACGACCAATAGGGTAATAATAAAACAATTCACTTTGACGATTTAACGATTCATACAGTTTGTTATTTACATTAAATAAAGTGGCCACTTTGGTGTCGTTTAGTACAACTTTGCTATGCATTTGATGACCAGCGGCTCTGTTTACATGCAGAGAGATTTTGCTTTTAGTATCAGCAACATTAACTTTGCTCATTGATACTTGCCAGCCACGTTGCTTAAAGCTTGGTAACACCTCATGCGCTAACCAGTGTAAATGAATAGCCGATTCCTGACTAAAAATAAACTCGCTGTGTAAACCCCCTTTACAAAAATCAAAGCCCAAATTAACCAGCTCATTAGTAACGGTGTTTTCGAATGCACTATTTATAAGTTTTTCAGGCGCCGTACCTGCTAAGTAATTTTTATTTTTATACTTAAACGATAACGAAATAGCCATAACTGAGCCCGACATGCTAACTTTAAGCACGGCATTACTTAACGACTTTACAGGGCTACTAGGTGCATTAGTTGGGTGCGGAATAACACCGGCGCCAAAATTATCAGCAAGCTGCTTATAAATTCGGTCAAAGTTAGTATCGTGCAGTGCAGGTATTGTTTGTAGATGCGCTATTTCATCAGCACTGAGCGGCGTGCGAATACGCCCTAACTTATATTTATCTAAATCTAAATAGATAGGTGGTGTGGTTTTAATTAACGCCCAATTAGGAATTTGATCAAGATGAATTTTTAACTGAGTAACTTCTTTTTGTTTTTCCCAAACAAAATTTAGCGGTAAGCCAGGTTGTGCTTTTATAGGTACTCGCGAACGCTGTAAAAATAATCGTTCTGTGCCTAGTAATTGCTGTAGCGCGTTAAAACCCCATTGTCCTTTAAGCTCAATATTACCCACCGCATTTTGCGAGCGGATCCAGCTATATAATCTAAAGTCACTTTCTAGTAGGTCGCTAGGAGTTACAAAGCTATTAAGCTGTTGTTCGGTTAAATTGCGACCTAGTGCATAGTTATTATTTTTATCGTAGTTGGCAATTTTAGGTGTTAAAAATACTTTGTTGTTTTCTATGTCTAATACAAACAGTAACACTTGCGATGGTTGAGCTTGATCGGTGTTTTTAAGCGCACTGAGTTCGCTAAACCAATCATTTATAAAATAGTCTTCGCCGTATTCACCTGAATGCTCAATTTTTAGTTTTAACAAAATTGCAGCCAAATGGCGGCATTTAGTTTTAACATTACAAGTACAGTGTGTGTCGACTGAATAGCCAGTTGGTAATTTACTGATCTCAATTCGTTGGTTAAACGCAATGCCCTTATCGCCTTGTACCGTAGAATCTACCACAGAAAAATCGGCATTATGTTCTAACCAGGTGATTTGACCATTCTTGTAGTAAGACTTTCCTTTGGCTAACACCGTGGGTTTAAACAATTTTTTTATGAATCGCTCAGAAAGAGGAAACTGGGTAGCCTGCTCATTTTTAATTTCTTCAAAAATAGCCATTAAATCATTTTTTGATAAGTTAGCAGACATGTCACTCAAAGTATTAAAATTTAAAAACAATTTTTCCAGTATATGCCTTATCAGCGCTGAGCTAAAGCAATATTATTTTTAAAATAGACTGGTTGGATCTGATTGGTTAGTAAAAAAATGGTTTATAGCGATTGTTTAATTTTGCTCACTAAAAAAGCACGTTTAAATTACAAAATAAAAACAATCAATTAACTTCATGAGGGGGATTTAGTTAGGAATAGATCAGGTTTTTACTAACAAGGTAGCAAATTGACCAACTAGAACAGATTTAGTTAGTAAAAATACGATCTTTGGTGGTTTATCGGGCTTTATTTGCTTTTTTTTGCCTTGATAGATCAGGTTTTTACTAACTAATTAAAGGGGCTAGATCACGATTTAACTAACCTAGCCCCTTTACAGATCACGATATTACTAACTAATTAAAGGCACTTAATAGTTTAGTAAGTTGCTCTAAGCGCTTGTCTGTCATCACTTTATTATTAATTTTTATTGAAACGTCACCACTTTTAAGGTTGCGTTGCACACTAATAAAGTCGTTTTCAAGCACAGCCTCACGCTTTAATGCTGTTTTAGGCTCTGCGGTTAAATATTTAGTGATCAACATAGCGCGCTTGTCGTCGGCTTCTAAGGCGTTAACTTCATCATTGCTGGCAAGTGCAACAACTAACTCGTTAAATGCAGCCTCGTCTCGCTCCTTTGCGTTAATCAGCTTTTTAGCGACTTCTCTCCCTACATAATTAGCAGTTGGGTAAAGGGCTATAACATCGGCAGATATTTGCTCATACGCTTTGATAGCATCAGCAATCGCGGTGTGCGATACCCCTTCAATAACGGCAATTTCGCGGTACGAACCTTTTTTGCCTTGTTGAATGAGCTCATCTCGAGTTTGCTGATACGCTTGGCCTAACTCCCATAGACTAGGGGCAATGTATTGATCGGAAGAAACCGCTAACACTTTGGCATCTTGCTCATTAAAATCATTTGAACTCAAAACAAGATAGTCTGCACCAGCCAAAATACAGGCTTTACGACGTCTTGAACCTGCAAGAACGAGGCTCATATCACCTTGATCCCAAAGTAGGGCAGGGTGCTGATTGCGACCATCTTCTTTAATTGCAGGAAGTATATCGGATACCGACTTTTCGTTTAAAAGCGCTTGTACACGGCGATTTTTGCCATAAACCTGAGTCGATTTTTCAATCTCGTTATGTGCAATCACTTTACACACTAAGGTGATTTCGCGGTTAGGATCGCTTGGCGCAGGCATACGAATAACATCGCCTGCATTGGCTTGCTCTAAAAGAGCGTCTAAGCTGCTACTGCCAACAGCGGTTGCAAAGGGATCTAAGCGGGTGTCATTTTTACGTTTTTTAGCCATTTTTAGTCAACATCCTTACTTAGGCGTATTTAATTTTGATTGTGTAGATTGCCAATTTGAACGAATTAGCATTTCGAGTTCATCGACAACATCTTTGATATTTTCTTGAGCGCGCATTAACGATTCTCTACTCGCTAAACTATCAGACGCTTTTTGATCAAAAATGGTATTAAACGAGGATGAGCTCGCGGTAATTGCTGAACTGTGATTAATAGGGTAACTCATAACTTGGCGACCAAAGGCACTTCTTACGTCTTTAACAATGTCACGTTGTGAGTGATTGCCTTTTACATAATTGGTAACCAAAAATTGCATAAAGTCCCAACCATCGTGACCAAGAGCTGCAACGGTATGATAAATCTCACCTAAACGTTTTAAATATTTATTATTAGCATCAAAGTCTACCGCTTCAGGATGAACCGGTATAAGCATCGCTGTAGAAGCCATTAATGCATTATAAAACATAAAGTTAAGAGTAGGCGCTGTATCAATTAGTAAAATATCAAATTCATCTTTTACTGGCTCGATAACACGCTCTAACAGCTTATGGTAATGGCGAGTTTGCTCATAGTTTGAGGTGTCTTTAAGCAAAGTTGCAGTTTCGTGTTCAAAATAAAAATCATCCATACCTGAGGGTAAAACACGAATATTAGGAATATGAGTTGGTAAAAAAGAGTTTGAAACAAATTCAGGCCAGGTTTCACCTTCTTCAAGATCAATGCAGTCACGCATTAAATCACCCACAGTAATTGGATCGGGCTCAGAAGATGGGAAAAAGCTAGATGATGACCCCTGCGGATCTAAATCGATAATACCAATTCGGTAACGCTTGATGTTAGTAGTGGCAAGTGCTGCAGCAATATTAACCATGCTCGTTGTTTTACCACAACCACCTTTTAGCGAATTAATAACAATAACTTGGAGTTTGTCTGTCGGTGCACGATGATCGGGTTTTATATCCATTATATCGGCCATGGCAAAAATATTAACCAACGTATAAGCGTAATGACCGTTTGCACCGCGTTTTATGTTTAAATCGTCAAAATCACCATTGTCATGGCGTCTTTTTAAGGTACGATTATTACAACCAAGTAAATCAGCAGCGGCTTTTTGGGTGTAGGTTCTTAATTCTTTTTCTTCAGACTTAAGATGGGCGCGGTAATGTTGAATACGTCCTTCTAGTGATTTTTCAGCAACTTCTGCGGTTGCTTTCAAAAGTCGGTAGGTATCTAGCGCATTATTGTTGATAGACATACTTTATTCCTCAAAGTTAGGCGTTTAGTATAATGTCCATTCAATTAGCTGTAAACAACTATTTAAGACGACATGTATTTTAAATACATGACATCTAAAATAATTTTACGCCTTTAATATTGCTTAGTATAAATAAAGAAGTTTAAGTATGGTTAAATATATAAGGTATTAAAGGCTAAGGGCTTAAAATTATCATTTAACTACATGATTTACATGAATAATACTTAAAAAAGTGGATCAGCATTGTACGTGGTTAAGATCAGATCCTTATCTACTGGCAGATCACCTTTATACTAAGCAAATATTTAGCAGCTTAGTTACGCACAGGTTAAGCACTGAGTTACTCACAAAAGCATCGCTATAGATCATGTTTTTACTAAGTAAATTATAAAGTTATGCACCCACCAACAGAGATAATAAGCGGTTTAATTAGTATAGATCTGATCTGTAGTAAGTACAGATCAGATCTATGCTAACTCGAACTAAGCTTATCCACAGGCAACAAATTTTTTGTTTAATTTGTCGTGCTAAATATCAAATAAAACACTTTGCAATGGACAAATTTATTATTCAGTTAGTAAAAATTCGGTTTATTAAAGCCTAGTTAGTATAAATGTGATCTGAAATCTTCTGTTTTAACTTTTGCTTAGTAAAATACTGATCTAAGCATTTTATTTGAAGTCAGATCACTTTTATACTAACTTAAACATTTAACTTTTGTGGCTTTATGTGTTGTTATTAGCTGTCACAATAAAAACGGAAATAAAAACCATGAGCCGAAAGGTCAACATCTCGGTAGATAACTTGCCCGATACACTTAGGGGCCAAATTCACGGGGTGGAAAGTGCAATTGATAACGAAAGCTTAGCACTATTTACAGATAATAAAGATGTGCGAATTTCGATAGAAAATGCAGCCCATGGGTTACGCGCTTACTCTAACACATTTAACCATTATGATCTGTGGGGACGCTTTGTTCGCTCAGGACATAAAAAGCTGCCACTTGAAGAAGCCCCTAAAAAAACCATTATTACGCGTAAGATATCTGAGAAAGTAGACGGTATTTTATACGATGGTGAAATTAAAATAACACCGGCTGTGGTAAGTACTCGTAAAGATGGTGAAGACGTTGAATACCTAGTTTGGCCATCAGACAGAGAAGAAAAAGTTGAGCGTGCACTAATTCGCCTTGCTTCAAAAGGTAAAATAGTAAAAATTAATTTTAAGTCCGGTATTCAATATGCCGTTGTGTTTTCTATGAACGAATTAGCACAAGAACTTAAAGCGGTTGGTCAGTCTATGCCTTATCCGCAAATTAAAGAATCGCTCGAAGCATTACAAGGTTCAAAACTTTCTTTTAAATATTCTGCTACTGACACTAAAAACTCTGATATTGATGATTCGTTCTATGAGTCGAATATGAACTTTTTATCGTCTTTACACTTTAGCGGTAAAAAAGGCCAAGGCGGAAATGTTAAATGTGTGGCGTGTTTAAATGCGTTTGTTCATAACATGATCGATAACCTTGAATATAAGGGCTATTATTTTAATAGTGCTCAAGAATTAAAGCGCGGACTATCGCGTTGGATGATGTTACGTTTGTATCACTTATGGCGTTATGCTGCCCCAGGAAAAACGTATCATTTTAGACTGTTGTCTATTATGGAAAAATACGGCTCTATTTATTCAACCGATGATATTACCGAAAATAAATTAAAAGCACTGCGTCGTGATATGACCACCACGATGAAAGACTTAATTGAAAAAGGGGCAATATCTGAGTACAGCATTACCAATGTAAAAGATGATAAAACGGGTAATATTGTAGATTACACCTATGAAATGCATCCATCTGATCAGTTTTGTGATGAGATTCTGGCATTAAATAAACACAACAAGCGGATAGAGATACAAGGTGGTAAACGCATTGTTGAAAATGCAGTCTTAATTGATGAAGATAAGCTGGAAGAAATTGTAGAAAAATAATTATATTAATTTTTACCACTAGTTATATTAAAGGCCACATAATGTGGCCTTTTTAACATAATTACTTTGTTACTTGTTCTAAATATAAACGGTCTACCAGAAAGTCATACTCACGTTTTCGTGGATGTGATAACGGTTTTTCGTAACTCGGCAGTTGGCCATACTTAACATCGGGTTGTGGGTTTATAAGAATAAAAGGTAAGGCGGCACTAACATGGTAACGATTTTGAGCCGTGTATCTAACATTAACTTGTGGGCTAACTCGGGTAGGGCGCCTAATTCGTAATTTTTCTTTTTCACCTAAGCTGGCAACTCGAACTTGTTCTTGAGCAACCAATGATTGCCACTTTTGCTGATCAATCATTCTTGGGTTTTTATACCCAGCGGATTTTTCAAGCATTTCAAGAGCCATCTTCTTTGTGAGTGTTTTAGTGGCATGTTTATGCATCCAAGTAAAACGAACTGAAAAAGGGGATTCGCTTTCGCTATGAATTTTACGATAAGCGGCAAGCGTAATTAAATTTGGCATAGCATTATGCACGGCTTCAAATCGAGCATCATTATTGTCTATCGCTAAAATACAATTTTTAAATGCCGCTTTTGCATTATTAACTTGAGCAATGCGATCAATGATGGCTTGTTTGTTAGCATCTTGTATTATTAATAAACCAGGGTGGCGTTTTAATACGCGACTACTCAGCCCAGGCTTTTTATACATATCAGAAAAAGAATTTAAAATAGCCTTATGTGCTAGCTCTCCTGTAATTTTAGATACTGCAATCGACTCGGGAATTATATTTTCATCCACACTGCTTATTTCAGGTAGTTGATAATATTCGGCCTTAGCAAATCCACATTCTTTAAGCTCTTCAATTAACCTAAGCGTTAACTCATTGAGTAAATCAAACTGGCTTCTAATTTGTACTTTTGTAACCATAACACCACCAAGAACACATCTTACTATTCCACCATTTTCGCAAATAACCTTTTGCTTTGGTAGTCTAATATTTAAATATTACTCTATTGTTAAGATTAAACTTATATTTAAATTGAGTATGATGTGTTCTTTACTGTTGGTAGGAACATTTAAATAATAATATTTTCTAACTTACTAATAGTTATATATAAACGAAGTATAAAGGAGTGGGTATAAACCAGCAGAACTACTCAGCTAGCATATATATTCGAAACTACATAACTGGCGGCAGATATATTTAATTTTAACTGTAAAGTTAAGAATACGTATAGGTGATTTAAGTATGATGTGTTCCTACGTTTAACATTATCTTAAACAGCTTAGCTAAGTGGCTACAAGCAAAGCTAAATAAATACCACTCTTACTACATATCTTATTGTTTTTTAATGCTTTACGTTTTTTTATTTAAAAATTTATTATCAATAAAATAGCCAAATCTGGGCTTGCAGTCCTATTTATATTTACCTAATAACTAAATAATTGGTAAATAGTGTATTTAGTCCTTGAACAAAGGACGCTGCATACGTTAATTTCAATACATCAGGTAATAGGAATGAGGAATGAACATGCAATCGTGGAACCCAAATAGCTGGAGAGAACTGCCAATACTGCAGCAGCCACAGTACCCAGATCAAGACGTATTAAAATCAGTAGAAGGCCAGCTTAAAAGTGCACCGCCTCTAGTATTTGCAGAAGAAACCAGAAGTTTGTTTAAACAACTTGAAGATGTGTGTGAAGGCCGTGCATTTTTACTTCAAGGTGGTGACTGCGCTGAATCATTCAGTGACTTTAACGCAGCAAATATTCGCGATACATTTAAGACCATTTTACAAATGGCTGTAGTACTAACCTATGGCGGTAAATGCCCAGTAGTTAAGATTGCACGTATGGCAGGTCAATATGCTAAGCCACGTTCAGCCGACTTAGAAACAATAAACGGCGTTTCGTTACCATCTTACCGTGGTGATATAGTAAATAACTTTGAGTTTACTGAAGAAGCACGAATTCCAGACCCCCAACGTTTAATGACCGCTTATCATCACAGTGCGGCAACACTCAACTTACTACGTGCTTTTGCACAAGGTGGGCTTGCTGACTTACATCAGGTTAACCGTTGGAACATGGGCTTTGTTGCTGCTAATCCACAAAAAGCGAAATACCAACAGCTTGCAGATAAAATTCAAGACGCTTTAGAATTCATGGAAGTATGTGGTATCAATTCCACTATAGCGCCAAGTTTAAAAGAAACAGATTTATACACCTCACACGAAGCGTTATTGCTAGGCTATGAAGAGGCATTAACCCGTAGAGACCATTTATCAGGTGACTGGTACGATTGTTCTGCCCACTTTGTATGGATTGGTGAGCGTACACGTCAATTAGACCATGCTCATATTGAATTCTTTAAAGGTATTAAAAATCCAATTGGCGTTAAAGTTGGTCCAGGTATGGATCCTGACGAACTTATCCGTTTAATTGATGCGCTAAACCCAGATAACATTCCTGGTCGATTAACGCTCATAACTCGCATGGGTGCAGACGTATTACCAGAGAAGCTCCCGGCGCTAGTGCATAAAGTACAGCAAGAAGGGCGTAAAGTAATTTGGAGCTCAGATCCAATGCATGGCAATACAGAAAAAGCCAGCTCAGGTTATAAAACTCGCAGCTTTGATAACATTATGCGCGAAATTAGTCAGTTCTTCGCTGTTCATAAAGCTGAAGGCTCATACGCAGGTGGTGTTCATTTAGAAATGACCGGACAACATGTTACAGAGTGTACCGGCGGTGCATATGGTTTATCGGATGATGACTTAGCGCAGCGTTACAAAACTCAATGTGACCCTCGCTTAAATGCCGATCAAGTATTAGAGCTTGGCTTTTTAGTTGCAGACCTTTTAAAAGATGCTCGCAAGTAATACGCCTTCCTAATATGTTAAAAGCCGCTATTATTTAGCGGCTTTTTTGTGTGCTGTGTGTAATTACATGCTTAAATCACATGTTAGTTTGTTAGTACTTACGACGCTCAAGACCTGTATCAGAAATGATTTTTGCTGAGATCTCTTCAACCGAATGGTGGGTAGAATTTAAATGAGCAATTTTATGCTTCTTATAGAGCATTTCTACTTCGCGCACTTCAATACGACACTGTCTAATTGATGCGTATTTTGAATTTGCCATGCGTCTATCTCTGATCGCAGCCAGTCTTTCAGGGTCTATAGTTAAACCAAACAGTTTATGCTTATATGGCACTAAGCACTTGGGTAACCCTTCGCTTTCTAAATCATCTTCTGTGATCGGATAATTGGCCGCTTTAATACCGTATTGCAGAGCTAAATATAGACTTGTCGGTGTTTTACCACTTCGGCTAACGCCAACCAAAATAATGTCAGCCTCAGCAAAGTTTTTAATATTACCGCCGTCATCATTCATTAAAGCATAGTTAACTGCATCAATTCTAAAGTCATAACTTTTCTCGTGTATAGAGTGTGTTCTGTGCACTTTAGGTACTGGGGCAACGTTCAATTCGCTTTCAATTTTTTCACTATACGTTGTTAAAAAGTCATACGAGACGGCATCTGCAGAGCGAATAATTTCCGATAATTTATGATTCACAAAGGTAAAAAACACTAATGGTTTTTCACCTTGCTTAGATGACGTTGCATTGATAAGCGCTTTAATTTCAAGTGCTTTTTCTTCTGTTTCTACAAAAGGGATTGTTTTATGATTAAATTCAACAGGAAATAAAGACAAGGTCGCATGACCAAACACTTCAGATGTTATTGCCGTGCCATCTGAAATATAAAACGCAGTTCTCATAAAGCCTCTTTTTTATTACATTTAATTTTAAAATAAGTGTATCACGGTTTACGTGAGGACGTTTGCCAGTGTAGAATGGGGGCGACCTTTATAAAAGGTTTTCTTTCTTAACTCTCACAGTTAGTACTACAATTTGTTTTTTGGAGAAAGATCCGTGCAAGAATACGTTCTCTGGTATCAAGAGCTTGGTATGCAAGATGTTCCTCGAGTTGGTGGTAAAAATGCCTCACTTGGTGAAATGATTTCAAACTTAGCTAACGCAGGTGTGCAAGTCCCAGGTGGTTTTGCTACTACCTCAGACGCTTTTAACGAGTTTTTAGATCAATCAGGACTCAACGCAAAAATTCACGACATTCTAGATACTCTTGATGTTGATGATGTAAACACACTCGCCAAAGTCGGCGCCGATATCCGTCAGTGGATTATCGATACCCCATTCCAACCTAGTCTAGATAAAGCAATCCGCGACGCATATAGCCAACTTCATGGTGATGCCGCTGCAGATGTTTCATTCGCTGTTCGTTCATCAGCTACTGCTGAAGATATGCCAGACGCCTCGTTTGCAGGACAACAAGAAACGTTCTTAAACGTTGTTGGTATTGATTCTGTAATGACAGCTATTAAACACGTATTCGCTTCGTTATTTAACGACCGCGCTATTTCTTATCGTGTTCACCAAGGCTACGATCATCGTGGTGTAGCGTTATCAGCGGGTATTCAACGCATGGTACGCTCTGATAAATCAGCATCAGGTGTAATGTTCAGTATTGATACTGAATCGGGCTTTGAAGATGTAGTGTTTATCACATCAAGCTATGGTTTGGGTGAAATGGTTGTACAGGGTGCGGTTAACCCAGATGAATTTTATGTTCATAAACCAACGCTACTTAAAAACAAGCCAGCTGTAGTACGTCGTAACATTGGCTCTAAAGCCATTCAAATGATTTACTCTCAAGACAAAGCTCATGGCAAACAAGTAGAAATTGTTGACGTAGACTCTGCACTTTCAAACAAATTTTCGATTACAGATGAAGAAGTGCAAGATCTTGCCAAACAAGCTGTAATCATTGAAAAGCATTACGGTCGTCCAATGGACATCGAATGGGCAAAAGATGGTAACGATGGCAAACTATATATAGTTCAAGCGCGTCCAGAAACTGTTCGTTCAAACGAAGACACTAACGTAATGGAACGCTTCCAACTAAATGGCAGCAGCAATGTTGTTGTTGAAGGCCGTGCAATTGGTCATAAAATTGGTAGTGGTGTTGTACGTGTACTTGATTCAATCAAAGAGATGGACCAAGTACAAGTAGGTGACATTTTAGTTACCGACATGACAGACCCTGATTGGGAACCTATTATGAAACGCGCGGCTGCGATTGTTACAAATCGTGGTGGTCGTACATGTCATGCTGCAATCATTGCACGTGAGTTAGGTATTCCAGCCGTTGTTGGTTGTGGTAATGCAACAGACTTAATTAAAGCAGGTCAAGAAGTTACTGTATCATGTGCCGAAGGCGATACAGGTTTCATCTACGAAGGTATTTTAGACTTTGAAGTACTTACTTCACGTGTTGACGAAATGCCTGAACTTCCAATGAAAGTGATGATGAACGTAGGTAACCCAGATCGCGCATTCGATTTTGCACGTTTACCACATTCAGGTGTTGGCCTTGCTCGCGTAGAGTTTATCATCAACCGTATGATTGGCGTTCACCCTAAAGCCTTACTAAACTTTGATGCACAAACAGATGCATTAAAAGCAGAAATCACAGACATGATTGCCGGTTACGAATCACCTGTTGAGTTCTATATTGGTAAACTAGTTGAAGGTATTTCTACCCTAGGTTGTGCGTTTGCTCCAGAGCGTGTAATTGTTCGTATGTCTGATTTTAAATCAAACGAATACGCAAACTTAGTGGGCGGCCAACAATACGAGCCAGAAGAAGAAAACCCAATGATTGGTTTCCGTGGCGCTGCACGTTATATCTCTGAAGACTTCCGTGATTGTTTTGCACTTGAGTGTGAAGCTATAAAACGCGTAAGAAACAGCATGGATATGACCAACATCGAAATCATGATCCCATTCGTACGTACCCTTGAAGAAGGTAAACGCGTTATTGAATTACTTGAAGAACATGGCCTTAAACGTGGCGAAAATGGTCTTAAAGTAATCATGATGTGTGAGCTTCCGTCAAATGCATTAATGGCTGAAGAATTCTTAGAATACTTCGATGGTTTCTCTATCGGTTCTAACGATTTAACACAGTTAACGCTTGGTCTTGATCGCGACTCAGGTTTAATTGCTCACCTATTTGATGAGCGTGACCCTGCAATCAAAAAGCTACTTTCTATGGCAATTAAAACAGCCAAAGAAAAAGGTAAATATGTAGGTATTTGTGGTCAAGGTCCTTCAGATCATGAAGACTTTGCAGCATGGTTAGTAGAGCAGGGCATTGACTCTGTTTCACTAAACCCAGATACAGTACTAGAAACATGGTTATACTTAGCAGACAAACTTGCTAAGTAAGTTACCTCGTTAAAAAATGCCAGCAACTGCTGGCATTTTTTATGACTAAAAATTAATTTTTTGCTAATTTTTTATCTAAATAGGCACACGAGCGAGTCAGTGCTTTTTGACACCAAGTTAAATACCCTCTTGCTTTAGGGTAATACATAGAAAAGCAGAATAAGCCTGCAATAAAAAATATTAACGATGGCCCGGGCACCACAGCAAACAATAATCCGAGTAAAATAAATAGTGTTCCGCTGATCTGCATTAGTAGTTTTTTCATATAAACCTCATAGTAGGCGTTTAACTTGATTATAATTGCAGCTGCTCATATATCGATAAAAAGAGTGTTACAAACTGTAAAATCTTCAATTTCTATTAGCCATCGCCATGATATAATTACACAAATGCATTAATAAGCGCCGCCATGATAGCAACTATTACACAACAAGATGCCGCGACCGAGCTTGTCGCAAATTATTTAAACACCATTAAAAATCAGGGCTTTACTGGAGATACTGACGCAAGTTATGCGACCAGACTCACAGCATCAACCGATAACAGTATTTATCAACAGCTTCCACAGGGTGTTATTTTTCCTAAAACCGAAAAAGATATTCAAGTTGCTCTGCAAATAGCATCGCAAGACCCTTTTTTATCGTTAACCTTTGGTCCTCGCGGTGGCGGCACAGGAACAAATGGCCAATCTTTAACGCCTGGTATTGTGGTTGATTTATCACGTTATATGCGTGAAATTCTCGAAATAAATGTTGAAGAAGGTTGGGTACGTGTTCAAACCGGTGTGATAAAAGATCAACTTAATGACTTTTTAAAACCGTATGGATTTTTCTTTTCACCCGACTTATCCACCAGTAACCGGGCTACCATTGGCGGTATGATCAGCACTGATGCATCGGGGCAAGGCTCCTTGGTTTACGGTAAAACCAGCGATCATGTTTTAGGGCTAACCACCTATTTGGTTGATGGCACCGCAATGTCTACCAGCCCAATTGATATAGATAAAGCAAAAATAATTGCCGATCAAGACACCTTAATTGGCAAACTTTACAAAACAGTGTTAGACATATCGCTTAATGAACGCGACGCTATATTAGCTAAGTTTCCACGATTAAATCGATTTTTAACGGGTTATGACCTAGAGCATGTGCTAAGTGAAGACTTACAAACTTTTGATATGAGTCGCTTAATAACCGGATCAGAAGGCTCTTTAGGTATAGTTACTGAAGCAAAATTAAACCTAACACCTATCGCAGAATTTAAAACACTCATCAATATAAAATACGATAGCTTTGATTCTGCGCTTCGCCATTCACCATTTTTAGTTGCTGCCCGTGCAACCTCAGTTGAAACCGTTGATAGCAAAGTATTAAATCTAGCTCGTGAAGATATTATTTGGCATTCAGTATCGGACTTAATAACCGACGTTGCTAATAAAGATATGCAGGGGCTCAACATGGTTGAGTTTAATGCCGTATCACCAGAAGATATAAACGACAAAGTAGACACATTATGCAAATTGTTAGATGAGTGTGTTGCTAATCAAACTAATGGCGTTATTGGCTATCAGTTAACCAGTGATAAAAGCGATATACTAAAAATTTATGCAATGCGTAAAAAATCAGTGGGTTTGCTCGGTAATGTAAAAGGCAGCCAAAAGCCTCTCGCATTTGCAGAAGATACCGCCGTTCCACCAGAAAACTTAGCCGATTACATTGTTGAATTTAGAGCGCTACTCGATAGCCATAATTTACAATACGGTATGTTTGGTCATGTTGATGCGGGCGTTTTACATGTTAGGCCAGCACTTGATATGTGCGACCCAGAGCAAGAAAAATTACTGCGTACTATTTCAGACGAAGTAGTAAAACTCACCGCCAAATACGGTGGTTTAATGTGGGGCGAACACGGTAAAGGTTACAGAAGTGAATACGGCCCTGAATTTTTTGGTGAGCATTTATTTACCCAATTACGAAAAATAAAATCGGCGTTTGACCCAAATAATAAAATAAATCCCGGTAAAATTTGTACACCGCTTGAAAGTAAGGACTTACTAGTTAGCGTTGATGGGCAAAAGCGTTCTTACTTTGACAAGCAAATATCTATTGATGTTAAGACCAGTTTTAACAATGCAATGACCTGTAATGGTAACGGCTTGTGTTTTAATTATGATGAAAACTCGCCAATGTGCCCGTCGTACAAAGTGACCGGTGATCGCCGTAATTCGCCAAAGGGTCGAGCGGGACTAATGCGCGAATGGTTACGTCTTCAAGAGTCAAAAGATGTTAATTTACTCGAGGTTGAAAAAGAGCTAAACAAAGGTGAAGTCATTACCTGGTGGGAGCGTTTTGTTCATAGCAGAGAAAAAAAACAAGGTGTTTACGATTTTTCACACGAAGTAAAAGCCTCAATGGATGAATGTTTAGCGTGTAAAGCATGTACGACTGCTTGCCCAATTAAAGTAGATGTGCCGACTTTCCGTGCTCGCTTTTTAAATTATTATCATAGTTATTATGCGCGACCACTCAAAGATTATTTAGTGGGTAATATCGAAAACAGCGCACCATTAATGGCAAAATTTGCGAGGGTTATAAACCCAATTGTTAAAACGTCATTAGTCAGTAGCCTGATTAAAAAAACCGTAGGCTATGTTGATACCCCACAGCTTAGTATTCCTGCACTCAATAAACGTATAAACAAAGCGCAAAAATTTAATTTAGAATTACTTAAAAAGTTAAGTGCCGATGAGCAAAATGATTATGTACTCATTGTTCAAGACCCATTCACCAGCTTTTACGAAGCAGAATTGGTTGAGAGTTTTATTACGTTAATTACACAGCTTGGGAAAAAACCAATGTTGTTACCATTTAAACCCAACGGTAAACCTCAGCACGTGAAAGGTTTTTTGCATGAGTTTAAGCTAACGGCAAAAAGTGCCGCAGAATTTTTAAATCAGCTGAATGATATTAATGCACCTTTAGTCGGCTTAGATGCGTCGTTAGTAATGTGTTATCGCGATGAATATAATACAATTTTAGAAAATAACCGTGGTGACTTTAATGTGCAACTTGCGCATGAATGGTTAGAAACACAATCGTTCAGTGCTTTAAAAGCTAAACAATCTGATACTGAATTTATCTTGTTAAGCCACTGCACCGAAACGACCGCGCTACCTAAAGCCGCAAATGTGTGGAAAAATATTTTTGATCAGCTTGGTTTAACATTAAACACCACAAATACTGGATGTTGTGGCATGGCTGGAACGTATGGTCATGAAGCACAAAACCAAGCTAACTCGCGAGCGCTTTATGAAATGAGTTGGAAACCTATCGTTGATAAAAATAAACCTGAACAACTTTTATCAACCGGCTTTTCATGTCGTAGCCAAGTAAAACGTTATGAAAAATTTAAACCCAAGCATCCGATAGAATTACTAGCAAAAATGCTTAGTTAATAATTTAATTAAGTAAGCTGTAAAATAAAAAGGCGCAACTTATTATTAAGTTACGCCTTTTTATTTTTGCTTATTTAGTTTTTTAGCAAAACTGTCTGCAATGGGTTTTGTACTTATACCATGAATAAATACACTAAATAAAATTGTTGTCATGGCAATGGTCGCAATTTGAAATTTGTTTTCTATTTGTGTGTCTATCACCATTAAGGTAAATACAATTGAAGCTAATCCTCTTGGCCCAAACCAAGCAAACGTTAAACGCTCTTTTATTTTTAATGACGTAAATTGCAGTGATAACATAACAGGAATTATTCTAATTAAGGTCGTACTTAATAATGCATACGTTATTATCTCTAAATTTAATTTAGGAATAACCAAGTAAGCACATACAAATCCAAATAAACACCAGATCATTAAAGAAGTAAAATCGGCAATATGCTCTGAGTCTTCAATTAATTCTTTACTTACTTTGTTGCTCGCATATTTATCAAATAAAAGCCCTGCAACAAACACAGCAATAAAACCACTGCCATGAAAATATTGCGTAAGTGAGAACACAGCCATAGCAAACCCCAATAATAAAAACGGACTTGTATTTTGGGCAAAGTAATGTCGCTTCATTGCAAAGTTTAAACACGGAATAAAAACAGCAATACTCAGAACAGCGGTTAATAATGCAATCCCCAACTCTGAACCAAATATACTTAATGTTTGTGTTACGGTTACGGCAGACTCAGGGTTTTTCGCAAGTAAAATAAATACTAAAAATATAGGTACACACAAGCCATCGTTTAAACCACTTTCAGTATTGATGCCTTCGCGTATTTTTTCAGGCACTTTGGTATTACTTAATAACCCTTTACTTAACGCCGCATCGGTTGGGGTTAATATAATTGCTACCAAAGCTGCTTGAATTAATGAAAGCTCAGCAAATAAAAATAATGCGGTAGCAATCCCGAGTAATAAGGTTAAAGGTAAAGCAATAAATAAAAGTAAACTAGGATATTGAAAACTATGCCTTAATACTCCTAATTTTGACTTTGCTGCATCGGTAAACAAAAATATACTGAGCGTTAATTCTATAAAGGGCAGTAAAAAACGTAAGCCATTTTTAAAATGTTCACTTTCGTTTGGGGCTATAAATGCCAGCAGTATACCCCCTATAACAAAAAACATTGGGCCGGTAATTTCAGTTTTTTCTAGTTGGCGTAACGTTAAAGAATAAATTAAAAATAACACACCAATAAAAGCAATAACTAAGTACTCCATTAAATTTTCCTTTTTAATCCAGATTTAGCTCGCTCTTTAATATTTGTTTGAATATAAATTTGGTCGGTAGTGGCTATTTTTGCATGGCCTAAATCTTCAGATAAATGCTTTAATGGGCGAGTTTGAGCATCATGTGTTGCACCGGTATGTCGAAGCCAATGTGCTGTAGCGGCTTCAAGTTGTTCTGCATCATCTTTAAAACCATCATCAAGTAATGACTGCTGTGCAATATCAAAACTTTGTTGTACTAAACGGCGAATTTGCCTTACCGTCATACCACCTTGGCCACGAATTTTATGCACTAATGGGTCTGATTCATCAACACGGGGCAGGGCAGGTAACCCTCGATATAATCGGTAGCGTTTTAAATATTCAATAAAATCATCACTTAATGTTACATCGCGTAATTTATTACCTTTACCCATAATACGTAAAAACCAAAAGCCATCGTTGTCTTGCCAAAAGTGTGACATAACTGGGGACCACTGTGGTCGTTCTGATAACTCTGATATCCGTAAATATAAACCTTTTAAACAGGCTAGGGTAAATAGGTTTCTTTCATATTCTGGTTTTTGTTCACACAGATCACGCGTTACACCAAATACATATTCCCATTGAATATCGCTCAATGTATCAGGAATTTGAATCTGCGATTGCACTACTAAATAAGGGCTATTTTTTTTAACCACAGGAACAAAGTTAGCAAAGGTTTTTTCTTCTAAAATAGCAAACTTGTAAAATACATTAAGGGCAGTAAACATAGCTGATAATGTTTGCTGACTCGCAATAGATTCTTTTTGCATAAAAGGGCGCCAGTTTTGGTTTAATCGACGAATTCCTTGCTCATCTTTATAACGCCACTGCACCGAAGTTGATGTCCACTTTTTATCCGGCTCGACCATAAAATCAACGTACGCTTCAATATCATCGCGCTTAAGTTCAAATACAGATTTTTCAGCTATAAGCCATGACCACAAATAAAAACGTTCTAATTCATTGCGAAAACGACTATAGGTTGCCTCAGATTTTCGACCATAAACATACAAAAACTGATATAAAAAATTAAGATCGGCCTTTGATTCAGTTACAGTCAAGCTTACTTGCTGTATAAAAGAGGCTAGTTCTGGATATTCTGATTGGAGTGTATTATCTTCAAGGTGAGCTATTTGATAACGTAATTGTTTTAATGTATCGACCAGAGCAACAAGCATAGTAATAAAATATATAATAAAATAATAGGCTTATAGGTTAACTTTAAAGTCCGATACTGTCTAGTATTGGACATAATGAATTTAATATTTTAGCTCAATTGCTAGTAAATTAACCATATACCTTATTAAGGGAAAAATCATGAAAAAACTTCTATTGTTGAGCATGCTGCTGATCACTGTTGCATTAAGTGGCTGCGCTACAACTGGCAGTGCTTCACCGGCCGAAAAACGTGCTTTAGTACAAAGCATGAAATCGAATACATTAAGTGCTCTTTATGCTAAAAAACCAGATGTTAAAACCCAAATTGCCAATTCAGCCGGTTATGCCGTTTTTGATAATGCCAATGTAAATGTCATTTTAGCCAGTTTTGGTGGTGGATATGGTGTAGTAAAAAATAACTTAACTGGTAAATCAACCTACATGAATATGGGCGAAGCTGGTTTAGGCTTAGGTTTAGGCGTTAAAGACTTCAATATTGTGATGGTTTTTCACGATCAAGCTGCGTTAAATAGATTTATTAAACATGGTTGGGCATTCGGCGGAAATGCAGATGCTGCTGCAAAATACCAAGATAAGGGTGGCGCTTTAGTTGCCGAAGCCATTGCAGACCAAGTTACTGTATACTCTTTAACCGAAAGTGGCCTTGCACTACAAGCCGTTTTAAAAGGCACTAAATTTTGGGTAGATTCTGAGCTAAACTAAGCTCTTAAAACCCTATCATAAGTGGGCTAGTTTGTATGATTACGCCCACTTTAATTTAAACATTACAATTTAACATAACGTAATTTATGAGTTGTCATTCTATTCCCTAAAGCATTACATCCTATATTTATCTAATCACGACTCATTTCATCCATATACTTCTTTGTCAAAATTGAGCTTTGTATCCACGTACAAGTTAATTGAATTAAGATTTTTAAATCTTTAAGATCATGGTTTTCCCATTTTCTAACATAGTGTGTTTCATCATTACCAAGCCATACAGCTCTGTTTGCACAGTTTTTTAGATTTTCATCTGTTACATAATTATTTATAACACGACTTAATTGATTTGATTTTATGTCTTCTTCTTTATCTGGTTTTATACTTATACAATAATCTTTAATTAAATATTCAAGGGCTTTTCTATAGCCAATACCTGCCAATTCATCCAATTGTTTAGACTCAGCTTCACTAGCTTGAGTGAATATTTTTTCAAATGATTCTGAAGTATTAACTATTTCTTGTCCAATATTTGGAGCATTAAAGACATTAGGAATTGAATGATCAAATTTGAAATTATGATTATATGTTCCGTGAGTTTTACTGTAACGGCTAATATAAAATCGTGCGCAACTTAGGTTCATGCACTCCATAACAAGTTCCAGTTTTGTTTTTCTATTTTCAATATCACCAGTGAGTTTTGCAAAAATATTTGCTGGCAATTGTGCTTGATTGCAAATAGGACATTTATCTGGAGCTCTATCTATATCAACCGTAATGCCGCAATCTAATTTAATCCTCTTATGCATTTTAATTTTTCCTTTTTAAATCATTATCAAACGCTTCAGCTAATTTCTCCGTTTCACTAAATACGGTATTCCAATATTTAATGCGGGTGTCGGCATCGAGATCAGTAAAGTCGTTTCTGTCTGGGATTTTTCCGTAAGGTAAGCCGGCTATAAATTCTTTTGATGGGGTGATCATCACAACGTTGTCGTAATTTTGTGGTGCTACTTTACGTTTTAAGTTTTTATCAAACCACCCTGCTTTTGGGTCGCTATTAAAATGCGGATACAAAATTAAGCCTGGGTTATTAATTTTTAAATCAAAGTGGTAATCAATAATGCCGCCATCGCGGTAAATTCCTGGTGGCGAACCGGCGATATTTTTTATGCCTTGCATTACTAGTGGTATAGAACCTGATGCCAATAAAGCATCTTTCAAATTTGTTTGTGTGAGTGCAATATTTTTGGTTATAAAATTGTAGCTGTCGGTAATACTTAAATTACTATTGGGCGCGCCAAAAATAAAACGCTCATATTGCGAGCCTAATAATTTTCGGTTTACGCGGTTGAGCATATAACTTTTTGATAAACCTAAAAGCTGAATTAATTTATTTTCGCTGGCAATAAAGCCATTAGATTTAGCGACTATAAAATGTGCTTTAAATACGGGGTTATTTATTATTTCGATAACGCCATTATCGCCAAATACATCTTCAAGTAATGCGCGGGCTTTAATTGTAATTTCAGCAGGTGTTGGTTTATTACTTGAATAACGCGTTTGTGAATACGATGTTGCTAACCGCTTAATGGCTGCAACTGGATCGTTTTGTGCAAAACACGCTGAACGAAAAGCACCTGCAGATGAGCCAATTAAATTAAGCGGTTGAGTGCGGTGTTTAAAAAATTCGCCAAATATATATTTATCTAAACCAAATAAGGTAAACCATTTAGGCCCGCCACTTGCCCCTAAAAACGAGGTAAAAAGCTCAGGTTTAAACCCTTGTTCGTTTATTATTTTTGCTGCAGTTTTACCTGCATAAATGTCGATCATCTAAAAATACTACCTGTAGAGTCGCAGTTTAATGTTGTTAAAGCTAAATCTAAAATGAATACTTATGCAATAACAACACTTTTAAACTTTAATCTTAATCCCAAATTCCGTCTTCACATTTGCCCTGCACTTTTACGTTTTTTACCTTAAACTCAGGCTCTATGCCTTTGTCTCTTTGTGTGTGGTAGTCGTTAGTAACAGACAAAATGGTCGGTGTGAGTAGTATAATAGCGATAACGTTTACCACTGTCATTAACCCTAACGCAATATCGGCTAAATCCCATACTTGTTTTAAGGTGGCCGATGCGCCCCACAACATCATTGATAAATAAAGCAAAGTATAAATACCGCGCCCTACTTTGTTATCGAGCTTAAATAAGTGTAGGTTACTTTCGGCGTAGGCGTAGTTAGCAACCACCGAGGTAAATGCAAATAAAGTAATGGCAGCGGCTACAAAATACACGCCGCCTTGCGCTAAGTGAGAGGTCATGGCGCTTTGCGTTAAGCGTATACCTTCCATTTCACCGCTTATATCTACATCGGCCAATAAAATAATAACGGCGGTACAACTACACAATACGATGGTATCGAAAAACACCCCTAACATTTGTATGTAGCCTTGCGTAGCCGGATGGTTTGGCATTGGACTGGCACTTGCCGATGCATGCGGCACACTTCCCGCGCCAGCCTCATTAGAATATAAACCGCGTTGTATACCATTTTTAATGGCTGCACCCATGGCGCCTGCGCCCGCTTCTTGTAAGCCAAACGCCGATAAAAATATATCTTTAAGCATGGCAGGTACTTGGGTGAAGTTAATCAGTGTAATTACCACAGCAACAAGCACAAACACGATGCCCATAACAGGGACTACTCGCTCAGCAAATCGGGCAATGGCTTTAAAGCCACCTAAAATAATAGAGCCCGCTAAGAGTGTGATCACAACTCCTGAGTAAAAAGTAGGTATTTCGAACGCGTAATTGAGTGCATCAGTAATGGTGTTGGTTTGCATGGCGCTAAAGGTAAAGCCGTAACCTAAAAATAAACAGGCGGCAAACACAATAGCAAATGCACGACTGCCTAAGCCTTGTTGAATATAGTACGCAGGGCCACCTCTAAACTCGCCATTGCTGTCGCGAATTTTATATACCTGGCCTAAAATACTTTCTGCAAATCCGGTTGCCATGCCCAGTATAGCAATGACCCACATCCAAAATATGGCGCCGCTACCACCGAGTGATATTGCTACAGCCACTCCGGCTAAATTACCTGTGCCTACTCGAGCACACAGCCCAGTACAGAGCGCTTGAAATGATGAAATATCGTTTTTATTACACTTACTACTGCCTTTTAGCAGGCTAAACATGTGCTTAAATTTAACTAGTTGAATTGCTTTTAAGCGTACTGAAAACCATATTCCGGTAAATAGGAGAATGTAAATAAGTACTTGCCCTTCGCCCCATAAAAGGCCATTGACACTTTTTACTACTGTTTCAAACATCACCCGTCCTTTATTTGTTATTTTTATATCCGCTTGCTTCTACATTTATATTTTTAGGTGTTTAAAACAATAAACGCACCGCACACTATGTGAATTTTATTTCAGTTATTATGAATATAAAATCACACTCACACCTTATCGTTTTTTATAAAAAAATCAATAATATATTTGTAGCTTCAAACGACGCAGCACTAAGCCTTGCGTTAAAATTATACGACCTCTTATATTTCCAAGATAAGAATAGTACGCTTTGTTAAATTTTGTGCAGGGTTAGTCGACTCACTGTGAGTTTATGAACTGAGATTGGTGGTTGAGTTATGAATGCTTGGCTGGTTTTATTATTGATATGATGCGTTACAGTGTGGTAATTACGCTAGCTTGAGTTGTTTTAGTGTGATCAGTATTTTTTATTAATCCGTTAAAATTACAGGCTAAGTTTAACGCCAAAGCAATATACAGTAGGTGCATATTGCTTTGCATGCGGCTTGTTAATTAGCGCTATAAACGCCCTAGAGGCTTGCTTACATTGCGTATTGCGGCTCACTGAAACGGTTTAACTCTGTATGATAGTTTTTTAAATAATCACGACCCGCTTTCAAGCCTAATTTATGATCAAATCTGAGGTCATCATTAGAGCTGCCTAACAATTTGCTATGTAGTTTTTCGTTAGCAAAAATTTGAATAATTTCAGCATCATCTGGGGGATTAGCAATAAATTCAAGCTCGTCTAAGTACGCTTGTTCATGTTGTAACAAATAGTCGAGGGTTTTTGGGCAATACCCCGAAGCACTCGCAAGTGTTCTCAGTTTTTGTACCCACGCTGATTCTGCTTGAAAATCGGTGTCTACCGTTCTTATTACTACAATTTTACGGGCGCCACGATTATACGCTTCGCGTACCGGTAAAGGCGCAGCTAATCCACCATCTAAGAAAAAATCAGGGTTAGATTGAGCATCAATTACAGGGCTTTCATTTGCAGAATCAGTACCTAACCAAGGAGTAAGTTGAACACCTTGTTTATACAAAAAAGGTAAAGCACTTGAGGCTTTTAATAGTTCTCGCCAGTGTTTACCATCGCCAGTAGGAGACAAATAATACGGTTTACGATCTCGTGCATTGGTTGCAGTGATCAGCAGCTCTCTATCGCCAAGGCTATTTTTTGCAGTTTTAAAATCTAATGCTCTATTCACCTCAGTGGTTTTTTCGAAATACCAGTCTAAGTCAACAATGTGTTTACCCATTAGGCCGCGACCTAACTGAAAAAATCGTTTATGACGCGAAAGCCCTCTGATCAAGCGTTTAGCGTAGCCTTTTTGACGCGCTAAATAACTGGTTAAATTTTGCGAGCCCGCAGACGTGCCTATAAATAAGTCAAACGGGTCGTAGTTTTGCTCTAACCACGCGTCAAGCACACCGGCTGTAAATATCCCTCGCTGGCCTCCACCTTCAGCAATCAATGCAGTTTTAGGGTGCATAGGCTTATTGAATGTGTGTGGAGCAACATTTATTTGAGATTTCACGGTGTACCTCTTAGTTGTTAACTTAACGGATTATGGTTTCATTTTAACGTGCTTGATTAAATCCTTAAAACAGATTAATTGAATCAGTTCGATTGAAAATATAAATCACTTTTTTACTCAATCTGTAACTCAATTCTTTATTTCACTATTAGTTTAACAATGGTTGCGTGTACGCTTGCTTAATAAACAACTTAATTCTTTATTTCCATTAGGATTTGTAACGCTCGATGACGTTTTTCATCGTCATATAAATCGTTGGTGAATATAAGCTCATCGACCCCTAACTGATTCACGATCATTTCTAATTTGTGTTTAATACTCGCTGGCCCGCCAGTCACACTTAGCCCTAAAAAGCTCTCAACATGAGCACGCTCTTGTTCGCTCCACAAGCCTTCCATTGTTGCTACTGGGGGCTTTAACCACAACTCGTCGCCTCTGATTAACGACAGTACCCGCTGTTTTGAAGTGGTTGATAAGTATTGTGCTTCTTCATCTGTATCGGCAGCCACTAAAGGTAATGCCAACATCACATAAGGCTTAGCTAATACACTTGATGCTTTAAATTCTCGTTTATATAAGGCTATTGCATCATGTACAAAACGTGGTGCAAAATGCCCCGCAAATACATAGGGTAATCCTTTTTTCGCCGCTAACTGGGCACTAAATAAACTTGAGCCTAACAGCCAAATCGGCACATTGGTGTTCTCACCAGGAATTGCTCGTACACGCTTAGTTCCCTCATATGGACCTAATAATGTTTGTAACTCGCTCACTTCATTAGGAAAGTTTTCAGCGCGACTAATGTCGTTATTTAAGGCGCGACTTGTCACAGGGTCGCTACCCGGGGCGCGCCCTAGCCCTAAATCAATTCGACCAGGATACAAATTCTCTAAGGTGCCAAATTGCTCAGCCACAACTAAAGGCGCGTGATTAGGTAACATAATTCCACCCGACCCTACGCGTATTTTTTTAGTGTTGCCGGCTATGTGCCCTACTAAAATTGAAGTGGCGGCACAAACAATCCCAGGCATATTATGATGCTCGGCTAACCAAAAACGGTTAAAACCTAATTGGTCTGCTCTTTGTGCGTAGGCTGTACTTTTGTTTAAGGTGTCACTAACCGTGGCCCCTTTAGACATAGGCGCCAGTTCTAGTAACGAAAAAGGGGTAGAAGTTAACACAATCGCCGCTCCTTAAATGCAGATAATTTAGGTGCTGCAATGCCACATACTTAAAACTAGTAACTGGGGCTTTTTATTCGTTATTCAACATGTTTTAGCACATAGATATAAAAACTTAAACTCACAGCAAATCAATGACTTTTTACATACTGCCCAACAAATGATCAAAAACATGGATTGATCCGCCATTCATTACTTGGCATAACTGATACAAAACGCATATACTGTACACTTATACAGTATATGCGTTTTAGGTTGTGTTATGTTTGTTATTCCCATTTATATAGAGGCCGGTGTTTGCGGGTTTGAATCGCCTGCAGCGCAGTATAGTGAGTTAGGAATATCACTTGACGAGCTATTAATAAAACACCCAGATGCCACCTTTATTGGCGTTGCCTCAGGATGCTCTATGCAAGAAATTGGTATTTTTGAGGGCGACTTACTGTTAGTTGACCGTGCTGAAATTCCTAAAGATGGCGATGTTATTGTGGCAAACTTAAATGGTTTATTTGTATGTAAGCTGCTAGATAAAACTAATGCGCGGCTGCTCTCGGCTTCTGCTGCTTATAAGCCCGTGCAATTAACCGAGTCTGATGAATTTCAGCTTGAAGGCGTGGTAACCCGCTCAATTAGGTTGCATCGGCAAAGCCCTGAGATACTTTCATGTATGCCTTAGTTGATGCCGTGGCTTTTTATGCCAGCGCCGAAAAAGTATTTGATCCCGCCATTCGCTCAAAGCCGGTAGTGGTGCTTACCAATAACGATGGCTGCGTGTGTGCGGTATGCCCGATTGCCCGTAAGCTTAATATTCCTAAATTTGGCCCTTACTTTAAAGTTAAGCAATTACTAGAACAAAACAATGTGATTGTACGCTCTAGTAATTATGAACTATACGCTAATTTAAGCGACCGAATGATGAGTGTGATTGGCCGCTTTTGTGATACCCAGCATATTTACAGTATTGATGAATCGTTTTTGCACTTTAACGGCTACAAAGACGTTGTCAAAGATTGGCATACTTATGGACATCTCATAAGACGAACCGTATGGCGCGAAACAAAGCTCCCCGTGGGCGTTGGGTTTGGGCCAACGCCGACCTTAGCCAAAGCCGCGAATCATGCTGCTAAAAAACTAGCTGGCTTTAATGGGGTTGCCGTGATTGATGATGAAGCAACCCGACAAGCTATTTTACAGCAAATGCACTGCCAGGATGTATGGGGAGTGGGCAAACGTTTAGCTAAAAAACTGGCGCTAATGAATATTAATACCGCATGGCAACTAGCTCAGCAAAGTCCAAAAACAATTCGTCGCCAATTTAGCGTGGTGCTTGAGCGCACAGTTAACGAGCTCAATGGCATTACCTGTTTAAACTGGGATGATGTTCGCCAAGACAAGCAAGCTATTTTTTCAACGCGTAGTTTTGGCCAGCGCCTTAACGATCCTGATGCAGTGAGAACCGCATTAATAAATCATGCCAGCGTGGTTGCACAAAAATTAAGAGCGCAACAGTCGCTCACTCATCGTATTTATATTTTTGCCGCCAGCTCGTCACATGAGCAAGCCTTTTATAAAAAGTCAGCTATGCATCAATTTGATCCGCCCACTAACGATACCCGTGTTATAGCAAGTGCAGTATCAAAGAGTTTTGAGCAGATATATCAGCCGGGTATTCGTTTTTATAAATGTGGAGTGGGTGCATTAGAGCTTAGCCCACAGCAGTTTCAACAACATACGTTATTTGAGAAACAAACCGATAACCCGCAGTTAATGGGCTGCTTAGATGCGATAAATCATCGCTTTGGGAAAGGAATGCTTAGCGTAGCAAGCAGCCAACTAAATGAACGCTGGCATATGAATAGAGCTTTTTTATCGCCGCAATACACAACACGTTGGCGCGATATTCCTAAAATACAGTGTTAGTCAGCAACTTTAATAAATTCGCATTCTACACTTGGGTTATCTAAGGTGTATTTAAGGGTGTTATCGGTTAAAAAAGTAATAGTTTGTTTAATGGTTCTTTCGTGAATTGGATTATCACATCGGCTCATACGTAAACCATTTTCGAGGCCATTAGTTTTGTATTTAAGTGAGCTGGTAATAAAACAATAATTAGGCTTTTGAATAGTACGAGTGCCATTGTGTAATGAGTTAAACAAAATCTCTTTACCTAAGCTAAAACCTTGCTCAGGATCTTCAGGGTTATTAAATTGCAATCGACTATTAGTGCACAAACCCGAGTTACTTGAGGTAACTTCGTAATTACCTAGCTTAGTTTTTAATAGTGGAATAAAGCGAGTTTTATTACTTGGGCCTGCTACTGCATAACAGCTAAAAAGGCTTATGGTAAGTAAAACCAGTGTGAAACATTTCATTATAAGCTCTATCCTCGTGTATCAACCATGATCAAGCACTGTGACTATGCCTTAGCTATTTCTAACTATAACAGAGATTTACTATAAAAGATGCGAAGTCGTATTACTATGAGCTGCTGCGCAAAAACTAATTCATAATCGCCAACTTTACTATTAAACAAACTAACAAACTTAGTTTTGTTATTAGGTAAAATCGTTTTAGCAAAAGACTGATTAGCAAAAAATAAACAACAAACACATAGTAAAACTTTATAATTTTTCATTAAAGAAACCTAACAAGTCACAATACAATTAGCTTAACACATTAAACCTACTTACTTATTTTAAAATTTATGCAAAAAAATCCCTTGATAACAATCAAGGGATTTAATAGTTATATAATTAGACTGTTGTTATTTGTGTAACAACTGTACTCTTCTATAAACAAACAAAGCGGCTAAAAGTAATAAGAAGAAACTGAAAGAACCTCCTCCACTTTTATCACCTTCTTTAGGTGTTGCAAGTGCTTCAGGTACATTATTAACAGTAACGATAACACTTTGCTCTGTCTCCCCTTCACCATCAGAAACACTAAGTTTAAAGCCAAGCTCACTTGCTACAGATACATTTGGCGCAATAAACGACAATGTATTTGAATTAGCATCTTCAATTGCGACTTCAATACCTTGTGTTTGAACCCAGCTATAAGTAAGTTCAGATGACTCTTTGTCTGTCGCTGTTGCTGTAACGCTAACTTCTTTACCCTCATCAACCGATAAAGAAGATGAGCTCAACTCAACTTCTGGTAATTGATTAACGTGCATAAAGGTCACTGTATATACCTCTGTGAATTGCTCGTAACCATCTGAGATTAATAAAGTAATATCTGTAGTGAACGTTTCCTCTAATTCACCTACAGTCAGTGTCGCTTTACTATCTATCTCTGAAGGCGCCAGTGATAATTGAGGATGATCAATACTCCACTCAAAACTTAGCAAATCACCATCAGGATCTGTTGTTCCTGACGCATCAAGCTCAGTAGTTGAAAGCTCTTCAATGGTTGCTGGAATTGTTACATCTAAAACAGGCGCTTGGTTTAAGCTTTCTTCAGCTAACTTAGCAACTAATTCAATTACACCATTAACTTGACCGTCTAAGTCAAATTCACTGCCGTCTGTTACTGCAAAAGTAAAGCAACCTGAACAAATTTGCTCGTACACGTTACCAGTTAGCATTGAAACCGACTGCCAGCCTGTATTAGATAACAAACGAATTTGCATTTCTGAACTTAAAATAGAGTTAACGTACTCTGGTATCGCAATTTCAGCCGTACCCGATGAGTTTGAAAGAGTAATGTGAATATTTACAATATCACTTTTAGCTTGAAAGTGAGGTTCTGTAACGTCTAAGCTATCAAAGTAAGTACTTAAGTCTTGCTCTGAAATAGACATATCAGCAATCATTTGCGTTACAGTAGCCTGTTTAATGTTACCTACTGACAAGTGATTAAACTCATCGATACTACGAACCATATCACCTGAATCTAAAACAGCTGAATGCGTAATAGAAGAGCTATCTAAGTAATCAACAATGCCGTCTTTATCGCCATCGCTCACACCTTCTTCAGCATCAGGAATACCATCACCATCAGTATCTAACTCAAGATCATTAAAAGTAACTGCGTCAATCACACGTAAACTAATTTGATCCGTTGCAACAGTCTCGCTATTCTGTTTTATAGTAAACATAATGTCTAGATTGTTAGGATCAGTAAGTAATTGAGGCGTAAAAGTAATATTCCATTTTGAGTGACCAACTTTATTTACAAAGTAATCACCTTGTGAAGATAACTGAAGCTCTATTGAATTATCAGCTGCTGCACTCGGTAAATTTACTGCATTAACTTCAACAATAAAGTCTGATGAATCACGTTGAACTATATTGCTTATTACTTTTCCATTTTGATATAGATTAGTAATAAATTCAGGTTTTGCAGTTTCATTTAGAAAGACTAACTGGCTAGTATCATTTCTATCAGTAAATGAACTGCTTCTCGTATTAATGCGAATATTCGACGCATTTTCAAAGAACTCACGTTCTAGCACTACCTTGACAAGACCATGCTGATTTGTAGATATATATTTACTAGTATTATTTCCAATCAGATCAAAGCTTACTGAACCGTAAGGGCTTTTACCACTTATGAATACATCAATAACCGCATTACCATCTTGGTAAACATAGGTAGTAGGCTGGATACTAACCTTAGGAAAAACACGAGCATTTATTTCACCTGTAGAAGTATTACCCGCTCCATCAACAGCAGAAACAGGAATTAAAGTATCCCCCGTTCTGAACACAAAGTTACTATCAATATCGATAGTGGCCACATCCGATACACTATCGTAGATAGCATTAGAGTTAAATAATGCCGCTTTTATGTCATCAATTGAGCTGCCATAAACATTAACTGAGTAATAGTTTTGTATAACAGGTGGCGTTGTGTCAACCAAGGTTACCGTTTGAATAGCCGTAGTTTCGTTACCAACATAATCACGAGCAACCCATGTAATTTGATGTTCACCAAGGGGCAAGTAAGACCCAGAAGCAGCATAAACATAAGGTTCTAAATGTCCGTTATCAGTTGCCTCAGGAACAAAAATATTTGTAAGGTTAGTATTTTGAGAAGTTGCTTCAAGAGTAATTGGCTCTAAACTTGATACAAAAACAGGGGCTATATTTTCACCCAAGCTAGAATCAGTTGGGTGACTATCTTCACTATCTAGTACACCGTCGCCATCTGTATCTGTAGAAAGCGGATTACTAGACATCTGATACTCGTTTAAGTTAGATAAACCGTCGTAGTCTGGATCATTTGATGCATCATAAGAGTCAAGTGCATTTAGTCCATTCTGTGCTTCCCAATAGTCTGGAATACCGTCGCCATCAAAGTCACTAACTACATCCAGCTCAGCAGTCCATGAAATATTATCAACTGAAAAAGGCATATCTGCTAAGTAAGGACTTTCGTATTTTATCTTCACAATATTAAAACCATCATTTACCGGAATTAACAAACGAGAGCGATAATGCTTAATATTGTACTGAGTACCGTTAACACTAATTTGGAATAATGAGTTACTGTTTGAAAAGTAATCTAAATTAATGAACCCCGCCTCAAATAACCCTGCAATTGCAAAGCCGCTTTTACTACCTGCTGGAGAAGCATTTAGGCTTAAGCTTGATGTACCATCCGTAGACCAGTTGGTATTAAGCTGCCATTGAGTAGAGTGCTCTGCAAGCTCAGTAAACATAACTGGCAAAAGCCCTTCTTCAAAGCTTTCATTTAGCTGAGAAAAAGACTGCACAGTCGATGTTGCATCATTAGCAACGCTTTGCCCATAGAACTCTTGAATATTAGTATAACCATCAGCATCAAAATCTAAACTCGCATCTGAAGGGTCAAGTGGTAGCAAGCCATTATTAACTTCATAGCCATCACTTAACTCATCAGAATCTGTGTCAGATGAATTTGGATTTGTTCCTAGGTTATACTCATTAAGGGCTGAAAGGCTGTCAGCGTCTTTGTCAGATAGTGCATCACTTGCATCAAAACGATTCAAACCATTTAGTAGTTCCCAATAGTCTGGCATTTGATCGTTATCAGTATCGGTTTGATCACCGACTGGAAGCATAGCAAAATTATCAAGCCATACTGCATCAGCATCAGTTGATACTGATCCGTCTTTGGTATATTTGAACTCAATCTTATGCAACCCTTCACTAATATTAACTAAAAATGAAGTTTGCTCAGGTGCGTCTAAATTTCCACGTTCAGCATTACCAATAACTTCTTGGCCATCTATAGTCACGATAAAAAAGTCACAACACGATTCAGAATCAATCTTATAATCGAACGCTAAAACCCCTTCTTCAAATAAACCCGTGACAGTAAACCCGCTAAACTGAGAATCAGTGATGTCTCCCGAGCGAATACTTTGTAAGCCCTGTGTGGCAAAGTCGTTTGTGATAAACCACGGTGCACTTGAGTCTACTGACTCAGTCATCCATGTTGGAAGTGTATCGCCTTCGAATGATGTTGTGATATTTAAAACAACAGGGTAAGAGGCATCTGACTGAGGATCTGTATTTGCTTGATACTCTGTGAAGTTAGTAAATCCATCATTGTCAGCATCTTGTGACGCATCGGCGGCATCTGTAAGATTTAGACTGTTGTTATACTCCCACCCATCGGGCATTAAATCGCCATCAGTATCTGAGTTGTTAGGTAAACCGTTATTTAAAAACTCAAGAAGGTTAGATAAACCATCGTTATCTAAATCAAGCGCTGAGTCGTCAGTATTTATATCCAAACCATACGATAATTCCCACATATCTGACATACCATCACCATCAGAGTCAGGGAAACTAGGCCCAATGTATAAATTATCGATAAATACAGCATCTAAACCTTCAGACACTATAACGTCTTTAGTGTATACAAACTTAACTGTATTAAACCCAGTAGGTAATGGAAAAGAAGCCACCTTCCAATCAGTTAGGCCTGACTCATCAAGAACTAGTGCGTCGTTAATATAAACTTTAAAGAAGTCATAATTTGCTTCAGTTTCCAATAAGTAGTTAAAGTTAACAAAACGTTGTTCGTCACTTATAAATTGAAATTCAACACTCGTTTGTTGCGAATCAGTAATATCACTGCTAGTTAACACTAAGCCATCGTGGCCGTCATAATCAGTAATAAACCAAGGCGTTTGAGGGGTTGAAGAAACTAAAAATTCAGGGACAACTGCGTCATCAAAATTATAAGTAGTTTCAGGAAAAACAGAAGGTTCAGAGTTTGGATCAGTTGGGTCGCTGTTGCCATAGTACTCAATTAAGTTAGCCCAGCTATCGGAATCAAAATCAAGTTCTGCATCAGCTGCATCGAGTGGATTAAATGCAAAAGTGACTTCCCAGCCATCTGGCATACGATCGGAATCTGAATCCGCGTTGTTAGGCAACGTCATGTAGACGTTTAATTCATCGTAATCAGATAAGCTATCAGCATCAGTATCAACTGAGTTTGGAAGAGTATTTGCTAAGTATTCTTCCAAGTTAGAAAGGCCATCTTGGTCCAAATCTAAGTTGGCATCATCGGCATCTGACGGGTCTAGTCCGTATAAAAGTTCCCAGTAATCATCCATGAGATCTGAATCAGTATCGACAAACTTAATATTATCGCAAATAACTTCTACTTCATTAAATGCTGAAATTACATCAAATGCATTATAATTTAAATCAATTGCAGAGTTGATTGCTCCACATGCACCATCGATAAAACCACTCGAATTAACCCAGTAGTTTTGATTTGCTTTTAGCATTATTTCAAACGCTTTTTGAGGATTCCAACCATCAGTATTTGAAAGAAGGAAAAAAGCACGGTTAAAAACACCACTACTAAAGTGAACATCCATGCCCGGATAAAAATCGCTGGCTTTATCAATAGAAACGCCATCTAATGAAGGAGTTTCAAAGTAACGAAGGGCTGGATCTACTTTTGAAATATCCGCCCCTGATAACCAGTCAGTTTCACCACGTAAAAAATACTCTGCAGTTTCACCTGCCATATCAGAGAAAGACTCATTAATTCCGCCTGATTGATTAGAGTAAATTAGATTGGAGTTTTGACTAGTAAAGCCGTGGCTAACCTCATGAGATACAATATCAAGTGAAACCAGCGGGTAAAATCTATCAGCGCCATCACCAAAGGTCATTGCTTGGCCATTCCAAGTGGCATTTTCCCAGTTATCACCACTGTGAACTCGCATTAACAATTGAAATGTAAGCGGTGCAGTGTTGTACCATTGTTGATACATATCAAAAACTGCGGTTCCAAATGCATGAGCGTCATTTAATGGAGAAAAAGCACCATTTATTTCCTTATGTGTATTACGATCACATGTGAATGAAAAGGCTTCACTTGGCTCAGAGCCCGATTCCATAGTGACCGTTTTTACTTTGTCATTTTCTAAAAAACAAGTCCCACCGACTTGGGTAACATTAAATGCGTCTCTATCTGTACCGTATTCATACTGGCCAATCTTTTGATTGCCACCAGGTCCTTTACCGTCAACACTTTGAATATTATCCCACAGTTCAAAAATCTGATAAGTAGATTCACTTATTAAACCAATTGGCATTGTTTCAATGCCATTTTTAGTTACTTTGAGTTCAATTAAGCGAACGTAATAAGCCTTGCCATCATGAATATAAATGTAGCGTTTATTATTTATTATTTGGCTCTCAAGCGAATCATCTAATTTAGACTTCGTCAGCAAAGATTTAACAGCTTTTAACTCATCAAAAGTAGCGCTCGCTGTTTTATTCAAAGATGCAAAGTTAATGTTTTTAGCAAAAAAGCCACTAATATGTTCAGAGTTAGGCTGAACTCTAATTTGCTGACCCCATACTGGAACCCCAGAAAAGTATTGCTGCATCTTTTTAGAAGACACATTAACTTGTTGTGAAAGGCTCAATTGAGGTTGTTCTAGTTCTACAAAATAAGAACTTGCAGAAGACTTATTAGCAATAGAGGCGTTTTGATTTAAAAGTTGCTTAACTTCTTGGGTGGATGATTTATTTATTCGCTGCGAAACAGCAGCTTGAGAACTTAGCGTGTTCAAAAAGCAAAATGCTATCAATCCTGATGAAAGTGTTTTATACATAACATTCCTATGTCGTATATTATAATTATTCAGTGTTTATTCATTTAAAAACGCTCAAATGTAACATATTTGATAATGGGGAGTCATTCATAAAACTAAATAAATAGGTACAATTATTAACTAATGTAAAAGGCAACTAAATAATTAATTGAAACCGTGATTTGAATTTTAAGGATGCAAAAAATAAATGATAAAAGAACAAAGAAACTGCATAGAAAAATTAAATATCCACGCAGTTTCATGTTTTAAAAAGTTGTTAAGAGTTATGCAATATTAACGTCTTACTGCCAATATTTTGCAAATAACTGCGGGTAACTTTGTTTTAAAAACTTAGGCTTGTCTTTAAAGCGTTTGCCTTTAGGTTGTTCAAGCCCTGAGGGAATAAACGGTAACTCATCGTCATTACGTTCTTCATATAACAAACCTGCAATTAGGTCATACTCATCTAAATACGGGTAAGGTTGCTCGTTTAAAAAATAAAGCGGTGTGCACTGAGCTAAGCTATCAGGGTTTTCTAGTGCGGCTTTAAATACGGCTTCACCACGGGATATTAACCAACAACGAAATTCTGAAAAGCCATATTCGTCATTACAGCCTGCCATGACAAACGCCGCACCAAATAAATCCCAGGTATAACTTTGGCGCATACAAATACTAAACTGTTTATCAAATTCAATTAATTGCTCATCTGATAAGTCACTCAGTGCCGACTTAAGCGATTGGCACACTGAATCGGGCTCTGAGGTTTTATCTTCGACAGTAACCAAGCACCAAAAATCAGTTAAGGTTAGCTCACTCATGCAAGGATCTCTTTTACCCGACCCACTTGGCCGTCTTCTAATTGTACTTTAATACCATGCGGGTGATTAGGCGACTTGGTTAATAAACGCGACACAATACCATTAGTTAATGTACCACTGCGTTGATCTTGTTTAAGTACAATATTAACCTCTGTGCCGGGTGTTATTTGTGAACGTGTTGGAACAGCCATATATAATCTCTTTTGCTATTTTTGGGGATTATAGCCTGCTTAATAAAATCTCTCTATATTAAAGCTTTTACTAGGCCTATAAATGCCTGAACTACGTTAAAATGAAGAATAGCTAAACAAAAACAACATACCTATTTTTACTTCTTAAAAAATGAAATGGCATTGTTTTTTATATGAATATTTAAACTAGCTAATACATTACAAATAAGCTGCTCAATGTAATCTAGCTGATTTTTTTGTTTTGCCTGCTCTAGTGCGATAGCATCAATAAAATAACAGCTTACGGTAAACTTTGATGGTAAATTATTTAAATCTGCCGAATGGGTAAGAAAGCTAAAGCCCTCAACATTATCTTTTATTTGCTCGCAAGCCAGTGTTAATTGCTGACGAATACGTTTATCTAGCTGCTTTTGGGTTTTGGTCATTGTTTATTACTGCTCAGCGGTTTGTTGCTTTTTAAATTCTTTGTAGCTGTCTTGTTGTTGTTTAACACATTCATGGTATTCCTTGTCAGCCATATGACTGCACTCACCTAATCGGGCTGATTGAATTTCATGATAACGGCTATCACTGCTACACCCTGCTAACACTACGATTACCGATAACGAAAGTAGATACTTTAAGTTATGATTCAACATTCAAAATTCCTTATATTTTAACCGGAAAACTACTGATTTTCGTTATTTTTGCTGTATATTGCACTGGTTTTGTATTTATAACCGTTAAGGGCACGTTATGATGTTGTCGCAGTTACAAGAGCTGTTCCAGCGTATCGATAAAAGTAAATTATTTCAATCATTTGTTATTGCAGTTATTGTTGTTTCTGCACTGACCGTAGGTGCACATACCTATTCGTTACACCCTACCGCTGAGCTATTTCTACATTGGATGGATATAGGCATTACGGTGTTTTTCTTAATCGAACTAGTTATTCGTTATATTGCCAGTAAAGGTATCAGAGACTTTTTCTCCAAAGGCTGGAACATATTTGACTTCATTATAGTGATCGGAAGTTTATATCCTGCGGCAGGCTCGACTATTTTTATTGCTCGACTACTGCGTATTTTCCGCGTACTACGTTTGGTGTCTATGATCCCAGAGCTGCGCTTATTAGTGAACTCACTAATAAAAGCTATCCCGCAAATGGGCTACATTGCGCTGCTAATGTTTGTAATTTTTTATATTTATGCTGCTACAGGTAGCATGTTATTTGCTGAGATAAACCCGGTACTGTGGGGCGATGTGTCTATTTCTATGCTCACCTTGTTTAGAATAGCCACCTTCGAAGATTGGACCGACGTGATGTACGAAACCATGGCGGTATACAAATTAAGTTGGATTTTTTACTTAACCTTTATCTTTTTAACTGCATTTGTATTTTTAAATATGATGGTCGGGGCAATCTTAGAGGTGATGAGTGAAGAGCATCGCAATGCACGTGAAGAGCAAGCCGATAACGACTCACTACCGGCCACCCAAGGCCAAGTAAACGAATTAAAAGCACAGCTAACAGAGTTAAAGCAATTACTTAAAAATAAATAGCATGTATAAAAGGGCAAGTATGCACTTGCCCTATTATTTATACTTTAAACTTGCCTACTAAGTCCGTTAATATCGATGAAAGACGGCTCATTTCATTACCGTTGTCACTGGTGCTAACAGCAATATCACTGACCTCATCGGCTGCATTTTTAATCTCGATAACGTTTCGGTTTATGTCTTCAGCTACGTGTTGCTGCTCTTCAGCTGCGGTGGCTATTTGGGTATTTAAATCGCTAATATTAACAATAGAGGCTGTGATCTCGCTAAACTGTTGTTGCGCCGAATGAGCAAGCTCTACAGTTTTATTAGTAGTTTCTATACTGCGTTCCATGTCTTTAGACACTTTAGATGACATAGTACGTAGTTTATCTAACTGCGACGCCACTTCTTCGGTCGACTCGGCAGTGCGTTGCGATAACGCACGCACTTCATCAGCAACCACTGCAAAACCACGCCCATGCTCTCCAGCGCGCGCAGCTTCTATTGCAGCATTCAATGCTAGTAAATTGGTTTGCTCAGAAATACCGCGAATAACGCTCAAAATAGACATAATATTTTCGCTTTCTGCATCAAGTTGAGTGATATCTGCTGAAGCACGGTTAATTACATCACATAACTGCACCACACTTTCTACGGTTTGAGTAATAACCGATTGCCCCAAGTCTGATGCTTGTTGTGTTTGAACCGCTAAATCCGCCGCATTCGCACAACTACTCGATACTTCATTAGCAGTGGCAGCCATTTCATTAATAGCCGTTGCCGCCATTTCTAAGGCTTGTTGTTGCTGACTGGTAGAGCTTGTTAATTGTGCAGCTTGCGATGAAGTTTGCGATGAAGTTTTACTGACATTTTGCGCACACTCATTAATTTGCGTCACCAGCTCACTGATCAGATTTAAAAATAAGTTAAAACTAGTGGCTAATTTAGCGGTTTCATCCTTAGTTTTTATCGCTAGGCGCTGGGTTAAATCCCCTCCTCCTTGTGATATTTCAGTTAAACCATCGCTTACCTCAACAATAGGAGCAGAAATAAGTTTAGAAATATAACTCGCTATCGCGATAAATACGGCAATTAATATCGCGCTAATAATTAAAATGGTATAAGCCATTGCATTGGCCGCGCTCATTACCTCAGACTTTTCTACCACCCCAATAAACTTCCACCCCAAAATGGGAGACGTGTAAATATTGGCCATATACTGTTTTCCATCAATATCGACATCAAACAGGCCTTGGTTATTTTTAGCTAAATCGGCATATTTTCCGCCCTCAATATCAGCTAAGTTTTTAAATCGGTAATCTGGGTGTTTCACATCCACCAGCACACTGCCGCTGTCTTCAATCAACATTAAGTAGCCTGTTTCGCCTAATTTAATATTAGCAATTATGTCAGTAAGCCCTCCTAGTGAAACATCCATCCCTTGAGCACCAATTAACTCGCCGTTATCAATAATGGCTTTAACCGTGGATACAATCACTAAATCATCAGCTGCCCAGTAGTAAGCATTAGTGCGGGTTGTTTTACCGTTCGCTTGTTTAGCGGTTTTATACCATGGGCGCTGACGAGGATCGTAATTAGCGTTTACGTTTCCCATAGGCCATTGAATATAACCACCTTGTTCATTCCCCATGTAAATATAGGCAAGCCCAGGGTGAGTCTCACCAAAGTGATTAAATAAACTATAAGCAGCTTGCTCTGTTGGGCTTTGATTCGGGTGATCAAGCATTACCTCAGTGCCGATATCCATATGTGTTTTTATGTTTTCACGGGCATTTTTAATTGTTTCATGAGAGGCTAAGTAATCAACATTTTTGCCAATTTCAGCAAAAAACATGGTAATTGCGTTATCAACTTGGCGGGCTTCTCGTTCACTTAGTACGGAGAAATTTTCCAGTGCTTGCTCTCTAGTTTGAGAAATAACTAAAGCGGCTATAATTAATAACGGTAGAGCAATTGCTGATGCAAAAGAGAGCTTTAATTTTTTTGATATATTCATGAAGTTAACCTCTAAAAACACTCTTAAAATATAGTGTGACTAAAGGCGTTGAGCAAGAAATGAGACAAGAATATTAATATTGATTCGCAAGGTTAATAAAAAGGGCTAGCCGTAGCTAACCCTTTAAATTAATAAATTAGAGAATTATTCACCGTCTACAATAATACGTAACATACGACGCAGTGGCTCTGCTGCGCCCCATAAAAGCTGATCGCCCACGGTAAAGGCGCTAATATATTTTGGCCCCATGGCAAGTTTACGAATACGGCCAACAGGAATACTCAGCGTGCCAGTTACTTTAACTGGGGTTAAGTCGGTACAGGTAAGGTCGCGCTGATTAGGAATTA
This sequence comes from Pseudoalteromonas sp. DL-6, assembly GCF_004328665.1. NCBI lineage: Bacteria > Pseudomonadati > Pseudomonadota > Gammaproteobacteria > Alteromonadales > Pseudoalteromonadaceae > Pseudoalteromonas > Pseudoalteromonas sp. DL-6. The sequence continues at coordinate 132,921 of NZ_CP019771.1, forward strand.
CTTTAACCCACTCATTGTGCGAGGCTAAAATTTCTTCTATTTTCTCAACGCTAATATCTTCACGTAGTTTAATGGTCATCGCTTGGCTATGACAGCGCATTGCACCAATGCGTACACATAAACCATCTATAGGCACAGGCTGTTTTGATGAGCCTAAAATTTTGTTGGCTTCTACTTGCGCTTTCCATTCTTCTTTTGATTGACCGCTTGGCATAGGCACATCAATCCATGGGATTAAGCTACCTGCTAGCGGCACACCAAATTGATCTTGTGGCAAATCGCTTGATGCCATTTTTTCGCTGACTATTTTATCAATTTCTAAAATAGCTGAACTTGGGTTATCTAATTGCTGCGCAACACTTGCATGAATAGCACCCATTTGGGCAATGAGCTCTTTCATATTGCGTGCACCGGCGCCCGACGCTGCTTGGTAGGTCATTGGGCTTACCCATTCAATTAGGTCTTGTTCAAATAGACCGCCCAGTGCTAGTAGCATAAGTGAAACCGTGCAGTTACCACCTACAAAGGTTTTAACACCTTGCTCTAGCCCTTGTTCAATCACATCTTTGTTAACAGGGTCAAGCACAATAATACTGTCGTCACTCATGCGCAGTGCAGAGGCTGCATCTATCCAATAGCCATCCCAACCCGATTCACGTAATTTTGGGTACACCGCATTAGTATAATCGCCACCCTGACAGGTAACAATAATATCCATTTTTGCAAGTTCAGAAATATCACTAGCATCTAAAAGCGGTTTAGCTGGACCTGCTAACTCAGGGCCAAGCTGACCTGCTTGTGAGGTGGTGAAAAAGGTGGTGTCGATATGAGCAAAATCATGTTGTTGTTCCATTCGCTCGAGTAATACTGAGCCTACCATGCCGCGCCATCCAACTAATCCTACTTTTTTCATTGTTTGTTCCACTGTTTGATTCATAAAAGGAGCCTATACATTAAAAATTAAAAATTCATTGCGTGAGATTTAATTTTTACAGCTCTAAGCTAACACCACCAGCACGCTAAAACTAGTCAATAAACTGTAACTTAAATATTTTTCATACACATAAAAAAGCCCTGTATAAAATACAGGGCTAATGAGTAGTTAGGCGTTGTTATAAATCCTATCCTTGGGCTTTTACTTAAAACTCATAGCTGTAGCTAATATCAAAGTTCATACCGACTTCTTTAGAGCGAACAATAATATCTGATTGCGATACTTCCTGATCTTCATTAAGCAGATTTTTAACTTTAAACTTCACCTTAGAATTAAAATCAGGGTAAAAGGTATAAACTAAATCTAATGAATGAAATGGCTGCTCATAAGCATCATCTCGACTCGCTACACCTGCTGCTAAAATTCGTTCACCAAATACGTTATAAACCAAAGAGCTACTGTGCATACCATCGAGTGAATCATAGTTAAGTTGCAAATTAACAACATACTCTGAGTGACCCGTCATACGTTTTTTAGGATTAGTTAACGTACCGGCAAGCGCAGGATCGATAGACGCTTCTGAGTCACTCAAAGTAATATTACCACTGGTAAATAACCCTTCAGATAAAAACGTGAGGTCTTGCAACCATTCAGCTTCTATACCGTAGACCTCAGCAGTTTCACCATTAATAAATGAGGCTGAATAGTCTTCATCGCCAATATTAAGAACGGTTTCAATGGGGGCTGTAATGTCTTTATAAAAGGCAGCAACACTAAACGAATTACCGGCTTCACCGTAATATTCATAACGTAAGTCATAGTTTTTAATCGGGCTACTTTTAAGCCCTGTACGACCAAATGTTCTAATATCGGTAAGTGGATCAAAGTAGGTAACCGGTACCACTTCACGAAAATCCGGACGAACTACCGTTTCACCATAACCAGCACGTACTTGATAGTTATCAGCGCCTACGTAGGTAACAGAAAGCGCAGGGTACCAATCGTCTGAAACAATAGAGCCCGCTTGAATTTTTTCAGGGTCGTAGAAAGTATTTAAGTCATCTTGATCAAATATTAGGCTAGATGTACCAATAGACGTTTGTTTAAATTGTTCATAGCGTACACCACCGCTAATGCGTAGCCATTGATCATAAAACACATCAAACGAGGCGTAACCCGCATCTACTTTTTGTCCTGCTAGGTAATCATCCGCATCAGGAGCTGTTGGTTCGTTAAAATCAACCAGTATCGCGTTATTATTAATAAATTCATCGCTTAGATACCCGCTATTATTTAGCGCATTATCACTGCCATCATTTATAGTGATACCAGCACCACCACTGTTATTAATAGCAAAACTTGAGGTATTAAAAATACGCGCTCTATCTGAAAAGTCATACCCTACTTTAAATTCAACATCCATACTGTCAAAGCTAAGCGGTAAGTTTAAATTACCACTGTAAGACTTAACTCGTTCTTCCATGTTGGTGTATGACATAATCACACGATTATCATCACCCGTGATTTGAGAACCTACATACGACCCGTCGGTGTTGTACTCATCGCGAAATTCAAAATCAGCATTCGTCGGAATATCCGTTGTTGCCTTCGCTTCGGTATACTGCCAATCAGCGCCAATCCCCATGTAATCTAAAAAGGTGTGCTGACCAATAAACTGGGTAATATTGAGTTGTCGCTCTTCGTAGTTAAAAGTATGGTTACGATTAGCAACGCCATCACCTGCAATACTAAATGTTGAACTACCCGCTGGACTCTGCGAAATCGCAATTTCAGACTCATCTTCATTATCAATAATGTAAAGCTGCTGCGCTGATATACTGTGAGTACCTAAGCTATAGCCTAAGCTAAATGACGCATTATAACGCTCGTTTTCTGTGGTCACTTGGGAATTTTTTACAGTATTAAAACATGAATTTGCAACATCATCAGCAGTGTTAAGTGCTGTCGTACAGTCAATTTTGCCGTCTTCATTTTTTAAATCTTGGCTTATCACTGAGCTAAATCGGTCTTCAAAATCCCACTCATTTTTATAAGCGCCAGAAAGCATAAAGCCTAACTTGCCGCCAAAGTAAGATTCGCTAAAGCTATCACCGTAATGGGCTTTAATATTGTATTGTGGATCGAGAGAGTCTTCTTTTAACTCATAACCACGCGGTAACGACTTGAGTAATTCGTTATTAATCGCAGTCGCTTGCTCTGCACGTGTTGTGTCACCATCGACTAAGCCGTCGCGTTTTACTATGTTGCTAATACCAAAATCACCTCGGTATTGTGTTATTGCAGATGATAACGCATCAGGTAGTCCGCTTTCTTTACGGTTGTAAGTAAAGCCGTCGCTTGCCGCGGTGTTATAACCAACACCTACCTCTACACCCGCTGTAAACTCGCTTGGTGCAGTTTTGGTTCTAATGTCAATATTACCGCCACCAAACGCGGCAGGCATATTTGGTGAGTAAGCTTTTTGTACCGCCATGCTAGAAATAATACTAGCGGGAAAAATATCAAGCGGGATCACATTGCGAGTTAAATCGGGGCTGGGTATGTACGCACCATTTAAACGTGCGCTCGAATAACGCTCACCTAAACCACGCACATAAATGAACTTGCCATCAACGAGGGTTAAACCGGTTACACGCCTAAGAGCAGAGGCGGCATCGCTATCGCCAGTACGCGCTAATTGCTCTGAGCCTAAAATATCGGCTACAAAGGCTTGGTTTTTTCGCTCTTCAACCACAGCAGCAGCACTGCCTTGTAAGCGCGTACCTACTGCCACTACTTCTTCTATTTCTTGGGCTACATCAACATCATTTTGCGCAGCGAACAGGCTTACAGATTGGGCACACAGCCCTAAACCAATCGCCCATGTAATTTGATTAAGTCTATGCTTTTTAGACATAAGATACATCCTGATCAGATTATACAAAAGAGGCGCCAAACGCTTATTATGCAAGCTCCAAGGCGCCTTCAAAAGTTTATAAATAGTGTTAAATTAGTCTGCGTTAGCCGCGGCTACTGCTGCTTCAACCCATTTATACCAATTTGACGTTGTATCCTGATCCGATACTGCACCGATGTAATTAACCGAATCAAAGAACGCATCTGTTGTACTTAAATCAGTGGCAGTGACGCTCACATCTGAAGAAGCCGTATTAGTAGCAAAACCATTCGCAGCAAGAACAGTAACGTCATCTGTTAAAATTTCACTGGCACCGCCATTTTCAAACCAGGCAGTTTTAGTTTGTCCGGCAAGTGGGCCACCAGCAAAAGTATCGGTATTAGCGAAATTATTTGAACACGCCATTACTGAGCTAGTAAAAGAGATGTTATCGGCTTGCTTTTCACCATCACCTGAGAATTCAATACATTGAGTATTAACGGCGTTTTTCTTAACGATTAACGCGTTATAAATGCTTGAATTAAATTGGTCATCAAACTTGTAAGCTTGTGAAGGGTCATCATCACGAACTGAATTGCCATCAGTGGTGATTACCGTCACGTTAGCAACCATAGGGTTTGAAGGTGATACTTGCGCAGAAGATGAACCTTTAACACCGTCAGACTCAAAACCATTGTTACCCATATTAACCACTGAACCGTCGTTTAGCGTTACTGTACCGTGCTGAACAAATAAGTACTGTGCCTTACCTTGCCAACCGGCATCAAAGTCAAACGAATCATCTTGGGTATCAGTCACTGCAATATGCTTAAGCGTGGTTGCACCACCAAAAATTTCAATACCGTCATCAAAGCCTTGGTGAATATGAATGTAATCAAACTCAGAGCCAGAACCAACAGCATTAAGTGTTAATGAATTTAAATCATCACCTTCACCACCTACGCGAGGGCCAGAGCCTGCATACCATACTTTAGCCCATTTAATATTACCGCTTGAATCGCTATTATCGTTACCACCAAAGTAGCTTGTAATACCTTCAGAGGCTACGTTACATGTACCGCCATCACGCTCTGCATCAGTACATTGATCTGTAATACCTTGGCCATTAATGATAATGCCACCCCAGTCAGCATAACGTGCACCTTCACCAGCTGTATCAAAACGGTCAAAGGCATTAGCTGAGGTAAATACTACTGGTTTTTCTGCTGTACCCACGGCTTGAATTTTTGCACCACGTGCAATGCGTAAAATCGCTTCACCTGATTGAAACGCAAGGGTTGCGCCAGGCTCTACAGTCATCGTTGGGCCATTAGTAGGAATAGAAAAGCCATCAACAGTGTTGCCATCTTCACCAATCTGCAGAGCGTCAGCAAATACATGTACACCACCGCCAGGTAACTCTTTAAAAGTAATATTGTTAGTAATTGAAATAGTTTTACTTGAAAATGAATCGTTGTATAAGCAATCTATACCACTGACCACACCTGTAACCGTGCCTGCATCTGATTCATAGCTTGCACATACAGCCTCATCATCCGTTGTTGAACCGGTGTTGTTATTAGAATTATTAACACTGTTGTCTGTACTGGTGCTGTTATCATTAACGGTTGGTGTAATTTCTATATCACCACCACAACCAGCAAGTGTCATTGCTGTAGCCACTAAGCTGATTTTGAATAAGCCAGATAATTTCATTGTTCACTCCGTAAAAGTATTTAATTATTGTGTTAGCGCTTTAAGTAATAACTTAAGTCACTTTAAGGCACGATACTCATGCATTAAGGTCACTTGAGTTATCGAATACGAAGTACAATACGGGAGTGTTATGACAATGAAGTTACACTTTAATAAACATAAAATGACAATGTTAATTAATTAAAAATCAATTGGTTGCTTTAAAAAGGCAGGCAAAAAAAACCACACTAACTGAACGTGAATGTGGTTTGAGTAGTGCAATTATGAAGTGGTGTTTAGTGCGTCAATTAAGAACTAATAATCGCACTATAAAAATTAAAGCAGTGCTGTTTTTAATGTTTGCGCATGCACTTTTTCGCGTTTTACATATTTGATCCATTGCTGGGCTAAACGTTGCGACTTTTTGTGTTTTTCGGCTTGTTCAAACGCAAGGATAGACGCATCAAAGTTTTGTAAATTGTATTGTGCCATCCCTAAAGCAACAAACGCATTTGATTCAAAATCAAGGCCGCCTTTATCCAGCGCCATTCGCGCTGCATCGGCAGCTTCGTCATACTGTTCTGTGTTTACATACACTTCAGCTAGACGCTGATCGTACTTACCATGTTCTGAACGCTCTGCAGCTTTGGTAAAGTAACTAATCGACTTAGCATCTTCTTTAGCTTGTACCATGGCCTCAGCTACAAAGGCATAATTTTTAGCAGTGGGTTCAGCAATGCCCTGCTCTATTGCTTTACTCATTACATTGGCCGCTTTGTAAGCAAGCTGATTATATAAATATACCTGCGCAAGCTGCCTTAGATCAGATTTAGAGGTTAAAAATCCTTGCTGATAAGCCGCCTCTAAAACACTAAGCTGCTGTTTTTCTTGCCCAGTTTCACCGTACATACCGGCTAATTGCACCCAATATTCAGGTTTGTTGTATAGCTTTACCATACGCTCTAGTACGCTGACTACTTTATCGGTTTGGTTAAGTGAGTAATACATAGCGCGTTGGAGTACCAGCCAGTTTTCTTTTGGTACTTTGCCTTCGCTATCACTTAAGTTAATGGCTTGGGTAATGTAACTCAGGCCTTGCGCATAGTCTTTTAATTGATAGTAGGTTTGCGCTCTTAATAAATAATACGCATCAGTTTTAGGCTTTGTATTAATGGCATCCCATTTGTCTAAAAATGCAATCACCTTTTTGTAGTCGCTGTTAGCCATTGCAAGCTGCGCTAAACTGAATGTTGTACTCAAACGCAGTGTTTCTGGAATGCCATCTTCGGCAATCACTTTTTCAAATGAAGCAATTGCTTTTACAAGGTCGTTTTCATTGTAATAAATAAACCCATAAAAGTTATGCATCATCGCAATTTCATAAGAGTTCATACTTGATGAACGCGCTTGTATGCTATCAAGCGCGTCCAAACCCGCTTTGCTATCGCCATCATCCGCAAGTTTTTGGGCGCGAGCTAATTGGCTGTATACCTTTTCACGAAGTGCGGGCACTCGTGTTGTTTTCTGCTGTTCAGCGGCCTGTACTGTCGCCAAATTTACACCCGGAAATACACTCAATGCACTTGGTGTAACAACGCTGGCACTGATTGCAACTGTGCACAACATGCTAAGTTTCAATAGCTTGGTTGTTAGTTTTAATTTCATAATTGCCTCACATTCACTCTTTGCTTACTTAACAGAATTAACCATTAATTTGGAAAGAAATTTTATTTTGCACACCGGCTACTTCAACAGCTTCGCCATTAACAACGCGCGGTTTATATTTAAACTTAAGGGCCGCATCCATCGCTGCTCTGTCAAACAATGACTCTGGCTCGGCTTTAATAACTTGCGGCTCTTTAACCGTACCTTGCTTTGTAACTGTAAATTCAACAATGACATACCCTTCAATACCACGCGATAACGCACGCCTTGGGTATACTGGTGCCACTTTTACTATGGGTAAATACTCACCATCACTAGTTTCTAACGCTAATCCACCCGCTAGGTTTACATCAGCATCGACATTGGCAGCAAAATCAAAGTTGTTGCTAGCAGTATTGTTATCGCTACTTTGCATTTGTGGCGATTCCATTGGCGGAGGTGGTTCTTTAGGTGTTGGTGGCTTTTGTGGTTTACGCTCCTTTTTTTGTACCGTTTCTTCTTTTTTCAAACGGACAAAATCTAACACATTCCCTTTGGCAGGCTCCGTCATGGCGCCCTCGCCACCGGTGATCAATGCCTGCATGCCTAAAAACAGCATAAAGGTGACCACACCCGCTATAATTAACGCAAGTACATAACGCATCACTCGTTACCCTTCTTGAGCCGCTATTGAAACATCAAATACACCCGCTGCACGCGAGGCATCCATCACTTTTATCAAGGTTTCTGTAGTGGCTTTTTTATCGGCCTGAATAACTACACTGCCTTGTGGGTTTTCAGCTTTTAAGCGTTCAATATTGGCCTGTACGGCACGTACATCTATTTGACGTTTATTGATCCAAATTTCACCTTGATCTGATATAGCCACTAATATGTTAGCCCGCTCTTTTTTAACCGCAGTTGCCGCTTCTGGTCGGTTTACATCAATACCGGCTTCTTTTACAAACGAGGCTGTAACAATAAAGAAAATAAGCATAATAAATACAACATCCAGCATAGGAGTCATGTTTATTTCTTCTGCTTCATCTTCTTGGAATAAATTACCTAATGGGGCTCTCATTTTACTTCTCCTAGAATAAGCGGTGATTATGTACACCGCTTTTCAATAATTATTTAGTGGTCTAACACCATAGTGTCTTGCAACAATTCAACTTCACGCTTTGCTTTACGCTGTAAATAGGTTGAGGCAAACACCCCAGATAACGCACCGACCATTCCTGCCATTGTCGGTATGGTTGCTTTTGACACACCCGATGCCATAGAGCGTGCGCTGCCAGTACCTGTAATGGCCATTACATCGAAGACTTCTATCATCCCTGTAACTGTGCCAAGCAATCCTAATAGTGGACACAGCGCTACCATTACATTAATCAGCGGTAAGTTTGCGTTTAATCGCATACTGGCGCGTGACACCATGGCTTGACGTATTTGCTCTGCGTTCCAGCTGTTGCGTTCACTGCGGGTTTTCCACGTATTTTTAACGTCTTTTTTGTAGTGTCGATAGCCATTAAAAAAGTACATAAATCGCTCGAGTATCAATAACCACATCGCGAAAATTAACACGGCAATGACCAAGAGAACTTGGCCTCCCGTGTCGAGAAAATCACGGATAGCATTGATTGAATCAATCAATAGCACCATGGTTTAAGCTCCTTTCTCGCTTCGCTCGGCAATAATACCCGCACTTTGTTCTTGTAAAATAAGCAGTAAACCTTTTGAGCGGGTATTCAATAAGGTGTATAAAAACACCGTTGGAATGGCAACCACAAGGCCTAATACCGTAGTAACCAAGGCTTGCGAAATACCGCCTGCCATTAGTTTAGGGTCGCCAGTACCGAATAAAGTAATTGCTTGGAAGGTATTGATCATCCCGGTTACCGTACCGAGTAACCCCAGCAGTGGCGCTACCACAGAGATAATTTTAATAAGCGTTAAATTACGGGTGATTTTTGGCATTTCGCGTAAAATGGCTTCGCTTAACTTAAGTTCAAGCGTGTCGTACGCCACATTAGGGTATTGATCTTTCACTTTCATGACGCGCCCTAGCGGGTTGTCATCACGGGCTGTATCGTCTTTTAATTGACGACGGATTTTTCCACCCATCAGCATGAGCGATACAAAACGCTCTAACGCAATTAATAATGCTAATAAACCAACGCCTAAAATAACGTAACCAACAGCACCACCTTGATGGACTTGCTCGCTGGTATCAGGGGCTTGTACTAATAAACCTAAAATTGAACCACCTGTTGGGTCAAGCGCAAACGGCACCACACCGGTGTTTGCTTGTTGCAAATCAGCCGCGGTCGCGGTAAAGCGGCTGCTTGGTTGGCGAGTAAGTTGACTGATGGTATTGGTAGAAGGTGTATACTCTAGGTACTGACCGTCACTTATCAGGTTAAATGCACCCACACGTACCACTTCTTTTTGTACTTTATTGCCACCGTCAACAATTACATCTGTATTGAAGCGGCTTACTTTTCCTTGTTCGGTCATTTCGCGTTGTAGCTCAAACCAGACTTTTTCGATATCTTCAATAGACGCAAGCTTTGAGGTAGACCCCATTTTTTGCGCCAATTCATCCATAAAAGTACTACGTCCAGGTAACTGTGCCGATACCACAGAAGTTGCAAACTTATTGCTTGAATCACCAGCAACTTGTTGTAGCACACCAAATAGCTCTTTTAATGAACCCATACGCTTTGATAAAGTATCGGTCAAATTAGCCAGTTTAATTTCGTTTTCTTCAAACTGCGTCTCTAAACGCTCTGACTCGCTAAGCATTTGGTTACGTTTAGCTTGAGTGTTTTTAAGCATTTGCACTTGTTCATTTTGACGTGCTACAAATTCTTGTTCGCGTTGTTTATTTTGCGCTGATTGCGCTGATTTACCCTGCTCTAAGGTTTTTAATAAGGCATCTAAATTCATTGGCTCAGCAGCGCACATCACACCTGAAAAACCTAAGCTGGCTGCAAACACGGCCATTTTTGTCATTTTCGTTAATAATTTCATGGTAAACCTCTTATTCTGCAGCATGAATTGGCAGTGTTAACATATCGGGGGCTAGTTGTTTGCGAGCAATGCGAAGCCCTTTATTAATTTGGCTAATGGTTGAATCAGGCAGAGCAACAAACGACTGTGACTGTTGATCCCAACTACCTGCTTGTTTGCCATCGCGCGTAAGGTAAATGAGCTCTAAACGACCAATGCGTAGAAAGTCGACTTCACGTTCTTTGTTTTCCACATCAAGCAATGCGGTATACGCTTCAATAGTGCGACCGTAATCAACCTCAACTTGATAAGCTTCTAACACACGACGAAATTTTTCACTCGATGAAATATCAGCGCGTTCCATCATTGCATTTAATGATTCAAGACGCTGCTTGCGTTCTTGCTTTAAAAACGGCACATCTAAGGCAACAAACTGTTCAAGCCCGGTGATCATGCGAAGCATTAAAGGTGTTATTTGGCGCTCAATAATCGATACCTGATCCATTGATAAATTAAGCGACTCCATCTCTTCTATTTGATTATTTAATTGTTTTGTTAGCTGTGCGTTATAAACGGCTAAACCATCTATTTCTTTATTTAGGGTTTTAAATTGCTGCAAACGCCCTTGCATTGAATCTGCAATCTTGTCTATTTTTGTTTGTGATTGCGCAGCTAAATTATTAATTTCGCTGCTTTTATCAATTACCGTGTTTAAATCATTGGCGTGGACTGCTGCACTTGCGGCTACAATACCAGCTAAAATTAATGGTTTAACGCCTTTCATCGTATACACCTTTGCTCGTTAATTAGCGGATTTGCTAGTGTTTATTAATCGCTTTAGCTCGTTTACAAAAAAACAATTTAAAGCGAGATGGTTTCAATGAGCGAAAGTGTATAGCTTAAAAATGACAAGCGTGTTGCGTAAAAAAGTCGCTTTTATGACAGTGGTAATAAATTAGCCTTAGTAGCCGAGTTGAAAGTGCTGAGGGGATTTTTGGGGACTAAAGTTTACAAGTAAGATTGTATTTCAGTTAGGGTTTGTCGCCAATCTGTGTAGTTAATAGCAATAGGGTAAGCGCGATTATTGTGTATTAATACTAAAGACGGAAAACCTTGAATAGGTAAACTGCGAACATAATTAAGCTCATCATCAAAGCGACGCTTAAGTTCGTTCGAGTGTAACTGCTGAGTAAATAAACAGGGATCTAAACCAATTTTTTCGCATAGTTTAATAAGCACGTATTCATCCGATGGATTTTGCGCCTTTAAATAATACGCTTGTTGAATAGCGTCAATCATCTGTGGCTCTTTGTTAAAGCTACGAGCAATTACAGCCGCTCTGCAGGAGGGATAAGTAGAACGGCGCGGTTGGCATTCTCGCCAAAAATTAAAATTAAACTCAGTGCCTAATTGGTTGCTAATGTTTTGCCATATGCCTTGTAGTTGCAACTGCATATCGGCACTCATTGGCTGGTCACTATCAGCCGCTAAACCGCCGACTCTATATTCTATAGGCAGTATATTTGCTAAAGCAGATTCGAGTTTTTGCCAAGTAGGTTTATATCCCCAGCACCAGCTACACATAGGATCGTGCACATAAATAAGCTTATTGACTGACATGCTCGCCATGCGCAAATATGACTTTATTGCGTCCTTGTGATTTTGCCTGATATAAATACTCATCGGCTTGTTTTAATGCACTATCGTAGTCATCAACATGATTAGCTTGTGCAATACCAATGCTGCAGGTTAACGATACTCGTTGTTGTTTATCAGTTAATATTACATGATGTTGCACGCATTCTCTAAAGCGATTAGCCAAAATACTGGCTTCTATGGTGGTCATCTGCGGTAAAATAACCACAAATTCTTCGCCACCATAACGGGCTTTAAGGGCGGTTGCAGAAAATTGCGACTCTAATAATTTTGTAAACTCTATTAGTACGGTATCGCCAAAGTCATGACCATAGGTGTCGTTTAATTCTTTAAAGTTATCTAAATCAATAAGTAAAATAGACAGCGGCAAATAATGCGCTGGCCTTGCAGCAGCAAGCTTTAAAAAATGTGATGTAATAAAACGACGATTAGGCGCCCCTGTAAGCTGATCGGTATACGCGTATTGTTTTTGCTCTAAAGTTACATCGGCAATGGCAAGGTGGCTACGGTGACGAAAATACTCACCGATAAAAGAAAAAACCAGCACTAATGAAAACGCAGCAATAAAGCGGGTTTTTTCTACCACGCCATAAGCGACTTGGCCTATGTCTGGCCCATAAAGTAGTGCAGCACAACTCAATAACATGCTACCACTCAACCAAGCTCCAAATTTTACGCCGAGAATGGCAAATGCGGCAACAGGATAAAACATTAGCCAATATAAGGCGGTGTTTTCTTTACCGCCGGTGTATACCAATGCTAAACACATCAAAAATACAATCATCAAAGTAATTAGCGCGATAGCATTAAGCTGTTTGGTTTTTATAAAATAAACAATACACCCTACAATGGTTACATTTACTGAAACTAACGCGACAGTTAACATGGGCGCATAAACACCATGGTTTGTAATCACTAAATAAGTAATTAACACCAAGGCAATCGTTATCATGGTAAATAACGAAAACACTTGGCGCTGTCTATCAAAGCTATAAACACTGTCAATATTAATTAAACTAAGCCAGTTAGGTTTATTTATTTTTGTTTTATTGATCATACTTTGAATTTTTTAACCATCCGCTCTAAGTCACTAAATTGATGCTTAAGCTTGGTGCACTCTTCTAATGTAAGGTTCAAGTTAGATTGACCTTGCGTAGATAGGTCACTAATAACATGAATATCTGAGTGTAATGATTTAACAACTTGGTTTTGCTCATCAGTAGCATTAGCGACACTATGATTAGCATCCGTTATTTGTTTTATCGCACTAATTATTTGTTTCATTACATCGCCGACAGCATCCGCTTGCTGAACACTTTTTTCACTTTCTTCTAAACTGGTTTTCATCAGCTCAACGGCAGAGCTTGAACCTTTTTGCAGTTCAATCACCGTATTTTCAATTTCTTGGGTTGATTGCTGAGTTCGTTGTGCTAATTGTCTTACTTCATCGGCAACAACGGCAAACCCTCTTCCAGCTTCACCAGCACGTGCCGCTTCTATTGCCGCATTTAAAGCAAGCAAGTTAGTTTGTTCACTTACTCCTTTTATTACCGCTAGAACATTACCGATGTTGGCGGTATGCGAGTCTAAACTATTAATCGTTTCTTGTGCGAGCTCTATATTTTGCGATAGCTGATGGATACTCGATACGTTATTAGTCAATGTTTGCTGATTTTTAGCGCAATATTGATCGGCATCTTTAGCAAGGGTTGAGGCATTACTTGCACTGCTTGAAATTTCTGTTGCGGTAGCAGAAAACTGATTAATTGCCGATGCCACACTGTTAGTACGTTCACTTTGGTCATCATACATAGTTAATGTTGAATCTGTTTGCGTCACCAGTTTAGCAACCGCGGTTTCTAGCAACTGTGTCGAAGACTTAACTTGAACAATTGAATTTTGAATTTTTTCTATAAAAATATTAAATGAATTACTTAACTGACCAAACTCGTCATCGTTCTCAACACTGAGTCGACAAGTTAAATCGCCTTCACCTTGTGCTATATCTCTAATAGCATCATTAAGACGATACATAGGTCGCATTAAATAACGCAGTAAAAACTCCAGTGATGCAACAATCACTAAAATACCTATAATTAAAAAGACAATTGCCTTTTGACCAAACGAAGAAACACTTGAATACGCTTTATCTTTATTGACTACAACACCCAGATACCAATCAACATTTTCAATACCACGAATCTTAGTAAAGGATACCAGCGAGGTTTCACCCGCTACTTGATACTCTGTAAACTCTCTTGCTAACGGTACATTTTTACCAATCAAATCTGCGACTTTTTTTGAATTTAATTTACTATCAGGGTGACTTAATATTTGCCCTTTATTATCAAGTAAGAAGCCATAACCGAGTCCCAAGAAATCAATATCGCCAATAATTTCAGCGATGGTTTGCATATCAATATCTGCTCCCGCTACCCCTTTAAATTGACCATTACTATTAATAGGCGCAACGGCTGAAATTGTCAGTTCGTTGGTGGTCACATCAATATAAGGGGTTGTAAAAGCCGTTGTTGTTTTATTTTCTACTAATTTATACCAAGGGCGACTTGTAGCATCAAAATCGCTGGGGAGCACAACACTTTGATCATTTAAAATAAATGTCCCCGATGATTTACCTATGTAGGTATTTTTAAAATCCCCGGCAAGCTCAGCGGTATTTAATTGCGAAAGCGTTAAAGACTTCGTATCGTTATCTTGATATGTTTTTGCGATAGAGATCACAATCGCCAATTTATTATTGAGCCAACTTGCGATGTTTTTAGAAACCGATTCTGAGTTTTGCTCTAGCACCAGCGACAATTGCTCTTGAGTTTGATGACGCATTGAAAAATAGTTATTAATAGTGAAAACACCTAACACTAAAACTAACACTAATGACGCAGCGATAGTGATTTTGGAGGTGAATTTTAGCGAGCTAAACATAAGTACCTTAAGAATTAATCATTATTACCACTGCCTTTTTAACAAATTTTTAACTGAAAGTCTTAGCAAATATTGTTCAGGCGAGGTTAATAATTAAAAATAATAATAAATAATGAGATTTAAAATCCAAAAAGAACGGTATTTGGTTAAATCTTAAACTTATAACAAGTTGTAATTTAATCTATATAAGCTTAGCTTTGTTGCTGGCATTGACTAATTATAGGTAACTGTCGCAGAACCTTCATCTGTGGATCGATAACGATAATGTCACTTTTGTTAGCATTGATAGTAATGAGTCCATCCACTGGAGTGTGAGTTGTCAACTTCCCGTTTATAGAAATAGGAACCGGCATTTTAAACGCTGTGCCATCTTTTTCGCTGTTACTCCAGCTTAAATAAGCGACTGTATTGGTACGCTCCATGGTTAAACTTGGTAACGCGGCTTGCTTTAGATACACATCAAATAACCACGTATAATCATCGCCCGTGATCCGATTAATAATATCAATAAACTCTTGGCTACTGCGATAACGCGACTCGATTGGGTAACTCAAATTAGCTGTTTGCGTTTGACCATATACTAACTCTCGGGCAGCTTGCCAAAATAACTCGTCTCCAATTAGCCAGCGCAAGGTATGCAGCGTCCATCCACCTTTACCATAAATATCTGCATTAAACGCTTCTTTAGAAGTAACTTTCCCTTGTTTTACAATCGGCTGGCAGTTCTTTAATCCTAAATACGCGGTGTACATGGCGTGGTTATAGGCAGCCTCACCAAATTTAAATAAGCTATAAGCTGGCTGCATATAAAAACCAAAACCTTCGTGTAACCATGCATCATTGAGCTTTTCATGAGTCATTAAATTACCAAACCACTCATGAGCCAATTCGTGCTGAATAAGCCAGTCATAACCACTTGGATCGCGGGTATACCCTTTACCATAAGCGTTAATTGTTTGATGTTCCATACCCAGATGCGGTGTTTCTACAAAGCCTAATTTTTGCATTCCCCAAGGGTAAGGCCCTAATACAGATTCAAAAAATGCGAGCTGTTGATACACATCATCTTTGAGTAGCTTAAGGGCTTTGTGACTGTTTTCAGGTAGAGCCCAAAACTCAACAGGTACCTGCGTACCATTAATACTTTTATAGTGTTGTTGAATACGTTCGAAGGGGCCAATATTTAATGCAATATTGTAATCACTGGCAGGCTCAGATAAAAACCAATCAAATTCAGTTGTGTTATTTTTTAATGGCATTATTTTTTTAAGCACACCATTACTAGCAACACTTAAACCCGTTGGCACTGTGACGCGAATACGCATACTGTCGGCTTTATCGCTAAAGTGATCTTTACAAGGCCAAAATAAATCACAGCCCTCGCCTTGTACTGCCGTCGCTATCCAAGGCTCACCTTGTGCCGTATGACTAAATACAAAGCCACCACTCCACGGAGGGTTAATAGCTTCATGGGGATGCCCCGAATAGCTAATGGCAACTTCAACAACTTCACCTGGGTATTTAGTTTCATACAAATCAATAATAATAACGCCATGCTGATGGCTAAAATTAGCTGCTTGCTTAGCAACAGTGACGTGTTCTATAGAGAACCGGCTATCGAGCTTGAGTTCGACTTGCTGCGTTTGTTTCAGCACTCGAAACATGGTTTTACCTGTGCCGGAAATCTGTTTGTTGCTGGGAAGGACTGTTAACTGTAAATCGTAAAAAATAACATCTGTGGTTTGGGCTATCGCAGATAACGTCTCACCGGTGCTTGCTACTTGCGGATCTAAAGCTGCAGGCTTTGAGTAGCAGCCTGTTAACGAAATGCTTAGTAACATTAGCCAACAGCAGCGAAACAAGTAGCATACTCGGTGCATAAAATGTAAACCTCGTAGTTATAATTTTTTCATTATAATTACATACTTTTACATTTATAGAGTTAAAAAAAGACGAACTGCTTATTTTTCAAGTTAATCAGTTACTTTTTTTTACATTTAACTGGGTCTGTTGACCATTGCGGATTAATGCTTTTTCAAACTAGGGGGCAATTTAATCGCGGCGCGAAGTTGTAACCTAGTGGGCTAGATAAATGCACCTAGGTTATTCTACTGGCATACATCTATATAAGAAGAATTAAAAACCGAGCAAAGCTTCCTCGTCCTGTTCACGCTTAAATTGTTTATAGATTAAGGTTGTTTTTGCCATTTCATTTTATTATTAGTATCGCGTGAGGAAATAATGGTTTCATCGCTGCTTTGAATTCCGCCCAATTTCGCGAGTCGGTCATAAAGAACAACATTACAGGTTGCCGCTAAATTCATACAGCCAATAGTAGGGATATACACCACTTCGTCGCACCATTTTAAAACATCTTTAGGCACAGAGCCGTCTTCTGGACCAAATACATAAAATGCGTTCTCAGGGTGGGTAAACTCAGGCAAGGGTGTAGCACCTTCTATTAACTCTATTACCACTACTTTAGCGCCTTGAGGCTTAATTGAAGCTAAATTGTCGGTGGCGGTTAATGGAATACGTTGCACCACGTTTTTAGTATCAGTATGAAACTTTTGTGCGTTTAGATAACGGTTGCCAGTAAAAAACACCTGCTTTGCGTCATAACAACCTGCTGCACGTAACACCCCGCCCACGTTGGTCGGGCTTTTTGGGTTAATTAAACCAATACTTGCTTGTAGCTTACTCACTCGTTGCAATCCTTAGTTGGCCACTCGGCAATATACAAGTCAAAATCTTCTAATTTTACATCACAATCTTTTACTGTTTTGTCTTTAACAGAAATGTTTAGCTCGTGCATTTTAGTTTTATCGCCGTTATTAAGTAACGGATGCCACGTTGCTAAACCACGCCCTTCATGAAGTCGGCGATAGCTGCAGCTTTGTGGCATAAAAAAGATGTCTTTTAGGTTTTCTTTAGTAAGCTTAACGCACGAAGGGACTAAGGTTTGGCGGTTTTCGTATTCACTACAGCCACAGGTATTGTTATCAAGGTATTGGCAAACAATATTAGTGAATATAAGTTGTTCGCCTTCTCTTAACTGGTCGGTGGCAGTAAAGTCATCTTCGTCTTCACTGTCAATAAAGGTGTTTAAACAACACTTTCCACATCCATCACAAATGGCTTCCCATTCTTGTTGGTTCATTTCATTGAGACTTTTACTAAGCCAAAATTGGGTATTTGCTAATTGTTGATCAAACATGGTGTTCTCGCCCCTTTTAAGAGCGCGCATTCTAACGTATTGCAGCAAAACGCGCAAAGCCAATCCCTAATAACAGTATGGCTTCGCGCGATTTTATTACTGCTGAGACTTAACCCAACGTTTAATTTTTTGCTCAAGAATAGGCATAGGTAATGCGCCATCTATTAATATTTGCGTATGAAACGCTTTAATATCAAATTGCTCACCTAATTGCTGGTGGGCGAAATCTCTGAGCTGTTTAATTTTAAACTCGCCCAATTTGTACGATAATGCTTGCCCTGGCCATGCAATATAACGCTCCACTTCAGCAATAACATCACTTTTTGCCATTGAGGAATTTGCTAACATGTAGTCAATACCTTGTTGACGTGTCCAACCTTTAGCATGAAAGCCTGTATCAAGCACTAAACGCATAGCTCTTAGCTGCTCATCGTTAAGACGCCCATACCACATATACGGATCGGTAAATAAGCCAAGCTCTTTGCCTAAGCTTTCTGCGTATAATGCCCAGCCCTCAGCAAACACCGTGTAGCCGCCAAATTTACGAAAATCGGGCAAGCTTTCCACTTCTTGTTGCAGTGCAATTTGAAAGTGATGACCTGGAGCGGCTTCATGAATAGACAGCGTTTCGAGTAAAAACTTAGGTTGTGCTTTTAAGTTATAAGTATTGATATAAAATATGCCTGGGCGCGAGCCATCAGGAGCGGGCCCCGCATACGACGCTCCCGCAGCCGATTGGGCTCGATAGGCTTCAACAGCTTTTACAACATAAGGTGCCTTAGGCTCAATATTAAATAGCTTTGGTAAGCGAGCGTCTATTTTTGCTTTAATTTGTTCATAGGCGGCAATTAACTCATCAGCCGTTTTGTAATAAAACTCATCTGAGTCGCGTAAGTGATTAAAAAAGGCCGATAAATCGCCTTCAAATCCAACAGTGTTTTTAACCGTTTTCATTTCACTTAAAATTCGAGCCACTTCACTTAAGCCAATCTCATGAATTTCATCAGCAGATAAGCTTAACGTGGTGTTTTTCTTTATTTGGTATTCGTACCACGCTTTACCGTTAGGTAAATCAGCATAACCAACAGAATCGCGAGCATGAGGTATGTAATTGTTGGCTAAAAAGTCGCTCATACGCTGATAAGCAGGTACTAATTTATCTAAAATCAGTGTTTTATACTGCGCTTTTAGCTGTTGCTTTTCATCAGCTGAAAATGAATCGGGAATGGCTTTAATAGGCGAGTAAAAAAGAGAATCTTCAGCGCTTGTAACAACATGCACTTTAAATTGCGGGAGTATTTTTTTTGCTAATGGCATAGGCAATACCACACCTTGTTTAACACCTTGCGCCATCGATTGTTCAACACTTGCAAGCCATTTAACGAAACCTTCGGCACGCTTGATAAATTTTTCGTAGTCGGCAACGGTATTAAAAGGCTGAGCACTTTGCCCTGAACCAAATCCGGCGAAGGTATTATGCGCACCCGACATTTGATTTATCGGTAACAAATAATCTTTATATTGCATACCCTCAAGTTTAAGAGCTAAATCGCGCGATAACACTTCAAAGTTGAGCAGCGCCTGACCGGTGAGTTGGGATTGATCAATCAGCGTTAAGCGTTGTTGATATTTTTTATAAAATGCGGCTTTTTTATCGCGATTAAGCTGCGATATCTCAGGCAAAAATTGATCATCAAATTCATGGCGGCCATTATAGGTAGCGCTTAATGGATTAAAATTCAATGATTCGTCGTAGTACTGAGCAACGAGCACATCTAATTGCTGCTCGGCTGATAATTCGCTTATGACAGTTGCGACTGACTGATTTGTGTTTAATTGCGAGCTGGTGCTCATACAACCACTTAAGGCAAACATAACGCTACTGGCAACCAGTGCTATTTTAATAACTTTCATAAATTCCCTTGTTAGTTTTTACCCGCCAATTATGCGGTTTTAAATGGCTTAAATAAAGCAATTGAGGTGAGTGCTGTTCGTCGCTATATTATTTACTCAGTAGCTTATGGTTGCTACATTCAAATGAATGAAAATAATTATAATGATTAAACCATGAAAAAACATTTACTGACTGCATCAATCGCATTTCTGAGCTTAACCAGCGCAAGTACACTAGCCACAACCTATATATAAGCCAAATTCAATTTAATAAAAAGCCCAAGCTTAGCAGTAATGATGAACTAATAAACCTACCCACACTCACCCTAATGCCAGGATTAATGGACATGCATGTGCATTTAACCAGCGATCCAACCGTGTCTCGTAGTGAGCGTTTAGGCCAATCAGTTCCGCGTATGGCCATTAAAGCCAGCTATTTTGCTAAGCAAACCTTACAAGCAGGCTTTACCACAGTACGTAACTTAGGTGCTGAAGGCTACAGTATTATTGCGGTACGAGACGGTATTAATGCAGGCGATATTATCGGTCCACGCATTTGGGCTGCTGGCCCTTCATTGAGCATTACTGGTGGGCACTGCGATAATAATCGCTTACCTCCAGAGATGAAATATACTGCCACCGGCGTTGCGGATGGCCCGTGGGCTGTGCGTATTAAAGTGCGTGAAAATATTAAATATGGCGCCAATGCAATCAAACTCTGCGCCACGGGTGGGGTATTTTCTAAAGGAACAAAAGTAGGCATACAGCAATACGCCTTTGAAGAAATGAAAGCCATAGTTGATGAAGCACACATGCGTGAATTACCTGTTGCCGCTCACGCACATGGAACTAACGGCATTAAAACGGCCATTAAAGCCGGTGTAGATAGTGTTGAGCATGCTAGCTTTTTAGACGATGAAGCGATTGCGCTTGCAAAAGAGTACGGTACTTGGTTATCGATGGATATTTATAATACCGAATATACGCTGAGCTTTGGTGAGCAAAATGGCGTTGATGAAGAAAACCTAAATAAAGAACGCCTTGTATCAAAAAAACAACGCGATAGTTTTAAACGCGCTGTTGAGGCGGGTGTCAATATGGTGTTTGGTACCGACGCAGCTATTTATCCGCATGGTGATAATGCTAAACAGTTTTCCCGTATGGTTGAATTTGGTATGAGTGAATTACAAGCAATTCAAGCCGCAACCATTAACAGTGCTAAATTATTAAAGGCTGATAAACAGCTGGGTCAAATTAAAACCGGTTTTGCAGCTGATATTATAGCGGTAGAAGCGAATCCACTGAAAAACATTTCTACGCTAGAGCGTATTCCTTTTGTAATGAAAGCCGGTGTCGTTTACAAGCAATAAACCCAATACATCTTTATAAGGTTGAGCTTAGCTCAACCTTAACACTCTTTTAGCGAATGTAGCTAAACTGCCCATTTAATCGTCAATACTTTATTAAAATTCTCTCTTAGTTAGGCCAACTTACTCGTGCTATATCCCGTTCACGACTTTAATTTGCTTGTTTTTAGAACGCCATGCTCAATAAGCAAGCAAATAACTCATAAATAACAAAAAAAATGAACTTTTTATTTAACTTTAAAATGATAACCATTATCATTCGCGCAAATTAACAAATGCGAATGGTTATCAGTTTATGAAAAGATTTCAATACTCTCTCCTCTCTTTAGCGTTTTTAAACGCAAATTTAGCAATAGCAAGCGAGTCACAAGTTAATTCAGATATTGAAAGAATTAGCGTTTACGAGCAACAAAACCGAGTGGTGATGAGTTCAGGTTTAGCCACTAAATCAGATATGTCACTTATGGAAACCCCTGCACCCGTGGTCATTGTTGATAAAGCGCTGATTGAATCACAAGGTATTGATAGTCTTCAGGATGTGATCCGCAATGTGAGTGGCTTAACTCAAGCGGGGAATAACTATGGCATTGGTGATAACTTAGTTATTCGTGGCTTGGGCGCTAATTACACTTATGATGGCATGTATGGCGGCGCAGGCTTAGGCAATACATTTAACCCTACTCGTTCTTTAACCAATGTTGAATCGATCGAAGTATTAAAGGGCCCTGCAACTGGCTTATATGGTATGGGTAGCGCCGGTGGTGTGATCAATCTCATTGAAAAGAAACCCCAATTTAACGAGCAACATACGCTAGAAATAGATATCGGTCAGTGGGATAGTTATTCACTTGCACTCGATAGCACCAATGCAATAACCGATGATTTAGCTTATCGGGTAATGGCCAAAACCGCCTCTAGCGATGGCTTTCGTGATTTAAAAGAGCAGCGCGATGAAATTTATTCGTCTTTAAAATATGTGCTTAATGACCAGCAATCTTTTGTATTGTCTGGGGCATATGTTAAAGATGCTATTGCAGTGGATTCTATTGGCCACCCTATTCGTATTTTTAATAGTGAATCGGTTAACGGTTTAACCGCTGGAGAAGTATCAGGCGCCGATTTAGTTAATGACCCTACAGCAAATGGCATACAATTGAGTGAAGCACAACGAAATGAACTGGCTAATTCGTTGGCAAATAACGATGGCCTGACACCCTTTAACTTTGGTACCAATGGCATAATATCACCGATGGCAAAGGATAACGAAGGTGAAGAGTTGCGTTTTAAATTAGCGCATAACTATTACATTAGTGATAATTTATTTGTTAATCAACAGCTACAGTATCGTAATTACACCTCAAGCTTTGCTCGCCAAACAGGTGCTTATAATTATGTGTACTGGAACCGACGCGGTGTAATTAACCAAGACCCACGTGCACCGTTAGTTGTAGATAATGTATTACACCCTTTTGCAGCCAGACGCCAAGAGTATCGTCAAGTAGAAGCGGATGAAAAATCATGGCAATACTTCTTAGATTTACGTTATGACTTTATGCTTGGTAACATTGAAAACGAACTACTAGTTAATGCCAACTATGAAGATCGTGATATTCGTTTTAAACAGTACTCTATTTACGATGCCGATAAAGTCATTAAAAACAAAGCCGGAGAAGTGATTTACCAAGGTGCACTACCGTACATTTTTGATATGCGTCAACCAAATTGGCCGACAGGTGAATTTGCTGATTATGATCCGCTTAAAACCAGTGATTACAATAAAAAAGTACAAGCTTGGGGCGTAGGCCTTCAGCATGTTGCTTATATTAATGACAAAATCACCACTCGTATTGGGGTTGCTCACAATCGTATTAAACAAAGTTACGAGCACTTTGGAGTTGATCCACGTTATAGCCAAAGCCGCGCAAATCCAACGCCTGAAGCAAACACATCAGACAATGGTTTAACATATAACTTAGGTGCTACTTATCAAGTAAACGCTGATATGGCTTTGTTTTTAAATCACTCAAAAGGACGCACTGCTTACAGTGTTCTTGGCTCTGTTGCTGGTAATGAAGCTGATAGAGAAGACTCAGAATCAGTGAGTAACGATTTAGGCTTTCGATTTAAGGCATTTGATGACCAATTACTGGCATCTATTGTGGTATTTGAAAGTGCCCGCACTAATTTAGAATACGCCAACCCTCTTTATGAAGCCGGTGTGTCAGCACCTAACGTAGTAGAGAGCTTTTTTGATGGCGAAGAACAAACAAAAGGTGTAGAAATTGATTTAAATGCGTATTTGAACGATCAATGGAAAGTTAATATTAACGGTGTTTATCAAGACGCCCGCGATAAAACTAACCCAAACAGCTCAAGTTTTGATACCCGCCAAAAAGGGGTGCCTTATGTAACGGCAAGTTCATGGGTTACTTACTCAGCGGCGTTGTTTGAATTACCTCACGCAGTAGATTTAAGCGCAGGCTTAACATTTGTTGATAAACGCAGTACTAACTCAAGTTCATTCGGTATTGATAATGGCTACGTACCCGCTTATACCGTATATGATGCTGCCGTTAGCTATAAAGCTGATAACTGGCAGATGCAGTTAAACATTAATAACCTGTTTAATAAAAACTATTACTCTAAAGCCATGTTTTTAGGGGGAATGCCAGGTGAAGAACGTAATGCAAAGCTAAGCTTTAGCTATACGCTATAGTTAAATAAAAGCGCACAAACCGAGTTGGTTTGTGCGCATTCATATTTTATTAAATTAAATTAAATTAAATTAAATTAAATTAAATTAAATTAAATTAAATTAAATTGTAACAACTATGCGGCCGTTTATTTCACCTTTAAGCATGTCATCAAAAATTTCATTAATATCTTCAAGTTTTTTCTCTTCAATGATGGCTTTTACTTTACCTTGTGCGGCAAATTCAAGGCATTCTTGTAAATCTTTACGCGTACCTACAATAGAACCTACTACTGATACACCATTCAGTACGGTGTCAAAAATTGGCAGCGGCATATCTTCAGGTGGCAAACCAACTAATACACATTTACCCCCACGGCGAACACTTTTATATGCTTGTTCAAACCCTGGTTTTGATACTGCGGTACAAACAACAGCATGCGCGCCACCTACTTGCTCAAAAATAGCTTCACTGGGCACCACTTCTTTAAAATCAAGTGTAATATCAGCACCTAACTCTTTAGCTAGCGCCATTTTCTGTTTGCCAGTATCAACAGCAATTACATTAAAGCCCATTGCTTTGGCGTATTGCACCGCTAAGTGCCCTAAACCACCCACACCCACAATAGCAACCCATTGACCTGGTTTAGCGCCAGACACTTTTAATGCTTTATACGTTGTTACGCCGGCACAAAATAACGGGGCAGCTTCAGCAAAACCTAAACCTTCCGGTATTTTGATGATGTAGTCACCATGTGCTAAACAATATTCTGCATACCCACCGTCAATAGAGTAACCAGTGTTATGTTGCGATAAACAAAGGGTTTCGCGTCCATCTAAACAAAACTCACAATGGCCACACGCACTGTAAAGCCATGGTACGCCTACTCTATCGCCCACTTCTAAGTGCTTAATATTACTGCCTAGTTTTTCTATTACGCCTACACCTTCATGCCCTGGTACCAATGGCATTTTTGGTTTTACTGGCCAATCACCATGACACGCATGTAAATCGGTGTGACACACACCACAAGCGGCTATTTTTACCAGCACATCGTTAGGACCTACTTCTGGGATAGGTAAATCGGTGATCGCTAACTTGCCTTTGTATTCTGTATTTATTGCTGCTTTCATAGTCATTCCATCGTTTATAAAAAATTATGCTATTTAACATGGGTGTTAAACAACAATGTCATGTTGCATACCCGCAACATACCTCACTATAAATGCTTAAATATTAATCTATATCAATCATTAGTCGTAAAACGTAGTTTTTTATCCCAGCTTAAGTCTTGCCATACTTAACCAGCGTGCTAGCATAGATTTCATTTATTTTTGAAACTTGTAACAATGACATTATCAGAAAAAAACTTTGCCTTTGTAATGCATTGTGGTGAGATGGGCAGCCGCTGGGGATTTAACCGCACCATTGGCCAAATGTGTGGATTATTGATTATTACTAAAGACCCCATGACAGCAAACCAAATTGCCGAGGCACTGAGTATCTCGCGCGGCAACGTCAGCATGGGAATTAAAGAGTTACAATCTTGGCAGCTGATCAAAGTAATGCATATCCCAGGGGATCGAAAAGAGTACTATGCCCCTGCAGGCGATATTTGGGATATGGCAAATCGCGTATTTGAAGAGCGCAAAAAGCGTGAAGTTGAGCCTACACTGAGCTTACTTAGAGATAATTTACTGGACGAAGCAAGTAACGACGATGAAATCTATGCTCAAAAGCAAATGGGCGAAATCCATAACCTACTTGAAACAGTGACTAAATGGTCGTCAGAATTACAACGTTTAACCCCGGAGCAGCTTAACAAACTAATGAAGCTAGGTTCAGGGATTGGCAAAGTCATTGACCTAAAAGATAAAATATTTAAAAAAGAAATTTAGTCGATATCTCACCCACAAAAAAGCCGCAATTTGCGGCTTTTTTGTTATTCACTTTAGCTTAAATTTTTGGGTAAGCTATTCTGTCTGACAAATAGCCCACGCTGGTTGCAAAGTAATATGACCGATTCCAATGCATAAATACCTTGTAGTTATCGTATGCTAAATACATGCGCCCGTTTACATCATCAGGCATCACTAATGCAGCATCTACAGCAACATTTGGTAAATCGCTGCCATCAGCACGACGAACCCCCAATGCTTGCCAATCAGCGAGTGAACGCTCTGAATTGTTCCAATATTCAAGCCATTGCTTACGTGTTTTAGTACCGCGCTTTAATATATATTGTTTATCAAAATCAGCAGGTAATTGAACTTGGCGACCCCAAGTTAAGTTGTCATTCCAGCCCTCTTGCTTTAAATAATTAGCAATAGAGGCAAACGCATCTTCTTTTGTTGTCCAAATATCTTTGCGGCCATCATTGTTATAATCAACGGCATAGGCATTAAATGAGGTTGGCATAAATTGAGTTTGCCCCATTGCCCCTGCCCATGAGCCTTTAAATTTATCAAGCGTGATATGCCCCGACTTTAATATATCCAGTGCTGCCCACAATTGGCGTTTGTATAACGCTTCACGGCGTCCATCAAATGCCAGTGTTACCAATGAAGAAATCACGTTGTGGCCACCTTGAATAGCACCAAAGTTACTTTCTAAGCCCCAAATAGCCACTATAAAGCGTGCTTGAACACCAAAGTCTTTTGCAACCTTCTCTAAAACGTCTTGGTTTTCTTTATACAATTTACGCGCGCGATCAATTTTCCATTGCGGCACACGTTTTGGTAAATATGTTTCCAGTGTTTCTTTTACTTCTGGCTGATTTTTATCCGCAGAAATCACTTTTTCTTTGTAAGCAGCGCTAGCAAATGCTTGCTCAATTAACTGAGTGTCGTAGCCTTTAGCTATTGCCTCTTGCTTTAAATTAGTAAGGTATTGTTGAAACTCAGCTTGGGTTTTTGCCATCACCGATGAGCTTAAACAGATACCACACAGTACAACTGCTAATTTTTTAATCACTATCTGCTCCATTTTGTTTTCTTAATTGACTTAGTAAGTTTTCCTCTGGTGGCGGAATTTGTAAATAATAGCCTTGGTCGCTAAGCGACTGTTTTAAAGTGTCTAAATCCGCTACGCCTAATTGAGTACGCTTAGCTAAGTTAATGATCATCACATACTGTGGTTGACCAAACATGGCCATTAAAGGTTCCGGAACTTTACTAAAATCGTCTCTTTTTTCAATAAATAAGAAAGTATCTGCTTTTTTCTTACTTTTATATACCGCAGTTAGCATTATGGCCCTATAAAATCTTGCTTAACAGTGCTACACACTATAACATGGCAATAATAATAAGTTATAAAAATTAGAGTGAAAACTACAATAAACGCCTTGTTCAGCCTAGGTTTATATAAAAATTTCACACTAATCAGACAATCCAGTTGAGCATCTATGTCGGACCAAATTTTTGAGCTAAAGGGCAATCTTTTTACCTTATCAGTTTTACATCTTTATAGTACTGATATCCCCCTTTTAGCAGAACAACTGTATATAAAAATAGCCCAAGCCCCAAAATTCTTTGAGGGTGCCCCCATTGTTGTCAATTTAATTGAAGTAAAAAATAATCCTATTGATTTTGTTCACTTAAAATCACTCATCGAACGAATGAGTTTTAATGCTGTGGGTGTATGTAATGGTTCTGATGAGCAGCACAAACAAGCGAAAGCTGCTGGTTTATCTGTTTTAAACTATTCACAAGACGTTAAGACTGAACCCGCAAGAGTAGAGCCTAATACGTCAGTGGTTGAAAAAACCGTATATTTACCAGCACAAATTATTAATGGTGCGGTTCGCTCAGGCCAACAAGTTTATGCCAAAGATCGCGATTTGGTGGTGTTAGGCGCAGTAAGCCATGGTGCAGAAGTAATTGCTGATGGCAATGTACATATTTATGGAACCCTACGCGGCCGTGCAATTGCCGGTGCAAAAGGGCTCGAAAACGCATACATTTTTTGTAATAAATTAGAAGCAGAACTCGTTTCAATCAATGGTAATTACTGGATCAGTGACTCACTGCAAGGTGAACACTGGGGTAACGCAGTTCAAATACAACAAAAAAATGAATCTTTAGAAATTTCAGCTTTGGTTAAAGGATAAATCTCATGGCAAAAATAATTGTCGTTACCTCGGGTAAAGGGGGTGTTGGTAAAACAACATCAAGCGCAGCAATTGGTACAGGCTTAGCATTAAAAGGCTATAAGACTGTTATCATCGATTTTGATATCGGCCTACGAAACTTAGACCTTATTATGGGTTGTGAACGTCGCGTAGTGTATGACTTTGTCAATGTGATCAATGGTGAAGCCAACCTTAACCAAGCACTTATAAAAGACAAACGTGTAGAGAAGTTATTTTTACTTCCTGCATCGCAAACACGCGATAAAGACGCATTGACACGTGAAGGCGTTGAACGTGTTCTAAACGAGTTAAAAGAAGACTTTGACTACATAGTCTGTGATTCTCCCGCGGGTATTGAAGCCGGTGCCATGATGGCCATGTACTTCGCTGATGAAGCGATTGTAACTACCAACCCAGAAGTATCGTCTGTACGAGACTCTGACCGTATACTAGGTATTTTACACAGTAAATCTAAACGCGCCGAAGAAGGTTTGGAAAACATTAAAGAGCATTTGCTAATAACACGCTATAATCCAGATCGTGTATCAAAAGGTGAAATGCTATCTGTTGAAGATATCCAGGACATTCTAGCCATCGACTTGCTAGGTGTCATTCCTGAATCTCAAGCAGTACTTAGTGCATCAAACTCTGGACAACCCGTTATTCTTGATAGCGAATCAGACGCAGGCCAAGCTTATGCTGATGCGATCAGTCGTTTATTAGGCGAAACAGTTGAATTTAGATTTTTAGATGTAGAGAAAAAGGGTTTATTCAAACGGATATTTGGAGGTTAATGTGTCTTTACTTGACTACTTCCGCTCAGAAAAGAAAAACAGTGCGTCATTAGCAAAAGAGCGATTGCAGATCATTGTCGCGCACGAACGTTCTCAGCGAGGCACACCTGATTACTTGCCACAATTAAAGCAAGATATATTAGATGTCATTCGTAAGTACGTAAATGTAGGCGCTGATGCAGTTCAAGTTCAGTTTGATCAAAATGAAGACGATTTAGCCGTTCTAGAGCTCAATGTCACATTACCTGACGAAGAAAAGAAATAAAAACAAGGGCGCTAAGCGCCCTTTTTATTTGTTTGTAATTCGCCTATTAGGCTTTAATTATCCCACTCTTTAAGCGCATCTTTAACAAAATCATATCGCCATGAGCTCAGTAAATCTGGCTTTATGTGCTTTGATTTTTGCTCATCAGTTAACTTCCAGTTCCAACTTATAAGCTGATTCACTTGCTTTTTCGAGGCCATAACGTCTTCAGGTATGTTGTGCTCTTTAGCTACTTTAGTAATTTTTTGTTTAATTTCTTTTGCTACTTTTTTGTAAGTAGGAAAATCAATTAAGCGCTTTAGTACCTGTGGGTGCTGCTCAGCTGGAACAGCTTTAGCTTGCTCAATACACTTTAAAATTTCCACCCCAGAACGGTTTACTTCAATGGGCTCGACACCTGGAATTTGTCTTAGAGCATTTAAACTTGACGGGCCTCGTTTAGCGATTTCTGTCATATTGTGCTCTTTAAGAACGAAATTAAGCGCGAGATTTTTACGAATTGCTTTATTTCTTCGCCACACGGCTAACTCTTTAAGTACCGCTAACTCATGCGGCTTAAGCTGCCATGCATTTTTGATCTCTTTATAAAGCAGTTCATCTGGTGTTTGAAAAGCTCGCTTGTTTGCCACTAATTCACTTTCATTAATAACGATATCGAATAAATCGGCCGCTTTAATGCTGTCTATAATTAACTCAAAACAAGGCAGTAAATGAAACGTATCAGCCGCTGCGTATTCAAGCTGCTTTTGAGTAAGAGGTCGTTGTAACCAATTAGTGCGTGATTCACTTTTATCAATGTCGATATTCAATAAGGTTTTTACCATTAGGGCAAATCCCATGCAGTTACCTTCACCTAGTAGTTGAAGTGCAAACTGGGTATCGAATAAGGGATAGGGAACAAACCCCGCATACTTTTGAAAAACTTCAATATCTTCTGAGGGAGAATGAAGTACTTTTAGCACTTTCGGATCTTTAAGTATTTGCCAAAAATCAAACAAGGAAAGCTCTGCAAGCGGGTCGATAAGTGCTAAGTGTTCGCCATCATAAACTTGAATTAGTGCAACTTCGGGATACAAAGTACGGCGGCGCATAAACTCGGTATCAATAGCAAGAATGGGTTTGTTTTTTATTTGTTCTACAAACGTATTTAGCTCATTTTGGGTTTGGATCAATTGGTAGTGCACTGAGTCTCCTACAAATAAAAAAGCCGACTAATGTCGGCTTTTTTATAGTTGCTAATCTTTTAAGGCTCTTCTGAGAATTTTACCCACGTTAGTTTTGGGTAACTCATCCTTAAACTCAACGAGTTTAGGAACCTTGTAATTAGTTAAATTATCACGACAATGTTTTATTATATCTTTTTCAGTTAAAGAAGGGTCTTTTTTCACAACAAAAACTTTAACTTGTTCACCGCTAATGTCATGAGGAATACCAATTGCGGCAACTTCTAATACACCTTCGTGCATCGCAACCACTTCTTCAATCTCATTTGGGAATACATTAAAGCCTGAAACAATAATCATGTCTTTTTTACGGTCAACAATATAGAAGAAGCCTTCATCATCGTATGTCGCAATATCACCTGTTGCAAACCAGCCATCTTTTAAACATTCGGCGGTTGCGTCTGGGCGGTTATAATAACCAAGCATTACTTGCGGGCCTTTAACCCACAATTCACCTGGCTCACCTTTAGCCGCTTCTTCACCATTATCAAGCATTAATTTAATATCTGTACTTGGTGCAGGTAAACCAATAGAGCCATTATAAGCCTCTAAATCGTACGGGCTAATTGTAACTAATGGCGAACATTCTGTCAGGCCATAGCCTTCCATTAACTTACTGTTAGTGACCTTCTGCCATTTTTCTGCAACAGGGCGTTGAACAGCCATACCGCCACCCAATGACATTTTAAGGTGACTAAAGTCAAGTTCAGAGAAACCCGGAGTATTTAATAAGCCATTAAATAGAGTATTAACACCTGTAATAGCAGTAAATTTATGCTGACTAAGCTCTTTTACAAACCCTGGCATATCACGTGGATTAGTAATTAAAACGTTTAAGCCACCATATTTCATAAATGCTAAACAGTTCGCCGTTAATGCAAATATATGATAAAGCGGAAGCGCAGTAATAACCACTTCACTACCACGGTCAAGCACGTTATCTAAACAACCAGATACTTGCTCAAGGTTACCCACCATATTGCCATGGCTTAACATAGCGCCTTTTGACACACCGGTAGTTCCACCCGTGTACTGTAAAAAAGCTAAGTCGCTTAGGTTTACGTCTGGGCGTTTGTAACCGTTTGGATCTGCTTTTAATAAATCGCAGAAGTTAATCGTGTTTGGCAACGTGTAGTTCGGCACCATTTTTTTGAAATGCTTAACGACAAAATTAACTAAATGCTTTTTAAGGCCGCCCATCATGTCACCCACTTGTGTAACTACAATGTGTTTCACGTCGGTGTTAGGCAGCGCTTTTTCAAGCGTTACAGCAAAGTTAGCCAGTATAAATATTGCTGATGTTTCAGAGTCTTTCAACTGGTGCTCTAGCTCGCGTACGGTGTAAAGTGGGTTAACGTTAACCACCACGCACCCTGCACGCAAAATACCTAAGATAGCAATAGGGGTTTGCAACAAGTTAGGCATCATCACAGCGACTTTATCGCCTTTTTTTAACCCTAAATCGTTTTGAATATAGGCGGCAACGCGTTTTGTTGCAGCATCTATATCGTTGTAAGACAATGTTTTACCCATATTTGTAAATGCAGGTAAATCTTTGTATTCATTAAAACTTTTTTCAAACACTTCGAGTAACGAGTTGTAGTGCTCAGGATCGATTGTTTCAGGCATACCTTCTGGGTAGCGCTTAAGCCAGATTTTTTCCACTCTTAGCCCCTGTTTATAATTATATTTTTATTAACCTTAATCTAAGTAAGGCACTTTCACAATTGAGCAAATACTCTAATCTAGAGATAATCCCACATTTATCGCTAATATACAATTAACATGCACTACTTTGCAGCATAAATGCTTGAATGTGTTCAAAACATAGCCCACTGCTTTGCATATGGCAGTGATGCCCGCCAGGCACTTCTAATACTCTCAAGTTATTGTAATAATTACTATACTTATCTAAGTTTTGTTTTACAAATGGATAACCTTTATCACCTAATATTAATTGACATGGTGCAATTAATTCTTTTATTGCACCAATACATTGCGCTTCATCAAATCGAAAACCTGAGTGATTTTTAAGCTTAGGGTCAGTCGTTAACTCAAACCCACTGTGCATTTGTTTTATGTTTCTGTCCATTAACAGCGCAATTAGTTCATCATTTAAATCTGTTGTTTTTGAACGTGCTTGATAAATTTGCTGCTTTGACGTGTATATCCTCGGTTTTTTAGTGGTTATCCGTGCTCGGTTAAGTATGGCACTTCTTAGCTGCGAAGCGACTTCAT
This sequence comes from Pseudoalteromonas sp. DL-6, assembly GCF_004328665.1. Classification (NCBI taxonomy): domain Bacteria; kingdom Pseudomonadati; phylum Pseudomonadota; class Gammaproteobacteria; order Alteromonadales; family Pseudoalteromonadaceae; genus Pseudoalteromonas; species Pseudoalteromonas sp. DL-6. The sequence continues at coordinate 165,520 of NZ_CP019771.1, forward strand.
CTGCTTGGGTTGTAACGCAACCTATTCCTTCAATAAAAGAAACGGATTTAACATATTCGCTGAAACAACTTGCAAATAAACCCGCGACCATCGCCCCCATTGAATGCCCTACCAAATGTACTTTTTTTATATTAAGCGCATTAATGAAGGCGTAAACATCATCTACATAATCTATAAAATAATAGTGAGCTTGCGTGCTTCGCCAAGATGACAGACCATGCCCTGCAAAATCAATGCAATACCATGTTTGATTTGAGGGTACATTAGTAAGCATAGGCGCAAAACTGGCACTGTTATCTAACCAACCATGAAGCGCGATAACAATCTCTTCACCGTCTCCAAATTTAAGGCCATGTATATCTAAGTCATTAGCTTTGACAGAAAATGGTTGCAATTATTACCTCTATTTAAATTATTTTAACACGCAAAAAGTAGTTATTTTGAATGACCTTTTCGAATTTAAAAACAAAAAATCAACCCTAAAGAATTAAAAGAAAGACAAAACGAGAGTTATTTGTTTATTTTACATTGTAAACATAATGCAACTTTAAATGCACAAAAGATAACCAAGTAACACCGATATAAACAAAGATTTAGCTGTATGTTATTCATACAAAATAAATGCGTTTTTATACTACAATTTCTTTGATATCTATTAATATTAATCTAAACTTAACGAATAACTTCAATGTATCTGCAAAAAATACCAGCCAAACACTATGAAAGGATTCTATGCGTTTATCAATAAAATAATTGTACTCATATTTGTATTTTTAAGTGCAAATTAAAATCTATAAGGTTTAATCGTGTTTAGAAACTTTACCATCGGCTCTCGTCTATCTGTTGGTTTTACAACCCTCGTAACGATAACTGTCATCATTATGTCAGCGTTTTACTTGATCAATTCCAACCAACTGAGTAGTGAAGCGGAAAAACGTGAAATGCAAAGTATTTATGATGCTGTCACCTCACAAATTAACAACCAAGCAATGTCAGCGCAAGCAATGAGTGCAATGATTGCCAGCCAGCCATCTATTAAAGAGGCCTTTGCTAGAGGTGACAGAGAGCTGCTTAGCAAACAATTGCTACCGGTTTTTAATATCCTGAATGAGCAATATGGGGTCGAACAGTTTCAATTTCACACAGCTCCTGCTACCTCTTTTTTACGCTTACACGATCCTAAAAAGTACGGAGATGATTTATCATCTAAGCGAAGTACCATTGTGGAAGTGAACCGTAAACGTCAGCCAGTCAATGGCGTTGAAGAAGGTGTTAGTGGTCTGGGAATAAGAGGTTTAGTGCCGGTAAATGCAGATGGTAAACACGTAGGATCAATTGAATTTGGTATTGATTTATCACAAAATTTTGTTGAACAATTTAGCACGGCTTTTGGTTCAAATGTAGATATTGCAATTCATACTATAAAAAACAGAACGCCAAAACTGCTTGCTTCATCATTAACTGAAAAAACGCTTATCTCAAGAAATGAGATCCTTGCTGCTTGGGATGGTAATACGGTACTAGGTCATCACAACAGTTCATCAAAACCATTAGCGACCCTTGCTAAAAGTATTAACGACTATTCAGGTAAACCCGTTGCGGTAGTTGAAATCGCGATGAACCGCAGCTTTTACGCTAATTCGGCAGCAAACACCCGCAATTTTGTGATAGTTATTGCTATTGTTGCCATAGCGCTTGCGGTGTTAATTGCTTATGGCTTATCACAAACTATTATTAGACCACTTCGCTCTACGCTTACCTCCCTTAAAGATATTTCTGAAGGTGAAGGTGATTTAACTCGCAGACTCGATGAAACAGGGCAAGATGAACTCAGCGAACTAGCTTACAGATATAACCTGTTCATTTCTAAAATTCAGGAACTTGTTCAGCAGGTTGCAGATTCAACAAACCAAATGGCCGCTGCAACAGAAGAGCTTACCGCTGTTGCCAACGAAACCCGTCAAGGTGTAGTAACTCAGCGCGACCAAACGACACAAGTTGCAACAGCAATGACAGAAATGGCAGCGTCTATTCAAGAAATTGCTGGCAATACGCACAGTGCTGCAAGTAGCGCACAAACAACCAATGCAATTGCAGTAGAAGGTAATCGCTCCGTTGAGCGAAGTGTTAATGCGATAAACTCATTAGCCAATGAAGTTGAGCAAGCTTCGCAAACTATTCGGAATTTACAAGAGCAAAGCGGAAGTATTGAAAAAGTACTGGAAGTAATTAGAAATATTGCCGAGCAAACAAACTTGCTAGCACTAAATGCTGCTATTGAAGCTGCGCGTGCGGGTGAAGCTGGTCGAGGCTTTGCTGTAGTAGCCGACGAAGTACGTAACTTAGCGCAACGCACTCAGCAATCTACCGGTGAAATTGAACAAATGGTTGCCAACATTCAAACTGGGACTCAAGATGCTGTGGATGCAATGGAACGCAGTAGCACGAAGAGCAATGATTCGGTTACTGAAATAACGGGAACGCAAACCTCATTGAGTGAAATTAACCTTGCTGTTGAGGGAATTCACGACATGAACATTCAAGTCTCTGCCGCAGTTGAGCAACAATCACTGGCCGCAGAAGAAGTAAACCGCAGTATCACTCGCATTAATGATATTGCCGAACAAAGTGGTCAATCTGTTGAACAAACAGCACAAGCCTGCAGCGAGCTTGCTCAATTAGCCAGTGGGCTTCAAGTAATGGTGTCGCGCTTTAAAGTTTAACACCTACTTAACTTGCCTTGGGTGAAAGGTTCACTCAAGGCTGTATTACTATACCCCCTATTTGCAAACTCAGTTCAATTCCTTAAACTAATTTAGCGTACCTATTATATTGATATATCAGTAAATAATTATTTTATAGGGTAATTCATGTCGCTAATATGGAAGTATTAAGCTAAAAATAGTCAAAACCTCATACAAAACTCATTAATCATCATATATTCATTTATTTATCTTGCTATCTGTATACAATAATAGCGCTATTAAATAAAACAAGTACACTTAAAGGGTACACACAATGAAAAAACAGTTCGGATTATTAGCGCTTTTATGTACAACAACAGGAGCTTTCGCTCAAACAGCGCCTAAAAATGTTATTTATATGATTGGTGATGGCATGGGTCCCGCTTTCACAACTGCTTATCGATACTACAAAGACGACCCAACAACAAAAGAAATAGAAAACACCGTTTTCGATACCATGCTAAAAGGTATGGCACATACTTATCCTGACGACCATACGTACGTAACCGACAGCGCAGCGGGTGCAACAGCACTAAGTAGCGGTCATAAAAGTTATAATGGCGCAATTGCTGTTGATACAGCTAAAAAACCAGTTAAAACAATGCTAGAAATTGCAAAAGAGCAAGGAATGACAACAGCATTAGTGGCTACCTCACAAATAAACCATGCAACACCAGCAAGCTTTGCCGCACATAATGAATCAAGAAGAAACTACGATGATATTGCCAATGATTACATTGACAATAAAGTTGCAGGTAAATTACCAGTTGATTTAATGTTAGGCGGTGGTACTCAGTACTTTATTCGTGATGACAGAAACTTAGTTGACGAGTTTAAACAAGCTGGTTATCAATACGGCGATGATTTTAAAAACCTTGGTCAAATCACTCAAGTGCCTGCTATAGGTTTATATGCACCTAAAGGCTTACCATTTGCTCTTGATGAAAACCCAACAAGATTAAAGCAGTTAACTGCTAAAGCGTTTGATTTGCTTGATGGGCAAAATGATAAAGGCTTTTTTGTGATGATTGAAGGCAGCCAAATTGATTGGTGTGGCCACGCGAATGATATTGCCTGTGCAATGGCTGAAATGGACGATTTTGCTAAATCAATCGAAACGGCTAAAGCTTATGTAGATAACAACCCAGACACTATTTTAGTGATCACAGCTGATCACTCAACAGGCGGTTTAACTATTGGTGCACATGGCCAATATAAATGGGAAACAGATATCATCAAAGGTGTTAAAGCCACTGCAGGTACGTTGACTAATTTATTAATGGAGTCAGATAACCTTAAAACGGTTTGGCAGGCTAATACCAGTATTGAATTTACAGCTGAAAACGAAATTAAACTTAAGCAAGCCAAAGCTATGGGTGAGAAAACCCTAAACTTGGCCGTTAAAAGCATTATTAATGACTTAAGTTTTACTGGCTGGACAACGGGCGGTCACACAGCGTCTGATGTACAAGTATTTGCCTATGGCAAAAATAGCGATGACTTTGTTGGCTCTCAAAATAATACCGATATAGCTAAAAAATTGATTGGTTATATAGAAAAATAATCTCAGTAATGAAAATAAAAAGCCCGAATGATTCATTCGGGCTTTTTTATTTGCTGATTTTTATCAGGTTTTAACTAGGCGTATATATCAACACCAATTAAACTTTGAACTTCAGCTCTTCGCTCTAAATTAGCAAACTCAGTATAAGTCGAAATCGCTTTGCTTACTTGGGCACTGGGTTGATCGTAAATAGTTTGGCTGTATTGGGTGTCTTTGCTGCTCGCTTTTGTAAACTCTTTTGCAAGTTCAAGCCCTTCTGGGCTGCTTTTGACATAATCGGTATTAGTTTTTTGTGGTTTGGCTTGCTCTAGTACTCGTTCAGGCTGCGCCGGAACTACCGAAGTAGAACGCACCTTAGCAGGTATATCACCTGTAAAAAAACCAGAACTTATAGGTAGCGACACAGCGCTTCTCCAACCAACAACATAATTAAATTATGATTTAAAATCGCTTAATTTGCAAACAACCGTGTTTGTTTATTCACGGCCCGGTAATTTTTTCCATGTTACCGTGTCACGCACATACTTTGGTTGTGCATCACTGGCTTTTACACCCTTACCAGCAAGATACTGCGCCTCTACTAGGGCCAGCATATAGTGTGCATCCGGTAAGGTTATTGCTGGCTGTATGGTTACATTATTAAATGCTGTTAATGCGTCAGGGTAACTTTTAAACCCAGTCCCTACGGCTGCAGCATCGATGTTTATATCTATCAAGGTTGCATCTAACAATTCAGGTTTGAATACTCGCTCTTCGCCTTTAAGTGTCATCAATCCATCTTTTGCGTGGTACTGAGCAAAATATATTTCTCCCATACGCGCATCAATACTAGAATAAACTACGTCAGCACCAAACTGTTCTAATGCCTGCTGTGCCATGACTGCTAAAGTAGATACCCCAACTAATGGTAAATTAGTTGAATATGCAAGACCTTGGGCAATGGCTACGCTAATACGAACGCCGGTGAAACTTCCAGGACCTTGGCCAAATCCTATTACGTCTAAATCTTTTAATTTACAGCCGGCTTTACCAAGTAGCTCATCAATAAGTGGCAGTATTTTTTGACTATGTTGCTGTGGACACTCTTCAAAATGATGAAATGTTTTACCCTGATAATGCAAAACAATTGATAATGCCTCAGTAGAAGCGTCTAGGGCGAGAATATTACTTTTGATCATTTTTGTACTCAATTAATATGTTTTAAAAATGTATTGGCATCTTCTAAGCTTCGTGTACGGCGCATTGGCGGTAAACTCTTTAAAAATACTTGTCCGTATTGGCGTGTAACTAAGCGATTATCGCAAATCACTAGCACGCCTTTATCTTTGTTGTCTCTTATTAAGCGACCTACCCCCTGCTTTAATGCAATCACTGCTTGGGGTAATTGAATATGTGCAAACGGGTCTTTGCCTTGCATTTGGCAATCTTGCATTTTAGCTTGTAGTAAAGGATCATCAGGGGCAGCAAACGGTAGCTTATCAATAATAACACAGCTTAAGGTACTGCCTCGTACATCAACCCCTTCCCAAAATGACGCGGTCCCCAGTAATACCGCATTACCATGGCGAGTAAATTTTTCTAATATAATGCGTTTAGACATTTGCCCTTGCATATAAACTGGGTAGTCCATTTGCGTCGTTAAGCCCTCAGCCACTAAATGCATCATACGGTAACTGGTAAATAACACAAAACAGCGCCCCTTAGCCGACTTTATGAGCTCTAAAGTCAGTTTTACAATAGCATGGGGCATATTATCTTCATGCGATTGAGGTAAATAACGAGGTAAGCACAGCAACGCCTGATTGGCATAATCAAACGGGCTATCAACCATCATACTTTGCTTTGGCTTTAAGCCAAGGCTTGCATTAAAGTGGCTCAGTTCATTGTCGACCGATAACGTGGCGGAGGTAAATACAAACCCCGCACCAGATTCTTTCATCATCAATGCAAATTTTGCCGATACGTTTAATGGCGTTATATTGATTGTTAAATAGCGCCTCGTGGTTTCGTACCAGTAACTAAACCCTGTTTGGGCGGTATCGAATACGCGCTCTAACTGGCCTTTAAAAGCCAAAACTCGTTCAAACGGATGTTCTATTTTATCGCTGCGCTCTAAGCATAACTTTAAAACCTGATACACAAACTCTAAATCACTTATTACACGGTGTAATGCCGAGCAAATAAGCTTATTACTGAGCTTTTCGCGCCAATCGCCTCGGCTACCATCAACTCCAAACTGCAACCTTAAATCAGCGACACTGGTTTCCAGTTTATTTAAACTTTTGCCTAATTGCAGCATGTCTGGAATTTCAGCGCGGTAAATGGCGCGCAAATCGTTAATTAAATCCACCAGCTTTTTGGTGCTCATGGTTTCGCCAAAATAGTCGCTGGCAATTTCGCTTAATTGGTGAGCTTCATCAAATATGTAGGCATCAGCATTGGGCATCAGCTCTGCAAAACCTGATTCTTTTACCGCCATATCGGCAAAAAATAAATGGTGATTAATTACCACAACATCGGCATCAGCCGCTTTTAAACGTGCTTTGCGAATATAGCATTCTTGAAAGTCAGGGCATTCTTTGCCTAAGCAATTATCAGCGGTTGAGCTTACATAAGGTAGCACTTTGGCGTCTTCTTCAATACCAATACAATCGGCAAGATCACCGCTGTGGGTCTCACTGGCAAACTTTGCAACCATAGCAAGCTGATGCATAACATCCGGGTCGTCTGTGGGTACGTGTGCCACATGCTGAGTTAGTCGATATGTACACAAGTAATTGGCACGCCCTTTTAACAAGGCCGTTTTTTTCGCTGCACCTAAGGCTTTTACTAATACCGGTAAATCACGGTGATAAAGCTGCTCTTGCAGTGCTTTAGAACCGGTTGAGATAATGGTTTTACCTTTAGATTTAAGTGCGGGGGCTAAATAGGCAAAGGTTTTACCTGTGCCAGTACCTGCCTCAACAACAAGTTGAGCTCGGGTTTGTAATGCATCATCAACAGCCACCGCCATATCGATTTGAGGCTGGCGTGGTGTGTATCCATCTATTGATAAAGCCAAAGGCCCGGTCGCACTAAACAGCTGTTTGATAATACCAATCACTATGTAAAAAATAATAGCGGGATTTTACGTAAGCCCAGAGCCAAGAGCAAGTAATGCCGTGATTAATCAGTCCCCCTCTACATTGAGAAGAATATTTAACACGCAGTGGGAGGTTTACTTTTATTAATCTAAGCCCAAGTATCTAAATGAGGCTTGTCGTCATCTTCTGCGTTGCTATTGCTCGATTTTTTTTGGTCGAACGATGCTTTTTTTTGTTTTTCTATCTCTTTCTTTTTGCGCTCTTCAAGTTCAACTTGCTTCGCCCTAGCGCTTTGTTGCACCCCTGCAATATGAAAAGCACCTTTAGATTCAAGCGCTAAACGGGTAATAGGCCCTAAATAGGGGATCATTATATCCATGTGTGACTCCAGCAGGTTGCGCGTTATTTAATCACTATAAGACTGTTGATAAATAAAGCAATATGTTAACTATTATCGGCAGTTATAAGATATTCTTTAATTAAAGAAAATTTTTCTTGCCATGCTGTCGGTTAATGTGTTTTTATAAATGCGAAATTTATTAAACAGATTGCAGCTAAGCGTTAACACAATAACGATTAGCCAAATAGGATAAAAAATGCTTAATTCACTGACAGTTGTACATCACCACCATCATTCATCGGAATAACCTGTCAGGTCTTTCGCTGAGAGGTTGTTCCTAAAAGGAAACCTCTGGCGAATCAACATACCAAGATTCATTTTCGCCCTGAGGTTTCCCTCGGGGTTTTTAGTTTTTAAATTAAAGGAAAATGAGTAATGAATAATAGTAATCGTCTTCGTATCGCCATCCAAAAAGGTGGCCGCCTATCTAAAGATTGTCAAGATCTGCTTAAACAACTGGGTGTAAAACTCAATCTTCGTGAGCAGCGCCTCATAGCACACTCAACCAACATGCCTATTGACGTATTACGTGTGCGCGATGACGATATTCCAGGCTTAGTTATGGACGGTGTTTGTGATTTAGGTATTGTTGGCGAAAACGTACTAGTAGAAGTGCAAGCAGAAAGAGAACGCCAAGGTGTACCAAGTGAAGTTACAAAGCTTGCTAAACTTGACTTTGGTTACTGTCGTTTAGCACTTGCATGGCCACAAGAACTTGGCAAACAAGACAAGAGCTGGTTTGAAGGCAAACGTATTGCGACCACTTACCCAGAAATTTTAAGCCAATACTTAAAACGCGAAGGCATTAACGCCAGCACAGTAATGTTAACAGGTTCAGTGGAAGTAGCCCCACGAGCAGGACTTGCCGATGCTATTTGTGATTTAGTCTCTACTGGCGCAACACTTGAAGCAAATGGCTTAATGCAAGGCGACACTATTTTAGAGTCAAATGCCTGTTTAATCCAAAACACTCAACTACAAGATACTGAAAAATTGGCACTCATAAATAAGCTAATGCCGCGTTTACGTGGTGTTAAGCAAGCTAAAGAAAGCAAATACATTATGCTACACGCACCAAAAGATAAGCTTGATGAAATTTGTGAAATTTTACCTGGCGCTGGCCAACCTACCTTACTTGCCCTGGCAGGTAATGATGACTATGTTGCCCTACACATGGTGAGTAGCGAAACCCTATTTTGGGAAACCATGGAGCAACTTAAAGCCCTTGGTGCCAACTCTATTTTAGTTATGCCAATTGAAAAAATGATGGAGTAACAAGCCATGCTTCGTTGGAATGAGGAATCATCACAAGTTCAAGCAGCGGCGCTTATGCGCCCTGCTGTATCAGCGAGTGAAAAAGTAGAAAGCATTTGCCAAACTATTTTGGCAAAAGTAAATGCACAAGGCGACGCCGCATTACTTGCGTTAGCGAAAGAGTTTGATAACCGAGCTGAGCCGCGTTTACGTGTTCCACTTGATGAAATTAATGCCGCTGAGAAAATGCTAAGCCCAGAGCTTAAGTATGCAATTGATACCGCTTATGCCAATGTGAAATGTTTTCACCAAGCGCAACTGCCAAAAGATATTAAGTTATCGACTCAACCAGGTGTTGACTGTGAACTGAAATATCAAGCCATCGAAGCAGTCGGTATTTATGTACCAGGAGGGAGTGCTCCTCTTCCATCATCGGTTATTATGCAAGGTGTATTGGCGCAGTTAAGCGGTGCAAACACCGTGGTATTAACCACACCAGTACAAGGTGATAAAGCAATTAACCCGGCTATTTTATATGCCGCTAAATTATGTGGTATCACCACAATTATTGAAAGCGGTGGTGCAGGCGCGATTGCTGCTATGGCCTATGGCACAGAGTCTGTTCCTAAAGTGAATAAGATTTTTGGCCCAGGTAACAGCTTTGTCACTATGGCAAAACAGTTAGTCGCACAAACGATTCCAGGTATGGCGATTGATATGCCAGCAGGGCCATCAGAAGTGTTAGTGATTGCAGATGAGCGTGCAAACCCAGAGTTTATTGCTGCCGACTTACTGTCTCAAGCAGAACACGGGGCTGACTCACAAGTTATTTTATTATGTAACAGTGAAACGATTATTGAACAAACGCAAGACGCACTTACTCGTCAATTAGCTAACTTAAGTCGAAAAGACACCGCCGAACAGGCATTGGCAAATTCGTCTCTTATTCTAGTTGATTCAGTAGCCCAAGCGTTTGACGTATCAGCGCAATATGGGCCAGAGCACTTAATATTACAGCTTGGCGATGCCACTCCTTATTTAGATAAAGTAAAGAATGCAGGCTCTGTATTTGTTGGCGATTACACTCCAGAGTCAGCGGGCGATTATGCCTCAGGCACTAATCACGTGTTACCCACTTATGGTTACAGTGCAACTTACTCTAGCTTAAATTTACTCGATTTTTTCCGTACTTACACAGTACAAACTATCAGTAAACAAGGCTTAACTGAGCTTTCAAAAGCTATTTTACCCTTAGCAGATGCAGAAGGCCTAGATGCCCACGCTAATGCGGTTTCAATTCGTTTAGAGGCAATAAAAAATGAGCAATGAGAGCGGCTTATTACCTGATAATATTGCAGCACTTGCTGCGTATAGCTCGGCTAAAAGTGAAAAGTTAACCGGTACAACCTGGCTCAATGCCAACGAAAGCCCGTATGCAAAAAACCTTGAAATAACAATCGAAGACTTGAATCGTTACCCAGATCCTCAGCCTCAATTGGTTATTGACCGCTACGCAGCCTATGCTGAGCTTGAAAGCGAAAATGTATTAATGACCCGTGGCGCAGATGAAGGCATTGAATTGTTAGTGCGTACCTATTGTGAGCCAGGTAAAGACAGTATTTCACTATTTTTACCTACTTACGGTATGTACAAAGTAACGGCCGATACACACAACGTCGCAATCAATGACCTAACACAAGCGCTTTTATTAAATGGCAGCGTGGATGAAATAATTGCCGCTGTGGGTAGCTCAAAACTAGTGTTTATTTGTAATCCAAATAATCCAACTGGAAGCTTAACGCCGCTAGATAAAGTAAAAGCCATTGCCACTGCGCTTGCAGGTAAAGCATTAGTGATTGTTGATGAAGCCTACATAGAGTTTTGTCCAGAGCAAAGTACAACACAACTTATAAACGAGTTCAGTAATATTGTTGTACTTCGTACACTCTCAAAAGCGTTTGCACTTGCGGGTTTAAGAACAGGGTTTACTCTCGCTCAGGCTAGTGTATTAGGGCCTATTCGTAAAGTCATTGCACCGTATCCGGTATCGGGTGTGGTAGCCAGCATTGCAGCGCAAGCCATTGCCCCTGATGCGATTACCTCAATGCGTCGCCAAGTGACGATTTTAAATAGCTTAAAGTTAAAGCTTATTGACTGGTTAAACGCCTCTCCTGCAGTATTAAAAATACTCACTGGTGAAGGCAACTTCGTTACTTTAAAATTAGCGAACAAGGATTACTTTAAACAAGCGCTTAAACAAGGCTTAGTAATGCGCGCCTTTACCTTATTTAATGAAGACGACTGGCTACGTATTTCAATTGGTAATGAACAAGAATTAGAACAAGTAAAAATTTGGTTAGATGGCCTGCAATTGCCTCAAGCCACAGCACAACAGGAAGTATCATGAGTAACCCCTATTTATTTATAGACCGCGATGGCACTATTATTGAAGAGCCAATCACCGACAAACAAGTCGACAGCCTTGAAAAACTAGCGTTTTTACCAGGTGTTATTCCTGCCTTATTGCAACTGCAAGCAGCAGGCTATCGCTTAGTAATGGTATCAAATCAAGATGGCTTGGGCACAGACAGCTTCCCAACTGCCGATTTTGACATTGCTCAAGACAAAATGATGGACATACTGCAAAGCCAAGGTATCAGCTTTGAGTCAGTATTAATTTGCCCACATTTTGATGAACAAAACTGTGATTGCCGTAAACCAAAAACAGGCTTACTTACTGAACTGATGCGCTCAGGCAAAGTTGATTTAGCACGTTCTTTTGTGATTGGCGATCGCCAAACCGATATTGGCCTTGCACAAAACTTATGTTGTGAAGGTATTTTATACGATGGCAGCTGGCCTGCCATTGTCACTAAGCTGACCACGGCAAACCGTGAAGGTCGCGTGACACGTAATACCAAAGAAACGCAAATAGACGTAGCAGTTAACCTTGATCAAACAAAAAATGGCAGTATTGAAACTGGCCTTGGTTTTTTTGACCACATGCTGGATCAAATTCGCACTCATGCCAATATTGGCTTAAATATTAAAGCCAAAGGTGACTTACACATAGACGAGCACCACCTTGTCGAAGACATTGGTATTGCTTTAGGTGTTGCCCTTAAACAGGCGCTTGGCACCAAATCGCAAATTGCGCGTTATGGTTTTGCCCTACCTATGGATGAATGTAAAGCTGAGGCACAAATTGATTTGTCGGGTCGTGCTTCATTTGTATTAAACGCCAACTTTAGCCGTGAAAAAGCCGGTGATTTAGACGTACAAATGGTTGAGCACTTTTTCAAAAGCTTAAGCGATAACGCCGCAATTAGCCTTATTCTATCGGTAAGTGATGGCAACTGCCACCACCAAGTGGAAGGCTTATTTAAAGCGTTTTCTCGTGCTTTGCGTATGGCTATTGCACAAGATACCAGCCAACAAACAGCCAGCTCTAAGGGATGTTTATGATTGCGATAATTAATACCGGTTGCGCCAACATTAACTCAGTGCGGTTTGCATTTGAGCGTTTAGGGCAAACCCCTACGGTGATTACCTCGCCAGAACAACTAGCAGGCTATGAACGTGCTATTTTACCCGGTGTTGGTCATGCATCTGTTGCTATGAAGCGTTTGGTTGATAATGGTTGGCAGCAAGCAATTAACGAATATCAGCGCCCGCTAATGGGAATTTGCTTAGGCATGCAACTGCTGTGTGAAAGCACTGAAGAAGGAAACGTGCAATGCTTAGGTAAAATACCAGGCGAAGTGAAAGCACTTGATGTAGGTAGCTTAACGTCACCACATATGGGCTGGAATAACCTATCTGTTCAACAAGCGCACCCGTTGACTCAAGGTTTGCATGCGGACGACCAGGTTTATTATGTGCACAGTTTCGCCCATACAGTTAATAACGTCACGCTAGTCAGCAGCGAATACGGGCAAACATTTTCTGCAATTGTAGCTAAAGACAATTATGCCGGCATGCAATTTCACCCTGAACGCAGCGCTAAAGTAGGTACGCGTTTATTACAAAATTTTATTGATTGGCAACTTTAGGTTGCTCTTCATGCTTTTAAAAGAGAAATACAGTGATTATTCCAGCATTAGATGTATTACAAAATCAAATCGTGCGTTTGTATCAAGGTAAATACGATACCGCACAGTTTTATCCCTTTGAGCTTGATGCTCGCTTAAAAGAGTATGCCGACAGTGGTGCCACTAAATTACATTTAGTTGATTTAGAGGGCGCACGGGATCCAAGTAAAAAACAGTGGCAACATATTCAAGCAGCAACAAAAGCTCTCAATGTACCTTACCAAGTAGGTGGCGGTATTCGTTCAGAGCAAGACGTTAGCGATTGGCTAAAAGCAGGTGCAAACCAAGTGGTTATTGGCTCAATGGCGGTTGAAAAGCGTGAGCAAGTAAAAGCCTGGATTGAACAATTTGGCGCTGAGCACTTTGTAATTGCCCTTGATGTTAATAAAGCTGCAAACGGATGGGCACCAGCAACTCACGGTTGGCTAAACGAATCTGAGTTTGGATTATTTGAACTGATTGATTTTTACGTTGGTCTGGGTGTTATTGACTTTTTATGCACGGACATCAGTAAAGATGGCACCATGACGGGCCCTTCTTTTGCGCTTTATGAAGATTTAATTAATCATAATGCAGATATTAAAGTGCAAGCCTCAGGAGGAGTAAGCTCGTTAGATGATATTAAAAAGCTCAATGAACTTGGTGTTGGCGGCGTAATTTTAGGTAAGTCTTTATTAGATGGTGCTTTTAGCGTAGAAGACGCGCTTAAATTAGGCTAAATACTAAAATTTAAAAAGGCACAGATGCGAGCGCGTCTGTGCCTTTTTTTGTATAAAACAATCAGTTTATTTATGCTTACCCGGCAACATAGAGCCCAATACGCCATCTTGCTTTATTAAACCATGATAAAGTGCAGCGCTAACATGCATAAAAATGAACAGTAAAAATGCATAAGCAATTAGGCCATGTGCTTCACGAAAAAACGCATAGGCCTCAATATTTTTACTGACTAAATTAGGCAAAGTAAATAAACCAAAAAAGCTCACTGTACGCTCATCAGCACTTTGCATTAACCAGCCTGAAATTGGCATTAAAACCATAGACGCATATAAACCCACTTGGGTTAAATGTGCGGCTAAAGCTTGCGGTTTAGGCACACTCGGTGGTAATGCGGGGCTTTTACACAGTACTTTATTAATTAATCTTATTGCAACTAATATCAGTGCTAACACACCAAACGATTTATGCAGTTGTATAGCCTCTACCTGCCATACGGCTAAGCTTTGTACCATCGACAAACCAAGAAATAACATAGAAAGTATAATTAATGCCATTGCCCAGTGAATAAGCATACTCGACGCTGAGTATTTGGTAATTGTTTTCATTGACTCGTTCCTGTTATTAATTATTTAAAAGTACTTCTTTAGCACGACGACGAAATGACTCTGCATACGCAGCGCCACGGGCACGTAAAATAGGATCAGCACTTGGCTGAATACCTGTTGGTAATACCAGCGGATCAAAGTTCATGTTTTCACATACCCCACCCTCTTGTGCTTGCAAGCGTGATATTACTAACGTACCGGCGTTAATGGTTTTGCGCGATTGTGGCCATAAAACAGTTGGGTTGTTTTCATCATCTTCTTCGGTTGCAAAACTAAACAGCATATCAAACTTAATCGGTGCTTGAGCTACTTGGTCTTTAAGTTGTAGCTGCAATGCATCTGGTGAATCATTATTAAGTGGTTGGGTGTTTTCATCACTTAATTGCGGTTTAGCAATCCAGCGTACGGCATGCTTTTCATCATTTTCATCCACCAAATAAAACGCATTAATACTGTGGTATTGCTCAGTGGCAAAACTACTGGTTGGCGTGTAGCTTGCTTTCCAGTTATTAAAAGCGGCACTTTCAGGGTGTGCTGCAAAAAACGCTTTAATTTTTTCTGGGCTGCGCTTTTTAGTCACCGGATCGGGTGAAAGAGCTTGTAGTTGTTTAAAAAACGCTTCTGGCGTAGCTACCGCCATAACCGGAGGCGTATTCATTGCAACACGCCACTCTTGGTTATCATCAGTGGTTATAGAAAACGCTAAACTACGCACCGGTGCTTTTAAATCAGGTGCAGTTGGATTATTACCCGCAATAGAAAAGCGACCTACAAAAGGGGTTGCCCCTAAATCAAATACCTTTGCTTGCGAGTACTTAGCAAGCTCACCCGTTGACTCAAAAGAGCCAGCTAAACAAATACCTTTTGCGTGTGCTCGGCGAAATCCCTCATGGGTTTTATCACCTTGCTGTAAATTAACAAAACGCTGTGCAGTCACTGCGTCACGATTAAATGCGCCGGTAAAATAAAAAATAGTCAGGGCAAATAAGCTAATAATTGCTATTAAGATGATTTTTTTACTCATGGTAGGATTAGACCTCGTATGATTATTTTCTTGATGATTATGTTTGGAATTTTTCATAGTTTATAAATTACGTCTTTAAATTAATGGCTAACCATTACTGAGTGATGCTTTACGTTGCAGCGCTTTTATTAAGCGATACCAACATGACTCCTACAAGACCGCTGCTAAGCAATTAATATTTCAATTTAATTAATCAAAAGTATTCATTATGGTTTTACAACTGCAAACAGCTAATGTTTATGAGCTTGCGCTTTTAAAAAGCTGATTGTTAATTATACTTAGGTTTATATAAAGCCAGTATTAAGTTGCACTTTGGTAACTTTCTACAAAATCATACAAATTAAAACAAAACCGTACAGCAATAATAAACAGTTGAAATTAAAATGTTATTTATTAATCACTTGATAAGCGCTGCTTACTCTCAACAATTAAATAGTTATAGCTTAATAAATTGCATTTCAGATACATTCGAAAATAAACTCAATGGACTATTTTATAATTTTTTACAGATTTAAAATGCCAACAATTAACAACGCACTTTTTATTTAAGGTAAGCCAGATGATCAAAACACGTTGTTTTACTAAATTTAACTTAATTAGTATTACGTTTTTGCTTTTATTAACCGGTTGCTCAGAAAGCGAAGTCACCACACAAAAACAAAATAAGCCGCGCCCAGTGAAACTTATAACCCTAGGTGATGAGTCGCAATCAAAAACGCTCACCTACCCCGCCACTATCGACACTATAAATAGCTCAAAACTGGCTTTTCAGGTTAGCGGAAAGCTACAAGAGCTCAACGTTATTGCCGCACAAAACGTAAAAAAAGGCGATGTAATAGCCGCATTAGAGCAACGTAATTTTGTTAATGAGGTTAAGTCGAGCAAAGTACAGTTTGAAACCGCCAACAATGATTACCAACGTGGTTTAAAGCTCGCTAAAGATGGGGTTATTTCACAACGAGATATAGAGCAACTAAAATCTAAAAAAGAAGTAGCCGAATCACAATATGACTCAGCACAAAAAGCATTATCTGACAGTAAAATTATAGCCCCTTATGATGCTATTGTTGCTGAAGTACCAGTAAAACAGCTTGAAAATATAAGTGCTGGTCAACATGTTGTTACTTTATTTGGTAAAGGTGAAATGGAAGCGGTCGTAAATATTCCCGCGTCTATTGTGGCCACGGTAGATGCTAAGCAAAACAATGTAGCGTCGGTAATTTTACAAGATGTATCGACTGCCCCTATTCCTGCAACATTTAGACGTGCCAATTTAGAAGCTGATTCAGCGAGCCAAACCTATGAAGTACGATTTGCCTTTGCTGTACCTAATAACCTTAATATATTGCCTGGCATGAATGCCAGTTTAAAAATAACACGTGAAAACACCTCAAATGGCACTCGTTTATTAGTGCCAACCTTTGCTATTTTTGAACAAAACGGTGAACACTTTGTTTGGACGGTTAACGCTAAAACCATGCAAGTTTCTAAAGCTCCCGTTAAAATTGAAAATGGCATTGGCGAGCAACTCATTGTCACTGAGGGTTTAAAAGCCGGTGATGTAATTGTTGGTGCAGGTGCAAACTATGTAACTGAGGGTATGAAAGTACGTCCTTGGACTAAAGCATAGGAGCGCGGTAATGGATTTAGCAAAATGGACAATCAATAATAAATTAATTAGCACCATACTCATTATTTTAACTCTAGGGTTTGGTTTTTCATCCTATAAAAATATGGCACGCTTTGAAGACCCCGAATTTATAATTCGTACCGCACAAGTGTTTGTTTCGTACTCAGGCGCAAGCCCGCTAGAAGTAGCAAAAGAAGTCACAGAGCCGCTAGAGCGTGCTATTCAAGAGCTGCAAGAGGTTGATACTATATCGTCTACCTCATCTACGGGTTTATCTGAAATTAAAGTAGAGATTAAATCAGAATTCTCTCCAACTAAATCTGAGCTGCAAGTTATTTGGACTAAACTCAGAAACAAAATTAATGATACACGCCCAACATTACCTCCAGGTACTGGCACACCACAAGTTTATGACGATTTTGGTGATGTGTATGGCTTAAGTTATTTAATTACCGCCGAAGGTTACTCTCCTGACGAGCTACATGCGTACGCTAAAAATTTACAAAGCGATATTCTACAAGTAGAAGGCGTGGCAAAAGTTGCTATGACGGGCGTTCAGCAAGAAGGTATATTTGTAGAAATTGCCCGTGAAGAGTTAGCCTCTTTAGGTGTATCTATTAATAATATTTACGGTATTTTAGATGAACAAAACGCTGTATTAAGCGCCGGTAATACCAAAATTGGCGATCAACGTATTTTTATCGACCCGACCGGAGAAATAAACTCCGTTGATACCATTAAAAATCTATTGGTTAGTGCTAGCGGTGAAGGTAAAACAATTTATCTTAAAGACATTGCCAATGTGTACCGTGGCTTTCAAAGTCCGGCAACAAAATTGGTACGTTATAACTCTAAACCTGCTATATCACTTGGGGTCGCCAGTGTATTAGGCGCTAATGTGGTTAAAGTATTTGACCGTGTTGATGACAAAGTAAAACAAACAGAAAACCTCAGACCGCTTGGCATTACAGTGCATGAGTTTTACCATCAAGGTAAAGTAGTACAAGATTCAGTCGACAACTTTGTGGTCAATGTTTTAGTCGCGCTGGTGATTGTAATGGTTACCCTGCTGCTATTTATGGGGTTACGCTCAGGAATTATTATTGGCGCTGTGTTACTGCTAACCATTTTTGCCACCCTTGCTACCATGGATTTAAGCGGCATACCCATGCATCGAATTTCGCTTGGTGCGCTTATTATCGCGTTAGGCATGATGGTTGATAACGCCATTGTAGTGACCGAAGGGATTTTAGTTGGTACACAGAAAGGGCGCAAAAAGTTAGACATTGCCAGCGAAGTTGTCAAGCAAACTAAATGGCCATTACTAGGTGGTACCTTAGTAGGGATTGTTGCCTTTGCGCCTATTGGTCTTGCCCCAGGTGATACCGCTGAATTTACTGGTCATTTATTCTGGGTAATTTTAATCTCTTTATTATACAGTTGGTTATTTGCCATTACCCTAACCCCCTTATTTTGTTATTGCTTGTTTAAACAGCAAGATAACGATACCTCAGGCTCAGCAAAACCAAATAAACTTATGGCACTTTATCAATCGGTAGTGGTGTCAGCACTGCATCATCGCTGGCTCAGTATTGCCGTTGTAGTTGCCACCTTTAGTGTGTCTATGTGGGGATTTCAATTTGTAAAATCAGGTTTTTTTCCAGCCTCTACCACACCACAAATGGTGGTTGATTTTTGGCTGCCGCAAGGGACCGATATTGAAAAAACCAAAAAAGACATGCTCAAGTTAGAGGAATTTGTAAAGCAACAAAATGGCGTTGAAGGTATCCAAACCCTTATTGGCGGTGGCGGGCTTCGCTACATGCTTATTTATGGTAGCGAATCTCCAAACAGTTCTTATGGGCAAATTTTAGCTAAAGTCGATGACTATAAAAAGCTCGATAAACTTTTACCTACGGTGCAAAATTACATTGACGACAACTTTGTTGATGCTCAGGGCAAAGTATGGCGCTTTGTAATGGGCCCAGGTGGTGGCTCTAAAATAGAAGCCACATTTAAAGGCCCCGACCCAGAAGTATTAAGAGAGCTAGCTGAACAAGCAAAAGGAATATTAATTGATGATGGCGGCGCCTTGTCTATTAAAGATACATGGCGACAACGCATTAGTGTTATTGAACCGCAGTATTCAGCCATTAACGCACAACGCGCTGGTGTAACGCGTAAAGCAGTTGCTGAAGCTTTACAGCAAAATTTTTCGGGGCAAGTTGTTGGACAGTATCGTGAAGGTGAAGAGCTCATTCCTATTATTGTTAGAGCACCACAATCGGAACGTGTCGACATAAACGATATTGGCAACATTCAAGTGCAAAGCAATATCACTGGTGAAACATTGCCATTAGTGCAAGTAACCAATGGGTTTAAAACCGTCTGGCGCGATGGTATTTTAAAACGCGAAGACCGCGAATGGACCATAAAAGCCCAAGCCGATCCACTGCCGGGTGAACTAGCCTCAGAGTTATTTAATCGGGTTAAACCTAAAATAGAGGCCATTGAACTTCCTCAAGGGTATCGACTTGAATGGGATGGCGAATACGGACAATCGAAAGAGTCTAACGAAATGCTGGCCTCAACTATTCCACTGGGCTTTTTAGCCATGGTACTGATTGTTATTGTGTTATTTAACGCTTTAAAACAACCAATTATTATTTGGCTTGTTGTGCCATTAGCCTTAATTGGTGTTGTGTTTGGGCTGGTAACCACACAAATACCATTAGAGTTTATGGGTATATTAGGGTTACTTTCGCTCTCTGGTTTGTTGATTAAAAATGCCATTGTATTGGTAGATCAAATGGATATGGAAATTCGACAAGGTAAACCTGCATATGATGCCATTATCGATTCGGCAAATAGTCGGGTAAGACCGGTAATGATGGGCACACTCACCACTGTACTAGGGGTTATTCCCTTGTATTTTGATGCATTTTTCCAATCAATGTCCGTGGTTTTAGTATTTGGATTACTGTTTGCTACCCTGCTGACTTTAATCGTAATACCTGTGCTGTACGCTATTTTTATGAATGTTAAACAAGACGAACAGGCAACTAATTAAACGCCAACAAAAAATATGGCCATGCTTAATAGGTAAGTCATGGCCACTTTATAAGCTTTGAACAGAATAGTTCATATAATTAACCACTATTCAACTTTTAAAAAAACTGCATATACTACACGCCTTTTCAAACCTTTTATGATGCTAAAAACTCGTTCAAAAACGGTTGTTATTTTTCCAAAGAAACATCTTAACTTTAGTATTTTATAAATTTAAATTAGATTTGCAGTGGATACTTTGTTAAGGCATTAATTATCACTTTAAGTTCTAGCTTTAGCGATTAACATAGCCGGAGTTTTATTATATAGTGGGGCTAAGAATTCATTGCATAGTAATGCTTTAAGATTCATTCATTAAATTAACTATTCAAATTTATCAAATAAATAACATATCAAGTGCAGTCTATGTGTCTTCTATTTAGTCATACAAATAATAAATGTAAAAACAGCTTTTTTTCAAATCAGAATTTTAAAAACGAGGCATTCTCATGTTATCAAAACGTATAATTCCTTGTTTAGACGTAAAAGACGGCCAAGTCGTTAAAGGCGTTAAATTTAAGGGTCACGAAGTAGTTGGCGATGTACTTACCCTTGCAAAAGCTTACAGTGAAGCGGGCGCCGATGAGCTGGTATTTTACGAGATCAGTGCAAGCGTTGAAAAACGCTTACTCGATGTAAATTGGGTTGAGAACATTGCCCGCCATATCGATATTCCATTTTGTGTAGCCGGTGGTATTAAATCGGTAGCCGATGCTGCTCGCGTACTTGAACGTGGCGCAGATAAAATCAGTATTAATAGTCCAGCAATTGCGCGTCCAGAGCTAATTAAAGAGTTACATGATGAGTTTGGCAAGCAGTGTGTGGTTGTAGGCATTGACAGCTTTTTTGATGAAACAACCGGTGAATATCTAGTTTATCAGCTTACTGGCGATCCTAATGCGTCAAGCCGCACCCGTTATAAAACCGAAGAATGGGTTAAACGCGTACAAGACTTAGGTGCGGGCGAAATCGTTTTAAATTGTATGAACCAAGATGGTGTGCGCAACGGTTACGACAACGAGCAACTAAGCAAAATACGCCAGCTGTGTGATATTCCTTTAATCGCCTCTGGTGGTGCAGGCAGCATGCAAGATTTTGTTGATGTATTTCAACAAAGCCAAGTAGATGGTGCACTCGCAGCCAGTGTTTTTCACAAAAACGTGATCAACATCGGTGAACTAAAACAATTTTTAATCGATAACCAAGTGGCAGCAAGACTATGCAAGTAACCTTAGAAAACCAAACTCAAGTTGATTTCGCTAAAAGCGAGATGATCCCTGCCATTGTTCAAGATGCCCGCTCTGGCGTAATTTTAATGCAAGGCTTTATGAACAGCGAAGCGCTTAAAGCAACACTTGAAAGTAATAAAGTGACTTTTTATTCGCGCTCTAAATCGCGTTTATGGACCAAAGGCGAGTCATCAGAAAACTTTTTAAACGTGGTATCGGTGCATACCGATTGCGATTACGACTCTATACTTGTACTTGCAAACCCAGAAGGCCCAACCTGTCATTTAGGCACACAAAGCTGTTTTGGTGATGCTGCAAAACCAAGCTTAAGCTTTTTAGCGCAACTTGAAGATGTCATTGTTGCTCGTAAAAATGATGATCCAGCTAAAAGCTACACCGCGTCACTGTTTGCAGAAGACTTAAGCCGTAGCTGTCAAAAAGTAGGTGAAGAAGGTGTAGAAGTGGCACTTGCGGCAATGAAACACGACAACAATGAACTTACTAACGAGTCAGCTGATTTGTTGTATCACCTTGTTGTACTATTACAACGACAAGGGTTAGAACTCACTGATGTAGTTGCTTGCCTACAAGGTCGTCATAAGTAAATACAACGATTACTGTGTGCGCCATTATGTGGCGCACATCGTTATAAAAAGCCATAATTTTTCTTTTTAATTCAGCCTTCTCAATAGCATTTATTCTCTCCCTTAGGTATCCTTTAGCTAATATTCAAGGAATAGCTATTACAAAAGGATAGCGCACTATGAAAACTTATATATCGCTTATACTCACTGGTCTTATTTTGTCTGGATGTAGCAGTTTAACCAGCGAGCAAAAAGCCAAATTAGACAGCTTAACGCCCTGTGAAAAAATGGATGGCTTAATAACCGAATACGATAATCGCTTTGAAGCGTTAAAAGATACTAAAGTAAAAACACCTTATTTAGATGTGTGGAGTGCAAAGTACAACGTGTTTGGCGATAACTGCCAAGTGACTAGCTTTAACAAGCAAACTGTGACCTACCGTTGCCAAGAAAGCTACACAGATCAACAACAAGCCGTTGCTATGCATCAACAAGCGGTTGAACTCACTCGCCAGTGTTTAACTAAAACAAATAACTGGTTAGAAACGCAAAAAGAGTCAGAAACGTCGCTGCGAACTACCTTTGTACTTGATGACAAGTCACCGGTTATTTCTGTTTATACCAGCAAAACGTTATCAAAAATTAAAACTTGGTCGACCTCTTTAGAAGTAGGAAAGCCCGTCGCCACTAAATAATTACGAGAGAATGTATGCGCCAAACACCCAGTAAACAATCCACTCATCTAAAAACAGACTGTATCGGTGAATGTTATAGAATGAATGGCTACTGCACTGGGTGCGGGCGCACTAGCGACGAAATATTTGACTGGATTATTTTAACCGACGAACAAAAGCAAGCAATATTGGCCTCCCCTCGCGAAGACGCAAACAAAGACTAGCTTAAATTTATCAACCGTTAAGGCGCATTACGTTGTGATGGGTCACGCTTAAAATCTTTGCTTAATTGCTTAGGATCTAACGCCTCACGTTGTTTGCTTGCGCCCTCAGCCCACCACATTAATTGATTAAAGGTGCGCGAAAAATAGCTATCCCACGCTGTTTGCTCTGCCGCATTGTTTGCTTCACCACTTTCAATAAATACGTCTTGCGCTTTTGGTACATGGATCGTTGCTGATACCGGTAAACAACCCAATTCACTCAAAAAGCTGCGCATGCCAACAGCAGCACGAACGCCGCCCCATTGCCCTGCAGAATAGGTAACAATCGCGCTAGGTTTATAGCCAAATAAAGAACTACCAAAGTGGTTTAGCATATTAGCGAGTGCTGGACTCATCGAATGATTATATTCAGGGCTCACCATAACAAAGCCATCGCTGGCTTTAATTTTTGCCGCTAAATCATCAAGCTGTTTAGGTACCTCAGCCTGCGAATAAGCAAAGTGCGGTTTAAACACTGGGTCAAAATCGTAATCGAGCGGATCAATAAGCTCTATTTCATGCTCAGAATAGTGCTCAAGCAAACAACGCTCACATGCTTTTGCTACCCTTTCCCCTAAACGCGCAGGCTTAGGTGGGGTACTTTTTCTAACCGAACCGAGAAAAATTAAAAATTTCATCTAACGGCACTCCTTTTTAATTACAAAAATAAATACCTCAAAAAAGCTTGAGGTATTTACCGTACGATTTAGGCTTTATCGAGTGCTTGGCTTACATCGGCAATAATATCATCAATGTTTTCAATACCCACCGATAAACGAATTAAATCGCGGCTCACACCCGCATTAGCCAGTTCTTCATCATTTAGTTGGCGGTGCGTTGTAGATGCAGGATGACACGCCAGCGATTTAGCATCACCAATATTAACCAAACGTAAAATCATGTTTAGGGCATCAATAAACCGCGTACCGGCTTCAAGGCCACCGGCAATACCAAAACTTAAAATACCCGACGCCTTACCATTGGTAATTTTTTGGCTCATTTCATTATACGGGCTTGATTTTAATCCCGCGTAATTAACCCAAAGTACCTTAGGATGGCTCTCTAAATATTCAGCAATTTTTTGCGCGTTTTCGCAGTGACGATCCATTCTTAGCCCTAACGTTTCAAGGCCAATTAAAATATCTGATGCGTTTTTAGGCGCAAGCGCCGCACCGGTATTTCTAAGAGGGACAACGCGGCAACGCCCAATAAATGCCGCCTCAGCAAACGCATCGGTATACACTACATTATGGTACGACGGATCAGGCTCATTCATCATCGCAAAACGAGTCGCATTGGCTTTCCAATCAAACTTGCCCGAATCAACAATCATGCCGCCAATCGCAGTACCATGACCGTTAATATATTTGGTGAGTGAGTGCACCACAATATCGGCACCCAACTCAAATGGGCGACATAAATACGGCGTAGCCACGGTGTTATCTACAATTAAAGGCACCCCTTTGCTGTGGGCAATTTTCGCAAGGCGAGCAATATCGACAATATTCCCAGCTGGGTTACCAATCGACTCACAAAAAACCGCTCGAGTGTTTTCATCAATGGCATTTTCAAAACCGTCAAAATCATCGGCTTTAATCATTCGCGCTTCTATACCTTGGCGCGGCAAGCTATGGGCAAATAAGTTATAAGTACCGCCATACACTTGGCTAGTGCTTACAATATTAGTACCTACTTCACATAAACATTGAATCGCATAGGTAATCGCCGCCATACCCGAGGCCACAGCCAGCGCACCAATACCGCCTTCCATCGCGGCAATACGCTGCTCAAGCACCGCATTGGTTGGGTTCATTATGCGGGTATAAATATTACCAGGCACTTTTAAATCAAATAAATCAGCGCCATGCTGGGTATTATCAAAGGTGTACGAAGAGGTGTTATAAATCGGCACCGCCGCCGACTTTGTGGTGGCTTCAGATTCATAACCATGGTGCAATGCTAAAGACTCAAGTTTCATAATTTATTCCTTCAATATAGTTACATCTAACGTAGCATTTAATGGTTACAAAGTGCACATGAAATATACTAAAGAATGTTGAAGGAAATAGATGTAACGCTCTATCTAACTAAGTGTTCAAACTACCGTTTGCTCATATATTCAATAAAATGAGCTAAGCGCGCATATTTCTCCTTAAGTAATTATTAAACATAATAAAAAACTTAGTGATAGTAATATGTTAGGTAATTTGTTAAAACTATATAAAATAGAAAAGTGAGCGCGACATTGGCAGAGATATGCGCGATGGGCGCACTATTAAATTGTTATGTTGCAGGGAGCAGTTTTGTCACTTCAGATGTTAAAAAAGGCGCTATTTAGTTTAGCTATAGTCTTCTTAGTTCTCTTCTTTGCTTTTCATTACTTTGATATGGGCTATGAGGCATTGGTTTGTATTGATCTTTTTTTAATATTCTGGGGGTTAGATAAAGTGGTTTTGTGGTATTTAGGCGAAAAGTTTGGGATTGCTGCTATGGTCGCTGTTCCTGCCGATGCTCACAAAAGTTTGAGGTTAATTGGTTTGTTTTTTGTGGCATTTATAACAATATATGGTGCCCAAGATTTACTTCAGCGAGTTGCAACATAACAAGTCGTTAAAGCAGGACAAATAACAGTTGGCTTTTGCTCCTGCGTTGCTTATTTTAGCCAACATATTATTTGCCTCTTAACGAGGCGTTATGTGCTTCGGTAAATTTACAAATAAGGACATTTTATGGATCCATTAAGCGTGTTATCCCTAATTGTTGGGATTATAGGGACAGCCACTGCCGTATACCAAACTGCTGTTATCAATGAAAATAAAAAAACAAAAGGGGAACTGCAATTCTTACTTGCAGGAATAAATAGTTCAGCAATTCAGAAAATGCAGTCTTGGCAAAACCAAATTGATTTAACGCCTCCTCCAACAAATGAAAAAGACCTAGAAATATTGAAATTGAAAGTGAGTGCGCGAGATGAGTTTACAGATCTAGCAAATCTAACAACTTCACTTGAGGGAGCTATTGATTCAGCAGATTCAGCAATTCTGAAAATGATGAAAAAGCATAAAGAAACTGTAGTTCTCAATAACGAAATTCAAGACAATGTGCCAAAGACAACCTCCAAAGAGGACGTAGATAGTTAACGCACATAACAAAAAAATCAAGTTCGCCCGCTACGCGGGCTGGGACGCGAACATGTGGGCTAGCTCACTTCGTTCGGATTTTAGCCCACACGTCCGCGCCCCTTATTTAAAAGTTAGCTTTCTAGGAAGTTCAGATGACATTAAATGACTTAACGGTAAATTTCTCGCACCTTGAACGAGACTCTCTGTTATCTGAATGGGAGTGGTTATTGGATGGAGAATATTTACCTATATTGCTTTCAGCTTCCGGTGATGCATTTGTTAAAAATATAAATAATGGCCAAGTTTGGTGGCTAGACTCAGGAGGCGGTGAGTTCTCACAAGTAGCTGAGACACCTGAAGGCTTTAATGAGTTGTTAGCCGATAAAGAGTTCGTTATAGAATACTTTGCAGTTCAAATGGTAGGTGATTTAATAAAATCAGGTAAATCATTATCACACAACCAAATTTATAACTTAACAAAACCTTGGCTGTTGGGTGGTGAGTATAAAATTGAAAATATTGAACCAACTGATATTGAGGTTCATTTTTCCCTAACAGGTCAAGTGGCACAACAAGTTGGTGTAAGCGAAAGCTAACAAGGCCGTTAAAAGTACAAGGAAATTTATGAGTCTGTGCCCTCGGTGTGAACATAAAATAGATGTTTTCAGCCTTTATTTATCTGCATTCCCGATTTACTTTAAATGTGCCAATTGTCAGTTGAGATTGAAACTTATCAGCTCAAAATTATTTTGGGCTACATTGTTGTTATATTTGGCGGTCGTCATTACATTGATGATGTATATTCCAATTTTTAGCAAATATGGTTTAGGCGTAATTTTAGCCATATTAGGCTGGTTTTTTGTTTACTATAAATCGTCACCTTACATTCTCAGCAAAGATAACGTGGCACTACATGGCAGTGACTAACTAAAAACAGCCTTGTTTTATCTCTTCCTCTAAAAGCGCAGCGTCTCCTCGCCCTCTTTGTGCATAAATCACTTAAAGACCTTATTACACAAAGAGAAGTGGATGGGAGGCTTCGGGCTAAGAGGCGCGAGTAAAATGCTAATGCCCATAAATACGCGATATGAAATCGCTGCTACAAAAGACATTTACTGATAAAAACAGTTTTTGCACCACAGAGAATCCCGAGGCGCTTTGCGCTACACAGAGATGGATTGCTATCTTTTAAGTATTTCTCTGTGAACTCTGTGTCCTCGGTGGTAAATACTTATTTAGACTTAACTCTAGCGCGATATGAAATCGCTGCTACGAAAGACGTTTACTGCTACAAACAATTTTTGCACCACAGAGGATCCCGAGGCGCTTTGCGCTACACCGAGGTGGATTCATATCTTTTAAGCATTTCTCTGTGAACTCTGTGTTCTCGGTGGTAAATACTTATTTAGGCTTAACTCTGACGCGATATAAAATCACTGCTAATAAAGACATTTACTGCTAAAAACAATTTTTGCACCACAGAGACTCCCGAGGCGCTTTGCGCTGCACAGAGATGGATTGCTATCTTTTAAGTATTTCTCTGTGAACTCTGTGTTCTCGGTGGTAAATACTTATTTAGGCTTAACTCTGACGCGATATAAAATCGCTGCTACTAAAGACATTTACTGCTAAAAACAAATTAGCTCCCCCCCGCAACACGAACCTCGTAGCCCTTAGCACTTAGCACTTAGCACTTAGCACTTAGCCCGCATCCCGCATCCCGCATCCCGCATCCCGTACCTAAGCTAAATTAATCAGAAATGTTTAAACCAAAAAAAGGCGCTTCCGGTTAAGGTGAGCGCCATTTTATTAGTTTAATTGCTACTTATTTTACGATTTTCATTTCGTCTAATAAGTTTTGGGCGTTATCTACTTTATCCATTACCCATAACATGTAGCGTGAATCTACATGAATTGAGCGATTCAGTTCAGGGTTGTAATCCCAATCACCAATAATGCTTTCGTACACACCGTCAAACAGTAAACCCACCAGCTCAGCATTGCCGTTAAGCGTTGGCGAACCTGAGTTACCACCTGTCGTGTCTACATTTGATAAAAAGTTAACTGGAACAGTATTCATGCCACCAGTGTAATCACCATAAAGCTTCGCTTTAATTTGCTCTTGCAGCTTTATAGGTGCATTAAATGGGTCAACATCGGTGTTTTTAGCCAGTAAGCCTTCAAGAGAAGTAAACGGCGTAGCCACTAATCCATCTTGCGGAGAATAACCGCCTACCGTGCCGTAAGTTACACGTAATGTGCTGTTTGCATCGGCGTAAACCGGTTTGTTTTGCGCTTTGTTAAAGGCAATAATCGCACTCATTAACTCTGGGCGAGCAGCTTGTAACTTACCTGCCAAGGCTTTTGACTTATCTTCCTCGGCTTTCATCACAGCAAATATAGCTTTAGCATATTGCATGAATGGGTCTTGGCTTTGGTTAAGCTGACTTAGTGTTTGTTCAAATAATGAATTACGTACAATTTCATTATCTAGCGTTGATTTGGCATACATTTCATCTAGCAATGCACTTTGTTTTGCTTTATCAAAACCGTTTTCTAAAGCAAAAGCTTTATCAATTTCACTAAAACGCTCTGCTTTAGGTAATGCTGCATATTGCTCTAAAAAGTGCAGTAATATAGCTTTATCTACATTGGCATCAAAGCGACGTGACATACGCTCAAGAGAAGATTTAATACGCGGTAAATCACGTTCTTGATAACCTGATTCACGCTCGCTATTTGGCTTTTGTTTTTCAACCGCTAAGCGGTATAAACGACGTGCAGTGCTGATCATTTGTGAACGGTGAACATAGCCTACCATACGGTCGCGCTCGCTGTGCTCTTGCGATTGTGCCACTAACGCCGATAACTCATTAAGTACGTTACCGTAGCGCTGTTTACGCTCGCTATCGCTGTTGATCCAGCTTGTAAGTTCTTGTTCAAATTGTTTTTTACGCTCAAACATAGTGCCTTTTTTAAAGCTTTCGATCATTGAGCCATAGTTTTTAATGTAGTTGTTGTACCCTGCAATGGTGCTTTCGTAAGCAATACGCGCTTTACTGCCATCTTCTGAGTTTTCTTCAATCAGTGACACGTATTTAGTATTGTGCATGCGTGCTTTAGGGTAACTGTCGTTAAATACGTAATCGACCTCTGCCGAAATACGGTAACGATTAGTACGCCCTGGATAGCCTGTTACCATGACAAAATCGCCCTCTTGCACGCCTTTAGCACTTACACTTAAGTAAGACTCTGGCACGTAAGGTACGTTATCTTCACTGTATTCTGCTGGCTTGCCATCTTTACCTACGTATGCGCGGTAAAAACCAAAGTCACCCGTGTGGCGCGGCCACATCCAGTTGTCGATATCGCCACCGTATTTACCTACGCCCATGGCAGGTGCATACGCTAAACGTACATCTTTAATTTCCAGCGATTTAATTAGGTAAAACTCTAAACCACCATGAAACGAATACACATTACAACGGTAACTGGCATCAGCTTCACACTGTGCAACAAGTGCTTTTTGATTTTTTTCTAACGCATCGTAGCGTGCTTTTGCGCTTAGCTCGTTAGTGCCGCTAATCACTTTATCGGTCACGTTGGTCACTGTTTCAGTCACATACACACGTGAACCTGGCGCAGCTGGTAAGTCTTCAGCCGGTGTTTTTGCTAAAAAGCCATTTTCTAAAATGTTATTTTCAGGCGTTGAATTATATTGCACCGAACCATAAATACAGTGATGGTTAGTTACAACTAAGCCTTTTGGCGAAACAAACGATGCTGTACAACCGCCTAAGCTGATAACCGCATTCATTGGAAATTCGGTTAATTTTGAAATTGAATCAACGCTAATTTCAAGCCCTTTGGCTTTTAAAATTGACTCAAGCTCTGGTAGTTGATGAGGTTGCCACATGCCTTCATCGGCATGGGCTGCAGAAGAAAGTGCCAGTGAACAGGTTGCTACCAACGTGGCAACAAGAGGTTTTAAACGCATTATAGAATCCCTTTTATTATTGAGCCCACAGGTTACTCATTAAGTATGAGTCAGGTCAACTTAGAGAGACGAAAATTGTTTAAAATTGTAAACCAGTGTGTGAATTCATCAAATAAAAAAGGATTAAAATCTTTAAAGGCCTACTAATCCATGCAAATCAGTTCCAGTGGGACTCACTATCTATTTATTTCGGGGAATAAATAATATAGCGGTTTTTCCCTGATTTTTTTGCGTCATACATAGCTATATCCGCTTTTTTAATTTCATCATCAATGTCAGTTTTTTCAGTTGGGTTTACTATATTTAATCCCATACTTACTGTTACATTAATACTGTTATTATCACTTGATTGTATTCTTAGCTCCCTAATAGCATTAATCACTTTTTCTGCGACCAGCTCGGCATCGGAGGGAGCTTTAAGTACTAACGCGAATGCAAACTCTTCACCTCCATAACGGCAAAAAACATCATCAGCGCGTAATATTATAGTTAAAAGTTTGGCCAGATTAACAAGAACGCTATCACCAACATTATGCCCGTAAGTATCGTTAACCTTTTTAAAGTCATCGACATCAAATAGCCCGAATCCAATTGTTCCACCATGTCTAACTGAAGATTTAACTAGTTTATTTGCTTGATCAGTAAAAAAACGGCGATTAGGAATGCTTGTTAAAGGATCGAAAAAAGCAATTTTTTCCAACTGCGATTTTGTTTTTTGTAATTCGAATGTTCTTTCTTGAACAATTTTTTCTAGATTATTTTTAAGCTCTTTTAAGTCCCTATTTCTCTTTTCGAGCTGTTCTGTTTGAAATCTGCTGGTAGATACATCACGTTGAATTGCGGCAAAATGAGTGACTTCTGAGAATTTGTTTTTTAGCGGAATAATATTCATTTCCACCCAATACGGTCGGCCACGAGAGTCGTAGTTTAACAGCGTTTCTGTCACTTCTTTATTATTCTCAAGTGCTTTAGCGATCCTCTGCTTAGCCTCTGGATCTGTTAAATTCCCCTGTAAAATTCTAGGTGTTTCACCAATCAATTCTGATGAGGAATAACCCGTCAAATTCTCAAATGCTTTATTTACATATACAATTTTTGGACCATCGGGATATTTGATATTTTTTGCATCAGTAATAATCACCATATCTTGAGTGTTTTCTACTACATCTTGAAAAGAAAAAAGTTGTTTGGATTCAGAAATATCAGTAATGGTTACAACAATAAATTTATCGTCATTATCGTTGCCTTCATAATATGCATTCATTAAAAACCAGCTTATTTCATCTTCAGAGCTTCCTAATACACCAATGACTTTGTTGATCACCCTTTCTTTATTTTTTTTAACTTGATTAACTGGGTAATCTTTAACCGTTAAAATATCGCCAGCTTCATCAATGAAAGTCCAATGTGTATCAAATGAGTCTCTACCTATAGCTTGATCATAACCAACTTTTAATAACTTTAAACCAGTCGGGTTAATGTAAATTATTGATGTATCCCAATCATGAATGATAACGCCAATGTGGGCATGCTCTAGTAAAGCTCTAAAACTTAAATCCCCGATATTTTTCATCATTAATCCCTTACTAAACCTAAGTAGTTATATTTAAGATAGACAAAGATTTATAAAAGTAAAAAGAGACAAGGATTAATCGTAAATTTAAACAATGAGTTATTATTTTCACTACTGTAAATTTAACCTTATGATTTGTTATACAACCATATTAATGATTACCTTATAGTTTATAGGAAATCCATCAACGATTGACTGAATAGCATAAAAAAAGGAGCCTAAGCTCCTTTTTAAACAAAATGATAAACGATGTTAGTCGTCTTTTTTCACATCATTTGGATGCGCTACACCCATCCATGCTTTAAACAGCGCTTTTTGCTCAGCAGTAGCATTTTTATTAGCGACTACTTTTTTAGGTTTGTCGAAATCTTCAGATAACACAAGCTCAGTCGTCATTAATGCATCACGGCGAATAAAATCAACAGTTACCTTGTCCCCTGCTTTAAAGGTTTCTAGGCTCGCGGTTAAGTCTTTCCCTACATGCTTTTTGTTAATAGCGACGAGTTTATCGTCGGTGGTTAAGCCGCCCTGCCATGCAGCACCATCGCGGCGCACATGGGTAAGCGTTAGTAACTCGCCAGTATTTTTAGTAAATGCATCTAAGCTTGGTGTGGCCTTGGCTTTTTCAGGTAGCTCGAAGCTCAAACCTACTTTTGCTAGCAGTGCATCAAAATCTAGGCTAGCTGGTGAGCTAACATTTGTTTGCCACCAATTGCTGTAATCACGCCCTGTTAGCTGCTTTAAAATAGCTAATACGTCTTGCTCAGTAAAACCCGCTGGTAGCTTATGCTGCTTATAAAGTTCGTTATGTACATTTTTATAGCTTATTTTACCTTGGCTTTTTTCTAGTAGGTCGATATCTAACGCCATCGACAATAACGAGCCTTCAAGGTAGATATTAGTGCCATAGTTACGAGCATGATCACCACCTTGATTTATCCATTTATCAAAGCTGGTTTCGCTAGCACTTTGCACTTCACGCCCTGGGGTTGTGAGGTGGCGATTAATGGTTTTACTAAAGTTATTAAAAAACTCATCGGTGGTTTGAATACCTGAGCGCACTAATAAATGGTCTTCAAAATAACTAGTAGAGCCTTCGGCAATCCACAGCAGTTTTGAATAATTAATATTGGTGTAGTCGTATGGCGCAAGCCCTTTAGGACGGTACGCTTTTACATTCCAAGTATGAATAAATTCATGTGCCGCTGTGCTTATAAAAGCTAAGTAATCTTCACGTTTAGCAAAACGATCGCGTGGGCGTTGAATAATGGTTGAATTTAAGTGTTCGGTTGCTCCGCCCGCGCCCGATGTAGCATGTACCATAAATACATAGCGCTCATACGGGTAGTTGTCCCAGATTACATTGCCCGTTGCTACTAGCTTTTTTAAATCGGATAGCATCAGTTCTATGTCGTAATTACCTTCGCCCCACACCACTAGTTCGTACTCTCGGCCATCAACTTCAAAAGTACGTAGCTCGTTAATACCGGTTTCTATTGGTGAATCAACAAGCACGTCGTAGTCGCTGGCTTTAAAGCTGTGTTTGTTTTTATAGTTTTCCATACCCGACACCGAGCGCCATGCTTTAGGTACGTTTAATTCAACCGTAACTGGCTCTTGGCGAAATGATTCGCTAAACATAAAAAAGCCTGAAGCATCAACAAAGGCATGGCTGTCGTCAATATGACGAGCGCGCTTACCTAGCTCATTAGCATACACTTGGTAATCAACATTAACTTGAGTTGGCTCGTTTAAATGAACACGCCATGTGCTGTGATCTATTTTTTCCCACTTTAGTGCATTACCTTCATCATCGCTGGCTTTAAAATAACGTACACCATTAGCAAGATTTAAAATTTCATAGCGGCCAGTGCGCCATGCTGGCAGTTTTACATCTAAATAAGATTGCGCCGTTTTAGGGAATTCTACATTTACATCACCTAGGTGATGTTCTGGCTGGGAGATGTTTAAAGCGTAATTAACGTCGGCAATTACCGGTGCTGAACAGGCAGCTAAAATTGATAAGGCAAGTAGCTTTTTCATGAAGGCTCTTTTTTATATAAGGTATTGTTGTACCAAGATTAACAAGACCCTTTTTAAAAGTGAATTAAAAGCGATAAATGCACTTATATTCAAGATCGTTCGTATTTTGTTATTAAAAACATTAAGTTTTTGATCTCATCCCTACTATTAATATGTTTTTGTTGTAAACTAAAACAATAACGGTACTAAAATGATGGTGTGTAGGTGTCTAGGAGCTCCAATACAGTGGAACAAAAATTAAAACAAGCAATCGACAGTAGAAAAGTAATAGAAAGTGCGCGTCAACATCAAGTGAGTACGCTTTCTAACTTTGCAGCTAAGTTATCTTTAAGCTGTAAGGGACTTGATACTGAGCTTGATAACCGTCTGGCCAAGTTCCGCAGTGCACTCAACAAAGGCATGAGTTTTGAGGACTTTTCGCCTTTGGTAGATGATATTTTAGCCTTGCTAAAAAACCAAGAAGCCATTCAACTCGCACATCAACGTGACCTTTTTACCAGCGTTCAAAATGCAGGCAAACAATTACAACAAACTAAAGGTTTGCCTGACGATACGCGCAGAACGCTTCGCCATTTGCTCGATAACGAGCTAGACGATATTCAATCGGTACATGGTTTTATACCCGTATTAAACCAGCTAATTATTTTTTATCATCAAGCCTTAATTGCTAAAAGTAATACCACCTTTGAGCCGCCTAATTTAACCATTCTTACTGACAAGCTGTTTAAGTTAGTCAGCGAGTTAGTGCTTGAAGAAAAAGCAAACGAAGCGCTGTATTTAATTAAAAAACGTATTGCTAAAAATAGAGCGGTTGATCAGCTACTTGATGCAGCAATTGATGTAATTGTACTTATTGTACAAAGCATCCAAGTTGAACGTGAATCAGCGCAAAGCTTTTTAACCTCTTTAAACCAAACGCTTGAAGAGCTACATCGCTCATTGGTATCGACCAGTGAACATTCGGAGTCGATGAATGTTGAATTTGAGTCAATAAACCAACGCATTGGCACTAAGCTTAAAAACCTTAATTCTCAGACCAAAAGCGCCACATCAATTACCTCTTTAAAAAAGTTAGTTGAAAATGAGCTGCGCTCGCTCAGCGAAGATATAATTGAAAAAGAAAAGCTTGAGCAAAAAGACAGGCAAATTTTGGTAGCTAACTTTGCACAAATAAACGATAGGATCAGTAGCCTAGAAAGCAAAGTTAGTAATTATAAAAAACGTTTAAATGAACAACGCTTTAAAAGTTTACTCGACAGCCTAACAAAACTACCTAACCGGGCTGCCTTTGATGAGCGCTACAATTACGAAATTAACTTATTTAATGAGCAACCTTCAGACATAACCTTAGTGGTTGTTGATGTTGACCACTTTAAATCAATTAATGATCGCTTTGGCCACACAGCGGGCGACATTACCCTACAAGTGATTGCAAAAGCATTACAAAAATCAATTAGACAAACTGACTTTATTGCTCGTTATGGCGGCGAAGAGTTTGTATTATTAATGCCGCGAACTTCACTTGATAGTGCAACTGAACACCTTAATAAATTGAGGCAGTCGATTAAAAAGATCCCGTTTAAATTTAAAGACCAGCAAATTCAAATTACCGTTTCATTGGGTGCAACCCAATTTAAAGTGGGTGACACCCCTCTAAAAGCGTTTGATAGAGCCGATGAAGCTCTATACGATGCTAAAAACTCAGGCCGGGATCGTCTGTGTATTAGTAAATAGTGTTATGCACTTTTACCTTTGAGTAAAAAGCATAACTACGCAGTAAATTTACCCAAGAAGTTTCAAGGAGAATGTCGATGCTAATACAATTAAACCCTACGGGGGTATTAGATTTATTGTCGCAGCTAGAAGTAGACTTACTCGAGCAATCATCAAACAGCGAACGCTACAGACTATTTAGAAACTGTGTATTGGCCGTGCTTAATGTAGGCAGCCACACCGACGTAAGTAACGATATTTACGATAAACACAAAGATTTTGATATACGTTTGGTTAGCCGTGAACGCGGTATAAAAATTGAGTTAGAAAATCCTCCGCAAACGGCCTTTGTTGATGGCCACATAGTAACAGGCATTCATGAGCACATATTTTCGGTTATTCGCGATATTTTGTTTATTTGCCAAAAGTATGAAAAGAACCTCCAAGAAACTAAAGCCATTACCCACATGGTTTTTGATATGCTCAGAAATGCCGACGCACTTAAGGTAAATAGCGAACCTAACATGATTGTATGTTGGGGTGGGCACTCTATTAACGAAGTAGAATATAAATACACCAAGCAAGTTGGCTATGAACTAGGTTTGCGTGGCTTAAATATTTGTACCGGTTGTGGCCCAGGTGCAATGAAAGGCCCAATGAAAGGCGCGACCATTGGCCATGCAAAGCAACGTATTACCAATAATCGTTATTTAGGTTTAACTGAGCCCAGTATTATAGCGGCAGAGCCACCCAACCCAATTGTAAATGAGCTGGTGATTTTACCCGACATTGAAAAACGACTTGAGGCATTTGTTCGCACCGCACACGCTATTATTATTTTTCCAGGTGGCGCAGGTACAGCCGAAGAGTTACTTTATTTATTAGGTATTTTATTACACCCTGAAAATGACAAACAGTGTTTACCGGTTATTTTAACAGGCCCTAAACACAGCAAAGCTTACTTTGAAGAACTGTGTAAGTTTATTCAATTGACTTTAGGTGATGCTGCGCTGAGTAAGTTTGAAGTGATAATTGATGACCCTCAATTAGTTAGCCAAAAGCTTAAATCAGCCATGAACGGGGTTCGCGAATACCGTAAAAGCCAAGGCGATGCCTATTACTTTAACTGGACCTTGAAAATAGAAAATGATTTTCAGCAACCTTTTTATCCAACTCATGAAGCCATGGCGTCACTTGATTTGCACCTTGATCAACCCAAACAACAGCTCGCCGCTAATTTACGCCGTGCGTTTTCGGGAATTGTTGCCGGTAACGTAAAAGAAGAAGGCTTAAATGCAATTAAAGAGCATGGCCCCTATGTGCTAAGTGGTGAGCCTGACTTAATGAAAGCAATGGACAAGCTTTTACAAGCATTTGTAGAACAAGGTAGAATGAAACTTCCCGGAAGTAAGTATATTCCTTGTTATACAATAAAAGCGTGAGTTTATAATTGAATCCCCATTTACTCCTTATTGATGCGCTTAATTTAATTAGGCGCATTTATGCTGTTGATGCAAACCAAAGCCATCACAGCGACGAGCACATGCTAAAAGCCTGCTGTGCACGGGTTGCACATGCATGCAAAAAACTTTTAACGACCACTAATGCAACCCATGCAATTGCGGTTTTTGATGGTGACAAAAGCTGGCGTTACCACTTTTATAAAGACTACAAACATTCCCGTGCCCCCATGCCAGAGACCTTAAAAAACGCGTTACCCCATTTTAAAGCGGCCATTGAAGAAACCGGTATAGTGGTATTTGAACCGACTAACGATGAAGCTGACGATATTATTGCGACTTTAGCGCATAAAGCGGCTAATAATCAGATAAATAATACCATTGTCTCTACTGATAAAGGCTTTTTACCTCATTTAAATGAGCATATTGAAGTATACGATTACTTTAAAAAGCAACACCTCAATGAAGAACACATTCAAGAGCGCTTCGCCGTTGAGCAGCATAAACTCATCGACTTTTGGGCACTCGCAGGCGATAAAACCAATGACATTCCTGGTGTTAAAGGTATTGGTGTTAAATCCGCGCAGCAATTGGTTAATCAATATAGCTCTATTGAAGAAGCGCTAAATGATGAATCGTTAAATACGCGGCTACAAAAAAAGCTTAATGAAGATATGGATATGTTTGTTATTTCTAAGCAATTGGTGAGTTTGCGTACAGATATCCATTTAGGCTTTAGTTTAAAGCAGTTAAGGCTTAATTAGTCGCAAGTTAATAGCACTGTACACTTGCAATACGTATACTAGCGATAGCTATTTTGGTCTGGGTTGGCAATGTTTAAAAAGTTTATTAGGTATTTAATATTAGGATTAGGATTATACGCTCTAATAGCTACGTCAGTTATTATGTTCTATAAAGACGATCCACAAGCTATGATTTGGCAAGACAGAGAAGCTTTTAATAAACGCTATATCGAAAAATTGCGTTTAGAAGATACCTTTACGCTAAATGATGTGCTTGAATATTTAGGTAGCCCAGATTTAACCTATGCTAAGCGTGATGGCGAGCAAGTATGGCAGGTGGTTTTTTATCGTACTCAACACAAAACCTCAGACGGTATCACCACCATGGATGAATGTACTGGGTTATTATTTAAAAATGGCCAATTAATAATGTGGGGCCCAAGTGCTTATGAAAAATACCTTGAGCATAATGATGGGAAGATTTAATGGAAGCTCCACTGTCGGGTAAACTAAAAAAGCTATTCGAAAGCACGCAACTGCTTTTAAGCTCCCATAACAATAAAAGTCAGTGGCATACCTTCTACCCTCTTGTGTGTAAGCTTTCAGAGCAATACGCTGCATTATACAAACAAAACCCAGCGGCCTTGCAAGCTCAGTTAAATTTATATAAAACACATTATAGTTACGCAACCAATTTAGTGGTTAACCAATGTGTATTAACCTGTGCTTTGTGTAGTAGTCAAAACTACGACAACGATTTAACCGAGCTTTATATTAGTGCCTCATTAGTTGAACACCTTTGTGTTGCCAAACAATTAAATAAGTTAGCTCAACAGCAAACGTTTAACGAAGCCGATAAAAAAATGTGGCAGTTACGCCATAAACTTGCAGCCAAAGTATTATTAACGGCTAAACAACCCGCGCACCAAATTGCTCATATTTTGGCAAAATTAGGCAAATACAAACACGCATTATTAGATACACCTAAAATTATGCTTTATGACGGTGCCAGTGTGTTGGTTTCTTTAGCTAATATATTAGCACTTAACGTTACTTGTAATGAAAAACAACAGCACATAAATTTTTATAAAGCGGTCGCTGATTTATATATAAGAACTCCCAACTCATTTGCACAAACGTTATTAAAAGCGCTAGTTGCACACGTTGGACAATATGTACCTGGCAGCCAAGTCGTGTATGCCGACCAAGCTATGGTTTATTTAGCCACGGATACGCAAGGCCGACATATTATAGTTAATAACGCCAATACTAAAATGGCATGGTATCGTATTAAAGCGTCCTTAATGGATGACTCAAAAGCATGGGAATGCAATGATAACCGCTTATTTTTAAAAGTATGGGACAGTGAACATGTTAATATTCCACACAATGTACACTCTGCACAAGCACCCTTGTACCAATTAGTTAAACAAATAAAAACGCAAAAAGAATACAGCTTTAAAGCTTTGAA
This sequence comes from Pseudoalteromonas sp. DL-6, assembly GCF_004328665.1. NCBI lineage: Bacteria > Pseudomonadati > Pseudomonadota > Gammaproteobacteria > Alteromonadales > Pseudoalteromonadaceae > Pseudoalteromonas > Pseudoalteromonas sp. DL-6. The sequence continues at coordinate 204,615 of NZ_CP019771.1, forward strand.
CACCTTACTTACCCCCTACCCTGACGTTATAAAGTCAGTATGCTTAGCAGTAAAGCACTACAACAAAGAGCTATTACCTGCTAAAGATTTAAGACATAGTTTATCTATGGTAGGTTACGATAAAGCACCGGCTATTATTCAAGGGGTAGTGTTTCAACAATTGGTAAATAGTATTGCTCATCCTTTACATGCCTTTTTATGCACCCGTATTAGTTGTTTAGTAAATATTTTAGAGCTACTAGTAAAACATAATCCTCGCGTTCAAGGTGAGCGTGTTAGTTTAAGCTTATATGCTTACTTATATTATGTGTTGATACATTACAGCGCAGATGTTTCTAGAAAAATCACCATTGACAAAACACCGAGTAAATCGCTCGATACACCGTTTAGTGCATTTTTTGGTGTAAACAAAATAGATGCTCCTCATTTAAATAACGAGCTTAACGAATTACTTAGTGGCGATCCGTGGGCATCGGCTTTATTAAATGCTGAGCAACTCCCTAAAAAGCAGCTTAATGATGCCGGTCAATTATGGGCGGCATTAAAGGTAGTGGCACAGCGTATACTTCAACCTAACCTGCCATTAACAGCATGGCAACAGCAAATATTGAATCAACAACTTAGTCGCCATGGTTGGCAAAGTGAAGCCGATTTTAATCAATCGCTGCTGCGCTTAGGGTTACACAATAGTATTTAGCTGACTTATTACCACTATAACTTAAAGTTATACCCTGTATTCATACTATAAACTGGCAAAATGAGAGATAAATTGGTATAAATGCCGGCTAAAATTTAGTACCCCTGTCATATAAGTAGTCTAAACTCTGTTGAGTATTTTTATTTATGTGTGTATCCAAATCTTTAAAGGAAAAGTTCATGGCCAAACAAACCATAACAGTGATCAAAGGCGACGGCATCGGCCCAAGCATTATCGACTCAGCACTTGAAATACTAAAAGCCGCAGGATGCGATTTTGATTATGAATTTGTTGACGCTGGCCTTGCTGCGCTTGAGAAAACAGGCGAATTGCTTCCACAAGAAACAATTGACACAATTGCTAAGAATAAAATCACCTTAAAAGGTCCTTTAACCACGCCAGTAGGCGAAGGTTTTACATCTATCAACGTAACACTTCGTAAGCAATTTGGTCTATACGCCAATGTACGTCCGGTTAAATCGTTTGCCGGTACTAAAGCACGTTACGACGATATTGATATCATCACTATTCGTGAAAACACGCAAGGTATGTATTCAGGTGCAGGCCAAGTTGTATCTGAAGATGGCACCGAAGCTGAAGCAAAATCTGTGATCACTCGCGAAGGCGCAGAAAAAATTGTAACATTCGCATACGAACTAGCTGTACGTGAAGGCCGTAAAAAAGTAACGGCTGTACACAAAGCAAACATTTTAAAATCAACGTCTGGTTTATTCTTAAAAGTAGCGCGTGAAGTGGCTGAGCGTTACCCAGAAATTGAATCAACTGAAATGATTGTTGATGCAACATGTATGAAACTTGTAATGACTCCTGAAGAGTTTGACGTTATCGTTACAACGAACTTATTTGGCGATATTTTATCTGACTTATGTGCTGGCTTAGTAGGCGGTTTAGGCATGGCACCAGGAGCAAACATTGGTGAAGATGCTGCTATTTTTGAAGCTGTTCACGGTAGTGCACCTGATATTGCTGGTAAAAACCTTGCAAATCCTACGTCAGTGATTTTAGCCTCTATTCAAATGCTAGAGCATTTAAACATGGGCGATACAGCTGAACGTATTCGTAGCGCTGTTGCTGATGTAATTAAATCAGGCGACCGTACTACCCGCGATTTAGGCGGCAGCCACGGTACTACTGATTTCACACAATCAGTAATTGACCGTCTGTAATTAGTACTGTTAAATTAAAAAGCCAGCTAATGCTGGCTTTTTTTATGCCAGAAACACAGCATTTAAATTTCCCTCTGACCATCCCCAACCCTAAGTGAACACGCAAAACTGCATAATTTCTGCTTATAAAGTGAAAATAACTCACATTAAATAGATTATTAGATTAAAAAACATTTAAAAATGAATTTTTAATCCAAAAATCAGTTTAATGGGTTGACATGTGTGCACAAAAGCCTTAAAAATAACCACATACAAAAATTGTCATTTAAACAATATTTTATTTTAAAGAGCAAAAACACCATGAACACACAATTTCGTCTATTAGTCTTACTCGTACTGGTCTTAGTGATAAGCCCAGCGGGGATGTATTAAAAGGTGAAAATTGCTTTTTAAAACCCTCGCACTACGCGGGGGTTTTTTTTTGCATGTAATCAACAGAGGAATGAGGATGAGTAAACAAGAATATAATGGCTCTGAATTAGTTGTTAAGTCATTAAAAGAGCTTAAGGTTAAGTATATATTTGGTTACCCCGGTGGCTCAGTATTAGATTTATACGATGCACTATTTCAGCAGGACGATATTGAACACATTTTAGTACGCCATGAACAAGCGGCCACACACATGGCTGATGGCTACGCAAGAGCAACCGGTGAAGTAGGTGTTGTACTTGCTACATCAGGTCCCGGTGCAACAAACTGTGTAACAGGCATAGCAACTGCGTATATGGATTCAATTCCTATGGTGGTATTATCAGGTCAAGTGCCAACAAATCTTATTGGCGATGACGCGTTTCAAGAAACCGATATTGTTGGCTGCTCTCGCCCCATTGTAAAGCATAGCTTTAATTGTAGAAGCGCTATTGAAATACCTAATATTCTTGCCAAAGCCTTTTATATTGCCAGCACTGGCCGCCCAGGCCCGGTGGTAGTAGAACTTCCTAAAGACATGCTTAACCCAGAACTGACTTTTGCTTACAACTTCCCGCCAGCAACCGAACTTAGAACCTATAACCCTAATACCAAGGGTCACTCTAAACAAATTCGTAAAGCTGTTACTGCTATTTTAGAAGCGAAGAAACTGGTTATCTATTCTGGTGGCGGTATTGTGCTTTCAAACACCTCAGAGCAACTAACTCATTTAGTCGAATCACTTAATGCCCCTATTACCAACACGTTAATGGGGCTGGGCGGTATATCGGGCGTTCACCCTAACTTTATTGGTATGTTGGGTATGCACGGTACATTAGAAGCCAATAAAGCCATGGCCAATGCCGATGTTATTTTAGCACTTGGCGCACGATTCGATGATCGGGTTACTAATAATGTTCAAAAATTCTGTCCAAATGCCACTATTGTGCATGTAGATGTTGATCCAACCTCTATTTCTAAAACCATTAAATCACATATTCCTGTTGTTGGCTGTTTGGCAACGGTACTTGAGCAATTACAAACTGCCATAGATAACAGCCCAATTAAAATTGATCGCAGTGCACAAGAAGATTGGTGGCGACAAGTGATCAGCTGGCGTGAACAAAAATGCCTTAGTTACAATAGCGATGGTGACAAAATAAAACCTCAGGCAGTTATAGAGGCAATATATGAAGCGACCAACGGAGATGCTTATGTCAGCTCTGATGTTGGGCAACACCAAATGTTTGCCGCGCAGTATTACCCATTTAAACACCCTCGTCAATGGATCAACTCAGGCGGCCTAGGCACTATGGGCTTTGGTTTACCTGCAGCAATGGGCGTTAAACTGGCTTTTCCTGACAAAGAGTCTTTATGTGTAACTGGCGACGGCTCTATACAAATGAACATTCAAGAGCTATCAACCTGTTTACAGTATAACTTAGCAGTAAAGGTGATCTCCTTAAATAACCGCTCACTGGGGATGGTAAGACAATGGCAAGACATGATTTATGGCGGCAGACACTCTTCATCGTATATGGAATCTTTGCCTGATTTTGTAAAGCTTGTTGAAAGCTATGGCCATGTGGGTATCAGAGTAAACACCCTTGATGAGTTACAACCAGCGATAGACAAAGCCATGTCGATCACCGATAGATTGGTATTTTTAGATATTTTAGTAGACGAAAAAGAACATGTTTATCCGATGCAAATTAAGCACGGTGGCATAGATGAGATGTGGTTAAGAAAAGGAGTGAAGGCATAATGCGTCGTATATTATCTATATTATTAGAAAATGAACCCGGTGCGTTATCACGTATAGTGGGACTATTTTCTCAGCGAGCCTACAATATTGATAGCTTAACAGTGGGTACCACAGACGATGAATCACTTTCTCGCATTACGGTAACCACTAAGGGCGATGACAGAATTGTTGAACAAATAACAAAGCAAGTAAACAAGCTGGTCGATGTACTTAAAGTTATTGATTTAACCGACATGAGTCATATAGAGCGTGAACTACTATTAGTAAAAGTATTTGCCAAAGACGAAGCGACTCGTGCGGCAGTAACTCGTGTTGTTGATGTATTTCAAGGGGCTATTTTAGATATGGGTCGTCAAAGTTACAGCCTACAATTGGTAAGTAGCACCGATAAAATAGAGTCGTTCTTAGATACCTTACGCCACGAGACCGACATTATTGAAGTAGTCCGCTCAGGCGCAGTCGGCATTGGCCGAGGAGATAAGGCGCTTAAAGCTAAATAAGCGTTAAATTTACAACAAAAAAAAAGGGCTAAATAGCCCTTTTATTATATTTTATAAACCTATAATTATAGATTTACTTGGTCTTTAAGACCTTTACCTGGTTTAAAGCTTGGAATAGTCGCTGCTGAAATTTGGATTTCTGCACCCGTTTGTGGGTTACGACCCGTGCGTGCAGCACGTTCTTTAACTGAAAAAGTACCAAAACCAACTAATGCAACAGAGTTGCCTTCTTTTAATGAAGAAGTTACAGCGCCTGTGAATGCATCAAGTGCACGTGTAGCGGCTGCTTTAGAGATTTCTGCGTCAGTAGAGATTTTTTCAACTAGTTGAGCTTTGTTCATTATTAGATTCCTATTCGTTATTATTTTGCCTTCGCAAATCCTATCTTTATGCATTTTCGAAGAGTTAGCAACAGCAAATTACGATTTTTATCTAAAATACTAAAAAATTAGTAAAAATAGTAAAATTCACTGTAAAATACAGCGAGTTGAGTTAACAAAAGCTTAATTTAGGCACACTATTAGTGCAGCTTTGCACCTTAATGACTCACTCTACCTTTTCTATTACTAAGGTCACTTCCCCAACCTCAACACCAAACTTAACAATAGACGTACGGTTTATCAAGCGGGTATTTGTTACTAGGTACATCCAATCGTCAAAATTAACTTCCAACGAACTGCCATCGTAAGGGATCTCTACATTATAATTCCAATGAAACACACTGCCGTCACTTTCACCTGTGGCTATTCCTAAAACATCTGAGGCCGTTCCAGTTAAAGTGTTATCGTCGTTTAAGGTTATTTTCCAGATACGTTTTTGTGTTTCCCCATCATCGTAAACAAAATCTTCTTCAATAGTGCCCTTATTGCCATCCCACGTAGCGCTTAAATCCACAACAAGCTTACGAGTTAATTCACCTTTAAAGTCTTGTACAACGCCATAGGCTTTCAAATCGCCACTAAAGAAGGTCTTAAAATCGAAATTTGGTTCTGAACCTTTGTAATGTTCAACACTTGGGGCTGAACAACTGGCAATAAAAAAACTAACAGCCAATACCATGGCGACTTTAACGCGTTTTAGATTAATCATATTAAATCCCTAGTAGTTGATTTCTAATTGATGGTTCCGAGGTATTTTCACTTAACCAAATAGCTAAAAAATCTTCAGCAAACGTGGCATCATCAATACGGCCTATTTGGTTATCGTTATGAAAAAAAGTGCTGTGCCCTTGCTGATCAGTTAATAAAGTTAACGATTCACCTTTTTTAATATTTGGCCATATCGAGAGTAATTTATCTGCATAGCGAGCTGAAAGTTGAGGTTTGCCTAAATGTTGCCACTGTTCATTAGTCGCTTTTACAATGTCTTTAGCGTCAAAATCGCGCAAGTAGGTTAAGGTAAATTTAACAGGCGTTTGCTTGGCAGTATAAGTACCAGAGGGTGTGTAAAGCGTTGCATCATAAACATCCCAAAACAGATATTCCATGCGGGCTTCGCCCACCTTATTAAATTGGGTGTCAGCGTAAGCAACAGAGTTGAGTAAAGCATAGACCATAAGTAAATTTAAAAGCGTTTTCATCGTTACCTCCAAGCAGTATCATTTTATTGCTTAACAAACGCGCCTATTTTACCGTTTATAAATAAAATAAGGGTAAATGTTGCAGCCCATAAAGCACCGTAAAGTGGCCAAAACTGCCACAGTGGCATCCCTAATTCTAGTACATCAAATCGCGAACCAGCCCAATAACTGCCTGGCGCGAATAACAAACACACACAAAATGCTTGCCACGGTTTAAGCTTAGTTAGAAACGACATTGAGGTGTTAATACACAGCACTAATGCGATCCATAAAAACACCAGCCATAATGGAAACGGATCAACTTTAAACTCAAATAGCCCTAACTGAACCGCAATAAACTCACACAATAGAGCCAATGGCAGGGCTTTAAAAACCAGTAAAGCATCTTGTTTTTTTTGTGCTGATAAGTAAAACATCAACGCTATGACTACAGCAGAAAAAACTAATGAGTCCTGTTCAAGTAGCAGGCACATAAACCACACTACCTGAAACAGCACAAAGTTAATAAGCGAGTGCAATCTCATCATTACTACTCGTAAAGCGGGGTTTGCGTGCCATTAAATGCACAGTACTGGTGGCTCGAGTTCTGAATGCCCCCTCACAATAGGCAAGGTAAAATAGCCATAAGCGATAGAAACGATCATCAAACTTATCGCTATCAAGCTCTGGCCAGCTGGCAATAAAACGCTCACGCCAATCGGCAAGAGTGCGGGCATAATGAGCACCAATATCATTGATGGTGTGGATATTCATATCGGTGTTATTTTTAATTTGTTCACTCATTTCATTAAGCGAAGGCAAACACCCACCAGGGAAAATATACTGTTGTATAAAGTCTGAATTTTTTAAGTAATGTTGATAACGCTGATCGCTAATCGTAATTGCTTGAATAAGCATGGCACCGTCATCTTTTAATAACTCACCACACTTGGTAAAGAAGCTAGGTAAGTAGTCATGACCTACTGCCTCAATCATCTCTATTGAGACCAGCTTATCGTATTTTCCAGTCAATAGACGGTAGTCTTGTTTGAGCAAAGTGATTTTGCTTTCGAGTCCAAGCTGTTTAACTTTGTTAGCAACATAGTCGTGTTGTTCATCAGAAATAGTGGTGGTGGTTACATGACAGTCATAATGAGTTGCGGCATAAATGGCAAATGCCCCCCACCCTGTACCAATTTCAATAACTGTGTCACCTTGCTGTAACTCAACTTGTTCGCATATACGTTGAAGTTTGTATTGCTGCGCTTGTTCAAGAGTGGCGTCTTTGCTTGGGTAGACCGCGCTCGAATATAGCATTTCTTTACTTAAGAAAGACTCATATAAGTCGTTGCCTAAGTCATAGTGAGCAACAATATTCTTTTTTGAACCTGCATGAGAGTTTTTGTTTTTTATATGGTTTATACGGTGGGCGATATTGCTAAAGAACGCAAATTTCTTTTCAAACGCATCTAACTGATCTTGGTTAATCGCAAAAATTTCGATTAAGCGGGTTAAATTATCACATTGCCATTGCCCTAAAATGTAAGACTCGCCCGCACCCACGCTACCAGAAAGAGCGAACGCTTTATACATGGCATTGTCGTTAACGGTGACAGTAACTTTCAGCTCTGAAGACGCATCTCCAAATACAGACTGCTGATTATTCTCAACCAACACTATCTGCCCCGTTTCAATTGACGAGAACGCTTTAAACACTAACTTTTTATATAAATTAGTAAACCAACTGGTGCGTTCCTGAACGCGTAAGCTCGATACCTTTTCCATATACTTACCTATATTATTGTTATTACTTATAAAACAACATAAATTAAATTTAAAATTTGCCTGAATGACCTAAAAATGGGACTTTTTTAACAAACAATTTAAATGCCTGATAGTAAATACCTCTAAAAATAGACCATGTCATCGCAGGAAATCGCTTCAACAGCTTGCTCATTTGAACATTGCACAATGGTTGGCGCTGCAACCTTAATGAAGCGTCAAAAAGCAGTTCTTCATCGCGCTTATTTTCTATACGTATCAGTATATTGTCTTTCTTTTGACGTACTGTCCAATGATAGTTCATATCTAGATTCATAAAAGGTGATACGGAAAATACTTTCTTAAAGTTCACTTTTTTTTGTAGTGGAACCAAGTAGTAATGTCGCTCATTCCATGGAGTATTACTCACCTCAGCAACCATGTAGCTAAATTCATTATCTTGATGACCAAAGAAATAAAAGTTTACAGGACTGAAATAAATGCCCAAGCAGCGTAATTGCCCTAGCAGGTATACATGGCTAAATTTTTCATCTACGCCTAGCTGGGCTAGCTGCGCATGGGCACGCTCTATAATGGGCTGATGTTGACTATCGGGTAACCCCTTTAAATAATCAGATTGCTCAAACTTTAATGCTTTAAATCCTGAAGTACCGAGCTGTTTGTGGACGCCATTGAGCGCGTGAGTATTATTTAAATTAACCCACATCATATAAAGTGGGTAATTAAACGCATGGTGTTTTACAGCAAAACGGCGATGCTTAACATCGCCTAAATACACTGCATTAGTCAAACTCTACTCCAAGTTGCTTTGCAACATCGACGGCACTGCGTACGCCATCTTCATGAAAGCCGTTATACCAATAGGCACCACAAAAATAGGTATTGTTTTGACCATCAACTGTATTTTTCAGTTGTTGAGCAGCTATTGACTGTTGATTAAACACGGGGTGGTGATAGGTAAATTCACGTAAAATCTTACTTTGGTTGATCCCTTCTAAGTGATTTAAAGTGACACAAAATTGGGTATCAGACTCTATCCCTTGCAGTATGTTCATTTGATACGTAACCACAGCGGCTTTGTCGGTATTATTATTTAGTAAATAATTCCAACTCGCCCACGCAGCTTTCCTATCTGGTAATAATGATACATCTGTATGTAACACCACCGAATTCTCTGTGTATGGGATAGCACCCAACACTTTGCTTTCTTGCTCGCAGGCATCACCAAGTAACGCTAACGCTTGATCTGAATGACACGCGAAAATAACTTTATCAAACACAGCTTGCTCACCATCAGCAAAAGTAATTGTTGCACCCTGCTCATCTCTGGTAACCGATTTTATGTGAGTGTTTAGTTGTATTTTATCAGCAAAGCCGGCGATCAGAGGTTTGATGTATTCACGAGAACCACCCGGAATAACATACCATTGTGGACGATTAGTAATATCTAATAAACCGTGATTAAAAAAGAATTTTACAAAAAATTCCACGCCCACGTTTTCCATCTCTTTAATACTAGTAGACCAAATAGCTGCACCCATTGGCAAAATGTAGTGGTATTTAAAGAAGTCATTAAAGCGATGCTGTTTTAGCAACTCACCGAGTGATTGCTCAGTGTATTGGTCTTTTTCATACAAAGCCTTACACAGTTTGTTAAAACGCACGATATCGTATAACAAACGCCAAAACTTAGGTCTAACTATGTTTCTACGCTGAGCAAACAAACTTGTAAATGTATGCCCATTGTACTCAAAGCCCGTAGCTTCGTTGTGAACGCTAAAGCTCATTTGTGTTGGTTTACGTTTTACACCGATGCGCTCAAGCAGCTTTTCAAAGTAAGGATATGTTCTATCGTTAAATACAATAAAACCGGTATCAACCGCATAGTTGATACCACTGTGATTTACATCTACCGTGGCAGTGTGGCCACCAATATAATCATTCTTTTCAAATAGAGTGACATCATAATGCTTGTGCAATAGGTGTCCGCAGGTTAAACCTGATACGCCAGTCCCAATTATTGCTATTTTTTTCAACGGGTTAATCCTTTTGCAATTTTAAGCCAAAGCGAAAGTGGCAATATTCGCAATGCTTTTAATATAAGTGTGAAACGATACGGAAAATGAACTTCTTTACGACGCTTTTTAACGCCTTTTATAATGTAATCAGCCGCTTTTTCAGCGCTAACAGCCATAGGCATAGGAAAATCATTTTTATCAGTAAGCGGGGTTTTTACAAAACCAGGATGGACTAGTGTTACATCAACATCATTTAAATCCACTGCCAAGGTTTTAGCTAAATAACTCACGCCCGCCTTTGATGCGCCATAAGCTTCTGACCGAGGTAAAGGTAAGTAAGTAACACTCGAACTAACCATCACTAACTGGCCGCCTGATGTTATTTTAGGTAGTAGTGCTTCTAAGCAATAACCCATAGAGAGTAAGTTAACATTGATAACACGCTCAAAAAGGGCACTATCAAAATTACGAGCATCATCAACATACTCGCAATTACCAGCGTTAAGAATAACACGGTCAAATTGTGGGTAACCTAGGGTCGCAGCTTTAATATCTTGCAAGTTAGTTGCATCAAATTGGCAGGTTTCTATGTTGTTATGTTTTGCAAGTTCAGCGAGCTTTTGCGTATTTCGTCCACACGCAATGACTGTGTCGCCCTGCTCAGCATACTTTATTGCAAGTTGTTCACCTATACCTGATGTTGCACCTGTAATAAGCGTAATCATAATTAACCAGCCCTTTTATCAATAAAATTAATAATGTTGCCCAGTAATGGAATATGCTTATACAAAAGCTCTCCAGCGTTAAAGTAATCACGGTGATTAATAATTTTTTCACCTTCGAAAACGAGTTTACTGTGCCCTTGCACTGAAATTGTATTACCTGCATTAAGTTTTGGGTGAGAATAATGCATTGTCCAGTATACAAATGCATTATTATCGTTGGTAAATGAATCGGTTATGTCAAATCGACAATGCTTAACATTACTATATAAACCACAAAAATAATGTCTTAAATCTTCAAGGCCATTAATCTCATGCAGCGGATCTATAAAGTGAATGTTTTGAGCGTAAATTTCAGTTAATAAGTCCAGGTTATCTTTATCAAGCTTTTGATATATTTCTACAAATTTATCGACTGATAATTGGTTATCCATATCACACCTTAAATGCAGCTAAAGCCCTCGCTCGTGCCGCTTTATGATCAACAATTGCCGGCCAGTAACAGTGTTCATTTTGCCCCGTTGCTGCTAAGTAAGTATGTGGGAAATGAATGTGTTTATCTGGCACTTTTTCTAATTCAGGCAGATATTTACGAATAAAATCACCACTTGGATCAAAGCGTTCACTTTGGGTGATAGGATTGAATACTCTAAAATAAGGTTGAGCGTCACATCCGGTACTTGCAGCCCATTGCCAGCCGCCATTGTTTGAGGCTAAATCGCCATCAATAAGATGCTGCATAAAAAACTGCTCGCCTTTACGCCAATCAATCAGTAGATGTTTAGTTAAAAAACTTGCAACCACCATTCTCAAACGATTATGCATCCAGCCTGTTTGCAAAAGCTGTTCCATAGCTGCATCAACAAGCGGATAACCCGTGCGACCTTCGCACCATTGCTTAAAATCAGCGTCACTGTCACGCCAACGCACACTATCGTACTTTTCGTTAAAGTTAGCACCGCGTGATAATTTAGGAAATTCGGCAATTAAATGTTTATAGAATTCCCGCCAAATGAGTTCGTTAACCCAGGTAAACGTTTTACTTTTAGAAGTAGTGAGTATATCGGGATAATGTTGTTGTATATTAACCATTAATTGCTTACTACTAACAACCCCTAGGGCTAAGTAGGGGCTTAAACCCGAGGTTCCTTTTACGCTTGGTATGTCACGTACATCATCATAACTTGCTAATTTATCGTGAATAAAATTATCAACTACGGTTGATAAGGTCTCATCGTCGACAGGCCATTTTTTTGAGCTTTCATCACCACTTAGTAACTCACATGGTTCGATTTCTATCGGCTCTTCAGATAACGGCCACTGCAATAAACTAAAATGTGTATCTTGATACTGCTTTAACCACGCGCGTTTGAACGGTGTAAATACTTTATACATTTCATTATTTTGAGTACGCACACTGCCTACGGGAGCAATTATTTCACCCTCGTATAAAGTAAACGTTATTTGCTGTTGATCGCACTGTTCTCGAATCGCTTTGTCCCTATTAAACTCATTAAGCTCGTACTCAGTATTGGCTATAATATGTTTAATCTCATGCTGCTGACAAAAATCGAGAAGTTTAGTTTGGCAATCGGCAAAAAGAGGAGCGTTTATTACATGTAAATTAACGCCGTATTTGGCAAGTTTTTCGCGAATATAACTCACTCTGCGTTTAAGTAAGTCAATTTGAATGGCTGCGGTATTATGCTCTGCCCATTGTTTTTCGCACACAAAAAAAATGGCGTGTTTAGCACCATTATTTAACGCTTCAATAAGCGCTTCGTTAGAAAAAAGGCGCAAATCGCGCCTAAACCAAAATAGTGTTTTCATTACAAACCGTAACGTAACTTAAGTTCATTAGGATAAGGGTTAAAGTAAATTTGCTTGCTTAAATACTCATTTGGATGAACCTTTAAATGGTGTTTAAGCAAAGTCAGTGGTACATAAAGCGGCACTAAACCCTGGCGATATTCTTCAATCGCTTCACGCATTTCTTCTTTTTCGATTTTTGATAAATCTTTTTTGAAGTATCCTTGTAAATGCATTAGCGTATTTGAATTATTTTTTCTTGAAGCAGGTCGTTTAAGCGCTGTCATTAAACCCAGAATGTACTCATCGGCGAGTGCATTTACGTCATCACCTACAAACGTACCAAGTAAGTGACCTAAATCACGGTAAGCCTGATAGTTATGAGCCATTAACAAGTATTTGTATTGAGCATGAAACTGAGTAAGGCGATGAACTGTAACAGGCTCTTTAACGAGTTGCTGCCAGTTATGCAACGTATAAACACGCATTACAAAGTTCTCGCGTAAATGAACATCATTTAAGCGGCCATTTTCTTCACAAGGTAATAAAGGATTATGCTTCATAATCTGTTCAGCAAAAAAACCAATTCCCTCAGACGTGTTACCCGTTCCTGCCTCATTGTATATTTTGACGCGTTCCATGCCACAGCTTGGACTCTTTGCACAAAAAACGAACCCGCTAAGATGTCCTGCTTGTTCTGTGGCTATTTTTTTACCATATTCTGTCAGTTGAGGGCCAACATCACCGGTTCCATCTGGTCGACACACTTTAATAGTATCAGCAGTTCTTACTTGACGAATTGTCGGGCGAGGTATGGGTAAACCTACAGCAACCTCAGGACAATACATTTTATATTCAACATGCTTGGCCAGCTCTTCCATACAAAAATTGGATTTTTTATGACCACTGTCAAATCTAACCTTTTCGCCTGCTAAGCAGGCACTAATGCCTATTTTTATTGTATCTGTTTGCATATATTCTCTTAATAGATCAAGCCACCAATTGGATTAAGTAACTTGCTAAGTCCTTTATTGAAATGTAGCGCACTGCTAACAACAGTAAAGCACAAACATCCCTCTTTTGTTAGGGGAGTATGTTGGTGACGGCCATCTTGCCAAATAAAATCACCAGGCACATAACTACCCTCTTCGTCTGTAAATTCACCATCAAGAAGTAGGGTAACCTCAAATCCAGTATGCGTATGCTCTGGAATTTCTCCACCAGCATCTATATGTAACAAACTTGAACGTAAATGACCATCATCAAGCGCTATACGAGAACGCGCAAGCTTACCCACTTGAGTAAATTTGCCATGCGAAATACGTGTAAGAGCCCTCGGTAAGCTGTAGTTATGTTCGTTAACGCTAATACTAACCGGTTCAACAGAATATACTTCATCAATCGAGTCATCGGCAGTGATCATATCAAGTAAACTTGATTCAATTATATCGTCTGTTTGTTCAACAGTTGTCACATCCATATTGTCACTAAAAACTGCATGCGCATTACTTGCCTCAAGTTTTTCAACTTTTGCTTGGCACACAGGGCACATATCAACATGTATTGATACTGCAAGGCTAAGTGATGCTGGAAGTGTTGCTGCACAGTATTGTGTCAGTAGTGTTTCACTCGGGTGATGTTTAATCATGCTGATCTCCCATTTCATTACGTAATTTCTGCAAGGCTAAACGTAATCGTGATTTTACCGTGCCTACTGGAATGTTTAATTGTTGAGCAAGCTGCTCTTGCGACATATCTTGAAAATAAACACCGCGTACCACTTCTCTTTGCGCTTGTGGCAATTTATCTAGGTAACGCTTTATTTGTTGATCTTCAAGGTGGTCACTATACTCGTGGTTTGTATCTTCAGATTCGTTCAATAACGGCCAGATATCTTCGCTTATGTTTTCTTCTTTGTTACTTTTCATTTTACGAAGCATATCAAAAGAAGCATTACGCATTACTGTGTAAACCCATGTAGTAGCCGCACCCTTGTCGCTATTATACAGGTGGGCTTTACGCCACACTGACGTAAGTGTTTCTTGCACTAATTCCATTGCTTGGGCTTCTACACCAAACTGCTTTATGCCAAAGCGTTTGATTTTTGGTGCGAAATACTCAAACAAGTACGCGAATGATTTTTTATCGCGAGATTGAGCAACATTAACTAATGCTTCCCTGAGTTCCGTACTTGGCGTTTCTGGCATGGCAGCGTACTTACCTGTGTTAGGTTCACAACGTAGTGATTGTTGTTGACTTACCATAGTAAAATGTCCCGTTATTGCTTTAGTAGATACCATTACGAGCAAAGATTATAAGCGGATCATAATTATTTTAGGCAAATTCGTTATTAATCACAGTATGGAGGAAACTGAGCAAGTTATCAAAGTTAGTCTCAAATGCAAGTTGTTGTTTTTTCTCTATAGAAATGGGGAGTAATTCAAGCCATCGTGCAACAATCCACGTGAGCTGATTAAATTTGGTAGTTTTGTACAGCGATTGCAAATCGGGGTTATTTGCAAAGACTTCTTCCAGTGCCACTTGTAAAAGGTGGTGCTGACCAATTTCGTGGTTATCTTTGTTATACCAATACGGTGTGTTGCAAGCGGATACATCACCGTGGCGAAGTTCCTGCTCATCTTGATACACGTTATCTATTTGTACACTTTTCGATGCAAAAACATCAATCAATAGCATACCGCTTTCGTCTTGATCAAAGTCAATCACATCCATTAAGCAACCTTGGGCACTTATGTTCAAAGGGGTGTCATGCTCAAACGTACATAAAACAAAACCGCTACTGGTTTTTAATGCGTTTTTTACCATCGTTAAATAACGAGGCTCAAATATGCGTAATCGCGTATAGCCTTCAGGTAGTATAAATATAGGTAATGGGAAAATCGCACGTTTCATAAAGTCTACTTCTTTCAAACACTCTGCCTTTATTTACGTGCGCTTTATTCAAGTCGATCAGCTTTAGTTACATCGATTGCTTTACAGGGTAAATGCATCTACTAATTTAACCTCGTTCCCACATTTTTTATCATGTAAACCAAGTAATAAACACTTAGTATACTTGCCACAGGCGCCAACATAATGGCTAATAGTTCGAACTCACTGTTCATTACTTTATTCCCTTTTTTTACTGCTTTGGTTGTGCTTTTACTACACGTTGTTTTTCATCCATGTTGTTATTATTAACTACAGGATTAGTTTCAAGTAAGCCATCAAGGATGAGCTGCGCATCAAAAGAAACGGCTTCCTTAACTGACTTTTCAAGCTCATTGCTTGCTTGTGATACATAAGTAGACACTGTTTTAGTTAGCATATCTGTAATATTTAAATCGACTTCTGTCGCGTTAACCTGAGTTGAGCCTAATACAAGTAAGCTAGCGATTGTCATGTTGATTGAAGTTTTCATAATGGTATTCCTTGTTTGTTTATTGGTTAGTACACTTAGTTACTATCAAGGGCTATGCCATAAAGAAAAAAATAGTTAAGTTATTGTTTTTAAATTAAATAAAATAATAAAAATGAAAAACTTAAAATCTAAATTAGTAAATTTGACCAACAATTTAAAAAATAAAACCAAATAATAGTGTGTTTGTTAATGCTCAGTAAATTAAGGGAGTTATTTCTCAATTGAAAATTCTAGCGTACACGCGTACACTGAAAACAATCTAGTTAAGTGGTAGGATCTGTTATGTCTGTTGAAGCCCCCTATTCTAAAAAAGAAGAGCTGTTAAATGTTATTAGTCATGCTTTAGGTATTGTATTTGCTGCTTTTGTTTTTTGGGATTTAGTTAAACAAACTAACAGTGTTAAAAGTTATGCAAGTACTTTGATATATGGCAGTAGCTTATTTATTTTATTTTTATCTTCAACGCTTTATCACGCCAGTGTGCGCCCTAGGTTGAGAGCGTTTTACAAAAAATGTGATCATTGCGCCATCTATTTATTGATTGCAGGCACCTACACGCCCTTTTTGTTGCTGTCGTTATCTGGGCTCTGGTCTTGGGCTACCTTAGTCTTTATCTGGGCGGTAGCGTTTGCAGGCATCGCTTATAAACTACTGGTTAAAAATGGCAATAAAAAGGTGTCGCTGGCTACCTATTTATTAATGGGGTGGTTTGCATTGGCCATTGTATATCCACTTTATTTACACGTGCCTATCAATGCACTTTACTGGCTATTAGCTGGCGGCGTATTTTATAGTGTAGGTACTGTGTTTTACAGCGCTAAAAGTACTCAATATAGCCATGCTATTTGGCACCTCTTTGTTATTGGTGGATGCGTCAGCCATTACATTGCCATTACCCGCTATGTGTATTAAGCAACAATACACATAGTCTTTTTAAATATCCCCTCATTACCTGCGTTTTTAACTAATACCCTGCAAATGTACTTATTAATAACAAAGTATAACAAAATCTATCTCATGATCTAAAACCTGTTTGCTATACTGTTTCTAGGAACTTAAAACGCCATTGATTTAAATGGACGCGGCTCATACCAAATCGCTTAATTAAGTATTATTGCGGGTTGGTATCAAACAACGCTAGGTGTTATTAATATTGTCATTATCTAAAACACGCCCACAAATATTAAGCTTGTTTATCTATGCAAGACTGGTGTTGATCACTTTTTTAATGTCAACGCTTGCCGCTGTGTATTCAATTTACTTACTTGATCAATACATTTATCAGCAGAAGCAAATCTCTATTAGAGAGGTTTCAGGTAGTTACGTAAACCACATTAGAAATAACCTAAATCAAGCGCTTTCTGCCGCCTACCCAATTGCGGCCTTAATTCGTACTCAAAATGGTAAAACAGAAGGCTTTGAAGAGCTTGCATCTGAAATGTTAGCGCTCTACCCTGGCCTTGCAGCTTTACAGCTTCACAAAAACGGTATCCTTACACACGTAGTGCCACTCAAAGGCAATGAAAGCGCCATAGGAAATAATGTATTAGAAAATCCACTGCGAACTCAAGAGGCCTTTTTGGCCAAAAAAACCGGGAAATTAACCCTTGCAGGGCCGTTTGAGTTATTTCAAGGAGGAATGGGGGCTGCTGCTAGGTTACCTGTCTATCTTGACACTCAAGACGGTAATAAGTTTTGGGGGTTTGCTACTGCGCTTATACGCTTTCCTGATATTCTCCAAAGCGTTAACTTAGCACAACTGCCACAGGCAGGTATTGGCTATGAGCTTTCAAAAGTCATGCCCAATACAAATGATGTGCAAATTATTGTTACCTCAAAAAACCAAAAAATAAAAAATACTGTCGACTTTAATATACAAGTACCAAATGGGGTTTGGGTATTTAAAACTTATCCTATCAATGGCTGGAAAGATAGTAGCATGCTGTTATTTGGTGTTGCCATTGCAACCCTGTTCATCTTTTTAACCACAGTCACTGCTTATTTAGTGACTCGCTTAAGAGCCAGTCACCTAAAACTAGAAAAAAAAGTAACGCAACGTACTCATGCACTACAAAATAATATTAAAGCACTTACCGATACCGAAAGACGGCTTCTTCTGAGTCAAAAAGTAGGTGGAATTGCGACTTGGGAATGGGATATAAAAACCAATATAATCCGTTTTTCTGAACATGGTATTAGATTAATAAACGGCAATGTTAAACAACTAGAAATGACTAAAAATGAATACCTGGCCATTATTTACCCTGATGATCGTGCCGATATCATAAAAAATATAGAACAGTGCATTGACGATGCAAAGGAATATAATGTTGATCATCGTATTGTTAATAAACGTGGCAAAATTCGTTGGTTTAATACCAAAGGAACACTCGTAAGAGATAATCAAGGTAGTGCAGTCACTATGTTGGGTGTATCAATCGATATTACTGAGAGAAAGTTAATTGAAGAAAAGCTGCACTTATCCTCACGCGTATTTAGAGATACCCATGAAGGCATTATCATTACCGATGTAAATCGTCATATTGTTGATGTTAACCCTGCTTTTTGTCGGATAACTGGTTATAGCCATGAAGAGGTCATTGGTCGCACCCCTGCATTTTTAAACTCAGGTAAACAATCAGACTCTTTCTATAAGGATATGTGGCTACAATTAAATAAGTTTGGCCATTGGCAAGGGGAGATTTGGAATTGCAAAAAAAATGGTGAATTATATGCAGAGCTACTCACTATTTCTGTGTTAACAGATGATAACGACGTTACCTTTTATTTAGGGATATTTACCGATATAACCCAAGCTAAACGCCAACAAGAGCAACTTAGCCGGATTGCTCATTATGATTTATTAACTAACTTGCCAAACCGTGTGCTGCTTGCCGATAGGCTTAGCCAAACTATGTTGCAATGCCGTCGTCATAACAATTCATTGGCTGTGGTGTTTCTAGATTTAGATGGATTTAAACAAGTAAATGACTCACATGGCCATGATATTGGCGATAAGTTACTTGTTGCAATTTCTATCCGTTTAAAAGATGCACTGCGTGAAGGTGATAGCTTAGCCCGTATTGGTGGCGATGAATTTGTTGGCGTATTAACTAATCTAGAATCAATTGCCGATTGCGTTCCTGTGCTCGAGCGGCTATTAGCTGCAGCAGCTAAACCGGTGACAGTGAATGACATTGTCTTAAATGTTTCTGCCAGTATTGGGGTGACCGTATACCCTGAAGATAATTTTGATGCCGATCAACTAATGCGCCATGCAGATCAAGCCATGTATATAGCTAAACAAATGGGCAAAAACCGCTATCACTTATTTGATACTAGCCAAGGTGATACCGTTAAGACACAGCAAAAAGGCATAACGCTTATTCGTGAGGCCTTAGCTAACAATTGGTTTGTACTTTATTATCAACCTAAGGTTGATATGCGAACCGGCGATATGATTGGCGTAGAGGCGTTAATACGCTTGCAACATCCCGAGCGTGGCTTACTAAGCCCTATCGAGTTTTTACCAGCCATTGAAAACAATCAACTAATGATAGACGTTGGCGAGTGGGTTATTGATACCGCCTTGACTCAAATTAATCAATGGCAATCATTAACGCCAAGTTTAACTATAAAAGTGAGTGTTAATGTTGCTGCAGTACAATTACAACAACCTGAATTTACTTCAAAGTTAACTGAATTACTATTGGCGCACCCACAAGTGAATGCAACCAATTTAGAGCTAGAAGTGCTAGAAACCAGTGCACTGAGCGATGTGACCCATGTATCTAAAACTATGCAAGATTGTAAAGCGTTAGGGGTTGATTTTTCGTTGGATGATTTTGGTACCGGTTACTCCTCACTCACATACTTGAGACGTTTACCTGCAAGCTTAATAAAGATAGATCAAAGCTTCATTAGAGATATGCTGGAAGATTCAGACGACTTAGCAATAGTAAAAGGCGTTATTGCACTGGCTAAATCATTTAAACGCAAGGTAATTGCTGAGGGGGTAGAAACGCCTGAGCATGCAGCAACTCTTATGCTTCTTGGCTGTCATTTAGCACAAGGTTATGGCATTGCCAAACCCATGAAAGCTGAGGATATTCCTATTTGGTTAAACGAATGGACTGCTGATGAAATTTGGGCTTTAACTGACTTACATAAAATGGATAGTTAGTTTATTGCCAGCGGTGTTTTGCCATATTAATTCGTTGATTGTTAAAAGTAACGCCCTCAGAAAGTAGCTTTTCTCGTTGCGTTTGATACTGCGCACTGCCCTGTGCAAACGCTATTTTACCTTGACTGTTAACCACTCTATGCCAAGGGATCGTCGAATCTTTTGCCATCTCTTTTAATAAACGACCTACCAACCTAGCATTATTAGGATACCCCGCAAGCGCAGCTACTTGGCCATAACTGGCAACACAGCCTTTAGGTATACTGGCTATGATAGTGTAAATAACCGTTTCTTTATTAACGTCCATTCTTGTTTAAGTACTCCTGGCTGAGTAATTCAAATTGTTGCCAAATTTTGCGCGCAACAGGCCCATGGTGCATAGCATGTTGACGAAAAGCTCTAATTTGTGCGCTAAATTGATGCTCTCTGTCGGTAACAATGATTTGCTGTAATGAGCCCGCGGCAATTTCTTTTTTACAATGACCTAAACTCATCATTGCCCAACCCGCTCCTGAAAGTAAAAACGACTTTAAGGTAGATATGTCATCTATTTTCATAACCGCAGCCCCTTTCGAATAAGAAAGCCTGTCACTGTCGATACTCAAGCCACTTTCAAACATCGCCAAACACGGATAAAGCTGTAATTCATCATAGCTAAGCTGCTTAGGTAAAACCCCTTTAGCACCCACGATACCAATATCTAATTTACCTATAGGTAAACTTTCCAAATCGCCCGTAGCATGAAATAAATCAAACCATGGCCCAATTCCAAGCTCGGCTTGACCGGTATTCACTTGCTCTAAAGATACAAACCGCTTTCCACTGGTTAAACGAAACTCTGTGCTCGAAAAATGCTTAAAAGTATTACTTATGATCTGGTTATAACTTTGCACATGGCAAATTTGCTCGTAGCAGACTCTGTATTGTGCTTCATTGCCTAATGCCAGCTCTGTTGCGAGCTGAGTAAGCTGATCGTTAGCGGTTAACAAATGTTTAGCCTCTCGGTGAAAAATACGCCCTTTTTCGGTGAGTTGTAAACGGTATTTAGAACGATCCAGCAGGTCAAAGCCTAACTTAGACTCTAAGTTTTTAATCGCCAATGTTAACGCCGGTTGCGTTTTATGTAGCTTTAATGCCGCTCCACTCAAACTCGCGCTTTGTACAATAGCATCTAATATTTGTAATTGATTAAGTTTCATTGGCCACACAACACATCATAAGTAAAACTTATTGAGTTTCTAAAATTTAATGAATTTTATTTTATATGTTTGCAGCGTATGCTGCACTGACTTATTTAGCCTTTTTTTATCATGGAGATATCATGCCACTGTTTCGCTTATGTTTACTATCTGCGACATTACTAAGTTTAATAGGTTGCTCGGAGCCCGAAAAAGTAGTTAAAGAAGCGCCTATTCGCCCCGTTAAATTATTTAGTATTGGCCATGATTCGCAAACAAACATTCGGAGCTTCCCTGCAGAGGTGGTTGCAAACCAAGGCTCTTATCTTGCTTTTAGGGTCAATGGTGAACTGATTGAGTTTCCTGTTCTAGCTGGTGAACAAGTTAAAAAAGGGCAACTATTGGCTAAATTAGACCCTGAAGATTTTCAATTGCAATATAACGAGCGTAAAGCACGATATGAACTAGCTAAGTCGCAGCTGAAACGAATAAAGCAGCTGTTTGAAAAAAATATCACCAGTCAATCAGAGCTTGACCAAGCAGTTGCTAATGAGCAGGTCGCCGAATCAGCCTTTAAAATTGCAGAAACAAACTTAGAATATAGCGAACTCCGTGCACCGTTTGCAGGCATTGTGGCTAAAGTGTTTGTAAAAAACTTTGAGAGTATTCAGGCTAAACAGAATGTTCTGCGTTTAGAAACCCGCGACTTTATGGATGTAGAAATACAGGTTCCGGAAAAAATCGTGGCGCGTATTCAAAAAGATACCCAATATCAACCTATGGTTGAATTTGATGGCTATCACGACAAGCAATATAAACTGACACTAAAAGAATGGGATACTCAAGCTGATCCGGCAACGCTTACCTATAAAGTGGTGTTTTCATTACCGGTACCAAAAGATTTTAATTTGCTTGCGGGTATGTCGGGGCAAGTAGTCATAGATTTAAGCAAAGTAACCCGCTCACAAACGCCTTACACCATTTTACCCATTGAGTCGGTATTTTCAGATCCTAACAAAAGCCTTAGCGATAACGCCTATGTATGGGTTTTTAATCAACAAACCAGCACAGTGCATAAACAAGCCGTGAACGTGGGGCAATTACACCACGACACCATTGAAGTACTCAGTGGCGTAAAAGAAGGTCAATTGGTTGTTTCAGCCGGTGTCCACTCTTTAAAAGAAGGCATGTCTGTTCGCCCTTGGAATAAAGAGCGAGGCTTATAATTATGGGCTTTGCGCAACTATCCATCGAGAAAAAGGTCATTAGCTGGATGTTTACGTTGTTGCTATTGATTGGCGGCAGTGTTTCCTATTTTGATTTAGGACAACTGGAAGACCCTGAATTTACTTTAAAAAAAGCCATGGTGATCACTCTATACCCGGGAGCATCCCCGCAGCAAGTAGAAGAAGAAGTGACATTTCCAATTGAAAATGCCATTCAGCAGCTCCCCTATGTTGATTATGTCACCTCCATTTCATCCAACGGTAAATCGCAAATTACCGTAGAGATGAAAAGCAGCTATCGTAAACAAGAGCTAAGACAAATATGGGATGAAATGCGTCGTAAAATTAACGACCTCAGTCCCTCACTACCAAGTGGTGTTTATCCCAGTAATGTGATTGATGATTTTGCTGATGTTTATGGCGTGATGTTTGCGGTGACTGGCGATGGTTATTCATATGATGAATTAAAAGACTACGTTGATTATTTAAAACGAGAGCTGGTTTTAGTCAAAGGCGTCAGCAAAGTCGCTATCGCAGGGCAACAGCAACCACAGGTTATGGTTGAGGTATCAACCCAAAAGCTGGCACAGCTCGGTATTGCCCCAGGTCATATTTATGACTTGCTGCAATCACAAAATACGGTATCTAACGCTGGACGTATTCGTGTCGGTGATGAGTCTATCCGCCTGCATCCTACCGGTGAATTTAAAGATGTAACAGAGCTGGAAACTTTATTAATTTCAAAACCAGGTGCCAGCGAACTCATTTATTTGGGCGATGTTGCACAGGTTTATCGTGAATACGCAGAAGTGCCCACTAATGTCATTCACTATAATCAACAGCAAGCACTGCTGATTGGTGTTTCGTTTATGTCTGGAGTGAATGTTGTTGATGTGGGTAAACACATAGATGAGCATTTAGCATCTCTTGAATACCAACGCCCTCATGGCATTGATATAAGCTCGGTGTATAACCAACCAAAAGAAGTAGAGCAGTCTGTAGATGGCTTTATTGTTAGTTTAATAGAGGCCATTGCAATAGTCATTGTGGTACTGCTTATTTTTATGGGCTTAAAAAGTGGCGTTCTCATTGGCGGTATTTTATTACTGACTGTATTAGGCACCTTTATATTTATGAAGCTGTTTGCAATTGACCTGCAACGTATTTCTCTAGGCGCGCTAATAATTGCATTAGGGATGTTGGTTGATAATGCTATTGTTGTCACTGAAGGCATCTTGATCAACTTAAAGCGCGGACAAACAAAGCTTAAAGCAGCGGTTAATATCGTAGATCAAACGAAGTGGCCATTACTTGGCGCAACAGTAATAGCAATTACTGCTTTTGCACCTATTGGTTTAAGCTCAGATGCCAGTGGTGAATTTGCCGGTAGCCTATTTTGGGTGTTATTTATATCGCTGTTGTTGAGCTGGATCACCGCAATTACCCTCACGCCATTTTTTGCTCACTTAATGTTTAAAGAAACTGAATTTAAACACGAGCAGAACCAACAGCATGAGGACCCGTATCAAGGTATTATTTTCAATGGCTACAAAGCAACCTTAAATTTAGCTATGCGCTTTAGAAAAACAACCTTAGTCCTTATGGTTGCCCTTTTATGCAGCGCTGTAGTGGGATTTGGCTCGGTAAAACAATCGTTTTTTCCAGCCTCAAATACACCGATGTTTTATGTAGATTACTGGCAAGATCAAGGTGCTGATATTCGTGCCACCCTTGAGGGCATAAAACAGCTCGAAGCCTATTTACAACAAAATGAACTGGTTACAGAAATTACCAGTACGGTTGGCCAAGGTGCGCCGCGCTTTATGCTGACTTATGCACCAGAAAAATCCTACCCTGCTTATGGGCAGTTAATTATTCGTGTAACCAATCGTGAAGCGGTCGCTAAAGTAATGCAAAAGGTGCGCGATTACGCACAGCAGCATCCACTTTCAGCAAAGCTAAAAGTAAAGCCAATGGAAATTGGCCCATCAACCGATGCTAAAATAGAAGCGCGCTTTTCTGGCCCCGATCCAATCATATTAAGACAGCTATCATCTCAAGCTAAAGAGATAATCGCCAAAGATGAGGGTGCGTTTAATATTCGCGATGACTGGCGGGCAAGAACCAAAATGATTCGCCCACAATTTAACGAACAAAAAGCCCGCCGGTTAGGGATCACCAAGTTTGACCTCGACCAAGTACTGCTGACTAGCTTATCAGGTAAACAAGTGGGTGTTTATCGTGATGGTACGCAACTGTTACCAATTATTGCCCGCTCACCGGCTAGCGAGCGCTTAAACGTAGACAGTGTTCACGATTTACAAATTTATAGCCCTGTTTTAGGGGTGTTTGTACCGGTTACCCAAGTGGTTGATGAATTTATTGTTGAGTGGGAAGACAGCTTAATTATGCGTCGCGACCGCAAGCGTACTATTACTGTTATGGCGGATCATGATGTACTTGGAGATGAAACACCTGCTAAATTATTTGCTCGAGTTCGTGCTGAAGTCGAAGCAATTGATTTACCGCGTGGCTATGAAATGCAATGGGGTGGCGAGTTCGAATCATCAAGTAAAGCCAAAAAGGCTATTTTTGGTTCGTTACCACTGGGCTATTTAGCGATGTTTGCGGTTACCGTTTTACTGTTTAACTCAGTGAAAAAACCCTTGGTTATTTGGGCCACCGTGCCACTGGCTATTATTGGTGTTAGTGCAGGTTTATTGGTGATGAATGCCCCCTTTAGCTTTATGGCACTACTTGGTTTATTAAGTTTGAGTGGTATGTTGATTAAAAACGGCATTGTTTTAGTCGATCAAATAAACTTAGAGCTCAGCGAGGGTAAATCTCCCTATCAAGCAGTGTTTGACTCAGGCGTAAGCCGTGTGCGCCCTGTTGCCATGGCCGCTATAACCACAATACTTGGCATGATCCCATTATTATTTGACGTATTCTTCCAATCAATGGCGGTCACCATCATGTTTGGTTTAGGCTTTGCCACCATACTGACTCTGATTGTGGTACCGGTTTTATACACTGTGGTATTTAGGATTGATTACCCTAAACAGTAGGCTAATAAAAAACAATTAAGCTTATTTTTTTAAGCTTAATGTTCCACTGCTGCGGGTTTTATTCCCTGTAACAGAAGTTGCTTTGTGAGTATTTGATTTACCTACATACGTGGTTGAACGCTTTTGATAAGGGGTATTTCGGCTACTTTTTTTAGCGTGCTTTTGTTGCTCGTCATTATTTTCACGACGTGGATTCCCGCCCTGAAAATCATGTTTGTGAGCAGGTTTAGCATGACTCTTTTTAGCTTGTTCAGTGTAATTGCTCTGCTTAGCATCATCATAAAGTGAGTGTTCTTGCGTTTTGCCAGAATCAGCAATCGAGTCGTTAATTACCGCCATTTCTGCGTCACTTAAATGCCGCCATTGCCCTACTTTTAACCCTTTGAGAGTGACATTCATAATGCGAACACGTTTAAGTGTGACGACCTCGTAACCTAAATATTCACACATACGACGAATTTGACGATTTAAACCTTGAGTCAAAATAATAGTGAATTGCTGGGCACCTGTTTGCGTCACTTTACATTTTTTGGTCACAGTATCTAAAATAGGAATACCGTTGGCCATTTTATTCACAAACTGACGATTAAGTGGTTTATCGACGGTAACCACGTATTCTTTTTCATGGTTATTGCCTGCACGTAAAATCTTATTAACGATGTCGCCTTCGTTGGTTAAAAAAATCAGCCCTTCAGAGGGGCGATCAAGACGACCGATAGGAAAGATACGGTCAGGATAATTAACCGCTTTTACAATATTACTTTGAATTTTTCGTTCTGTGGTACAGGTAATACCGACTGGTTTATTGTAAGCAATGTAAACCCGTTTTGGTGGCGCTTTTAATGGCTCACCATCAACCAATACCACATCGCTGTGCGCGACTTTAACACCCATTTCGGGTAATTCGCCATTAACAGTAACACGACCTTGCTCAATATATTTATCGGCTTCGCGGCGTGAGCAAAACCCTGTTTCACTAATAAATTTATTTAAACGCTTTAAGTCTGTCATATGGCAAATCTTCTTAAATATAAAGGCGCATAGTTTAAACTACTCAAGCTATTTTTTCGCGCTTAATTTGCGCTAATTTACGCCATAGGTATTCAAGAGGTCCTTGCTTAAAATAACGACAGTAGAGAGCAGTAAACATAAGCTGTACAACCACTAAGCAAATAGCAACAAGCCAATAATCAATGCGGTTAAAACTAAGCGCCCACTGAGGGAAAAACACTTTAAACAATAACAACTGCACAATGGTTTGGCTTATGTATAAAGTAAACGCTAATCGCCCTACTTGTTGGATTAGCCCCCCTATTTGCGCGCTGTTGTTGCATAGTTTAACGATTAAATGAATATAAAGCAGCGCCACACATAAAGCAGCCAGTTCATTAACAGGCTCTTGTAACGCATAACCAATACCTTGATCATATGGCGTTAACACTAATCGTAAGCTAGTCAGTAACACACTTAACACAACTAACTTAATTAGCCCCGACCTGCTAAATCCATTACTAAACACATTACATTTGTAAGCAACGATACCAATTAGCATAAAGCCAGCACTTGCCCACAGTAATAAAATAGGCACTGTTAGCAACATATAAATACTCATTGTTATATTTTGGCTAAAATGAGCACCAATACTTTGATAATAACTATTATATATCTGGTAAAATTCGGGAGAATCTCTATAGAGTGGTTCCTCATCAAGCCCTAACATGAACAGAGCTGTGGCGAGTAAAGCAATAAAAGTAAAAAAGGCCGCTTTGTTTTTAAGCTCTTCATCCGTGTAATTTAAATAGCGTAATACCAGTAATGCTGACACTGCATATAAAAACAAAATGTCACCCGCCCACAGTAAAAAACCATGTATTAAGCCAAACACAATAAGCCAATATAGGCGTTTTTTTAATGGCTCGATGCATTGCTGTCGCTGAAATTGAATATAAAGACCAGCACCAAATAATAACGTAAATAATGTGCGAAACCGCCCTTCAACAAATATAAGGCTTAAGGTCTGTAAAATCTTATCAGTTAGGGGTGGTGTGGTGAGTGGCGTGTAATTGAGTTCAAAAATTGCGAAGGAATAGCAGTTAATAAATACTAGGCCGAGTACTGCTAGGCCCCTTATAAAGTCCATATTATAATTGCGCAAACCCTATCCCTTTAAATATTATCTTTGTAGCTATCGGCCCATTGTACTGCTTGTTTATAGAGTTTTGGCAAAAAAGCACTGTCTAAATTAATCAATAAGACTGCTTTCTCAAGTGCCCACCAACTTCCTGTTTCATACGCTTTTACTGTTTCCAGAATATAATATAAGTTATTTTTTTCGCCAGTTAATGCCGCTTTAATTTCATCCGGGAATGGCAGTTTATCAACCAACAACGCCATTGGCTGATCTAAGATAGCATCAAGCAAAGAAAACAGCCCAGTTAAAAATGCCTCACCCTGCACTTGTTTTGCGACTTTGCTGGCTATTAGCTCACAAAAACGAGCGCGAATAACACACATTTGCATAAGCTCTATCGGTTTATCACGCGCGGTGTGTGCCGTAACAATTAGACTCACAAACTTTTTCAAACGGGCTTGGCCTAAGTATACCAGCGCTTGTTTTAATGATGATATTTGGCTTTGCAGCGGAAATACACCGCTGTTTAATAATCGTAATAGCTTATAGGCCAATGCCGCATCAAGCTCAAATAAACCGGTGATCACTTTAACATCAGGATCTGGCTTCATTACTTCTGAGTAAATAGCGATGACAAGGCCATAATTATAATGGATATCCTTTTGTTCTATCATTGCGGGTCGCGCAAAGTAGTACCCTTGGAAATAATCAAACCCCATTTTTCGCGCTAATTTATATTCTTCATCGGTTTCTATTTTTTCGGCTAACAGTTTAATATTTTTGTATTTTTTAAGCTTATTGACCACCAGCGGAATTTCAGCCAGTGGCGTAAGCCGAATATCAAATTTAATTAAATTAACCAGCTTTAAGAAGCGTTCCCACTGTGGAGAGTAAACAAAGTCGTCGAGGGCTAATTTATAGTTACTGTGAAAAAGTTTACGGCATAACTCATAAGTGTCGTCGCTGGGCTCTATGGTTTCGAGTAATTCGATAACTACATCTTTGCAGGGTAAAAATTCGCATAAATCGAGTTTTAACGATTCAGGACCAATATTGATCAACGCTTTTTTTCCCGAAGTAATGTGTCGAGTACCTAAGTTAAGCTGGTTTTCCATGATAAGCCGAGCTGTTGCTTGACCATCAGATACACCAGGAAAGCAATTTTCTGGGCTATCGCGAAAAAGTAGTTCATATGCAACTACATTTTGATTACGATTAAGGATTGCTTGCCTTGCCACAAATACAGACACATTACCTACTTTTAATTATTTCCACCAGACTAAGTAATTAAAGCTCAAATAGGAACGGATGTCACTGAACTTTAATAAATTTTTTAATATAAGTATGTAATATAATCAGTTACAACGCTATCCCAACCAAAGCGGGTATTTTTAGCGCTATTTTTTATTGCTTGCCATTGCTTAGGATTAGTTTGTTTTACACGCAAAGCCTCAGATAAACTAACCAAAAGAGCTTCTGCCTGAGTCATTAAGGTATCACCAGTAAAACAAAATCCAGTCACATTATGCTCAACCGTATCTTTTAAACCGCCCACACTATGGACCAAACACGGCTGACCTGATCGCATTGCTAACATTTGGCTAATACCGCATGGCTCAAAAGAACTGGGCATTAAAAATAAATCCCCTAGTTGATACATTAAATCGCCTATGCTTTGACCATAGCCTTTTAAAAACAATAAGTTGTTATTACGTGCCATTGCACTAGTAAATAATTGCTCCAGTTTCCTATCACCCGAGCCTAATACAATCAAACGACCACTAAATTGATTTATAACCCTGCATACCGCATCGATAGTCAAACCATCATTGTGTTGCTGGCACAGCAATAATACTTTTTGCTCGGTGAGCCGCCCTACACTGGTCAGTAAAGGTCCTTTTTGCTCAGATGCCATAAATTGTAAAACGCGTTGGTGAGCAATATAGTGGCTGCTGTCTAAGTGTACATTTTTTGCCATCCAGCTAAAGAGCGTAGCTTCTATCTGCTCTAAAAGCTGGCTAAGCGTTGTCTGATGCGGATGCAGAGCTGTGTAATCACAGCCGTTAAGTATCCCAATCAGTTTGCCCTGCTCAGCCGCTTGTTGTAAATCACGCTCAAGACCTTCGCCACCAAAAAAGCCCCCTGCGTCATTACTCGCTATTTGCACTTCTTGGCTATAACTTGGTGAAACCACATGTACTTTATCAGCTAGATTAATGGCACTGCGCATCGGGTTAAAACAATGGGGATAACGAGGATCACAAAGCAATTGCCCGTCATAACTTAATGAGGGAAACCATGCTTCTAAGCTAGAAACATCGCCTTTAAAAGGGCGAATACCTTGTAAGGCTAAATTATGAACCGTGTATACTAAACGCAGCTTAGCAAGTTTGCGATAGCGAAGGTCAAACTTAAGTAACACGGCCACACACGCACTGTGCCAGTCGTGTAAATGTAACGTGTTTGGTTGTTTTAATATCCCTTGCAAAAGGGCTTCACAAATAGCGGCATTAAACAGTGCAAACTTACTTGCATCAGTAGCGAATGGACGATTGTCATCATCGTTGCAATACACACTATGTGATTGGCTAAACAAAGGGTGGCTTATTACTATTTGTCTCACCCCTTTTTGCGCCTGTGGAATTTCAAACAGAGATAAAACGTGCGAGGCTGAGTTAAACGCAACGTTTACTTCACCAATAAAACAGCGCTCCCCTAACTCAAATCCATAGTCTGGGATCACCACATCGACCGTTAAACTCTGCGCAGCTAAGGCTTTTGGTACATCACGAATGACATCGGCAACACCACCGACTTTGGCATTAGGTAACGCATCATTTTCTGCGGCAACCATTAATACATGCATTTATTTACTCTTATGGTTAGCAGCAAGGCTTTCACCTTGCTATTTAATTATTGATTTAACTTATTCTCTAACTTTGTCAGCATCTCGCGGGTCACCAAAACAATTCCCTTTTTAGAGACTCTAAAGCCATTGGCTTCGTCGGTTTTACGATCATAACCAATTTCTAATCCCGCTGGGATCTCACAGCTTCTATCAATAATAGCGCGCTTTATTTTACACCCGCGATTAACAATAACACCCGGTAAAACCACCGACTCTTCAATAGTACAATATGAGCGGATATGTACATTAGAAAACAGTAATGACTTTCTGACTAATGAACCTGAAATAATACACCCGCCCGATACGGTTGAATCAACAGCCATACCCCGGCGATCGTCGTCATCAAAAATAAACTTAGCCGGAGGAAGCTGCTCTTGGTATGTCCAAATTGGCCAAGTAGGGTCGTATAAATCTAGTTGTGGCTCAGGCATAACCAGTTCCATATTCGCTTCCCAAAACGAATCTAAGGTTCCTACATCGCGCCAATACGGCTGTCCAGCTTGTGCAGGATCTCTAAACGGGTAGGCAAATACATTATGCTCTTCGATAATGGCAGGAATAATGTCATGACCAAAATCACGTCCTGAGCCTTCGGTTTGTGAATCTTTTTGTAATTGCTCAAATAAAAACTCAGTATTGAATACGTAATTACCCATTGACGCTAAGCATGTACCAGGTTTACCAGGAACAGAGGTAGGTTCGGCTGGTTTTTCGTCGAATCTTCTCACTCGGTTCTCTTGATCTACGGTCATTACACCAAAGGTGCCTGCGGCTTCTTCAACCGCAACTTCTAAACAACATACGGTCATATCGGCACCATTTTCTACATGCTTTGCTAATAAACCGCCGTAATCCATACGATACACATGATCGCCTGACAAAATCATTACATATTTAGGTAGTTCATGACGAATAATATCCATATTTTGAAATACCGCATCGGCAGTACCGCAATACCATTCATCACCATGACGCTGTGATGCAGGTAAAATCTCAACTGACTCGCCTAACTCCTTTTTAAAGTGTCCCCATGCACGATTCACATGGCGTATCAGCGAGTGAGATTTATATTGCGTTGCAATCCCTACTCGTCTGACACCAGAGTTAATACAATTTGATAGTGGAAAATCAATAATACGGTGCTTACCGCCAAAATAAACGGCTGGTTTTGCACGCCAGTCTGTTAGCTCATGCAGCCGAGAACCTCGCCCTCCAGCTAGAATGAGTGCATAGGTGTCTCTGGTTAAATTACTTATATAGCGATTTGCATAACTGGGCATATTACTCTCTCCGTTTAGTGTCAGCTGTTAGTGTCAGTGTTCGTTTTAACTGTTTGGTGTGTGGTATCTAGTGGGGTTAAATGCCATATGTCATCACAATATTGACCAATCGTTCTGTCACTAGAAAATAAGCCACTGGCCGCGGTATTTAAAATACTCATTTGAGTCCAGTAGGTTTGATCAGCATAGGCTTTATCCACTTCACGCTGCGCAGCAATGTAACTGGTAAAGTCATGTGCGGTTAACCACGCATCGTCTTTACTCTTAATACTGCTAATCACATCGTCAAATAAGCCTGGTTCAAATAGATTAAAATGGCCACTTTCAAGTAGGTGCATCACGCTGTTTAGATCTGGGTTATTGGCAATGATTTCGCAGGGGTTATAATGCGCTTTAATTTCGTCAACATGCTCGGCTTGGGCGCCAAATAAAAAGAAGTTTTCAGCCCCCACTGCATCGCGTATTTCAATATTTGCGCCATCTAGGGTGCCTATTGTGAGAGCACCATTCATCATAAACTTCATGTTGCCGGTACCCGATGCTTCTTTGCCTGCTGTTGAAACTTGCTCTGACAAATCTGTTGCTGGGCAGATAGTTTCCATGGCGGTTACATTATAATTTGGTAAAAATGCGACCCTTAAATACTGTGACACTTCAGGGTCTTTGTTGATAACCTCTGCAACATTATTAATTAGTTTAATAATTTTCTTCGCCATCATATAACCTGGTGCGGCTTTACCACCAAGTAATACACAACGGGGAACCATGCCTTGTGTATCGCCACGACGAATACGGTCGTATAAGTGAATAACATGGAGCACATTGAGTAACTGGCGCTTATATTCGTGAATGCGTTTTACTTGCACATCAAACAGCATGTTGATATCAAACTCTACGCCGCATCTTTGTTTTACTAAATCAACTAAACGTTGTTTGTTTTCTCGTTTTGCTTGCTGCCACGTTACATGAAACTGCGGATCATCATAGAAACGGCGTAATTGAGCTATTTGTGCAAAATCGCCTACCCAGTCTTTTCCTATCTTCTCGCTAATGATATGACTAAGACTCGGATTACAATAAGCCAGCCAACGCCTCGGTGTCACCCCATTGGTTTTGTTATTAAACTTTTCAGGCCATAATGCGTAAAAGTCTTTAAACAAACCCGCGGTTAATAACTTAGTGTGGAGCGCGGCCACGCCATTGACTGAATAACTGCCCACAATGGCTAAAAAAGCCATGCGTATTTGCGGCTCCCCACCCTCTTCAATTAATGATAAATCTCGTTGTTTTTGCACATCACCCGGCCAATGTCTTGCAACCTCTGCTAAAAAGCGGGCATTGATCTCATAAATAATCTCTAAAATACGTGGTAATAATTTAGCAAATAACGACACTGACCACTTCTCTAACGCCTCCGGCAATAAGGTGTGGTTTGTATAAGCCATGGTTTTGGTTGTGATGCTCCATGCTTGATCCCAATCGAGCTCGTGGTCGTCAACTAAAATTCGCATCAGCTCTGCCACAGCAATACTTGGGTGGGTGTCGTTAAGCTGAAAAACATGATGCTGAGCAAACTCAGTAAAATTATCCCCATATTGGTCAATCCACTGACTAAGCACATCTTGTATGCTTGCCGATGATAAAAAGTATTGCTGGCGTAAACGCAGCTCTTTACCATTTTCACTGCTGTCGTTAGGGTACAACACCATGGTTATTTGCTCTGCGAGATTTTTTTGTGCCACCGCTTCTGAATAACTACCGGCATTAAACTCGGCTAAATTAAATTCATCGGTTGCTTCAGACTTCCAAAGCCTAAGCGTATTAACAATATTATTTTTATAGCCAGGAATGGGCACATCGTAAGGAACCGCTAGCACATCTTGAGAACTTACCCACTGGCGGTGTTCACGACCAAATTTATCGGTATAACTTTGTACATAACCCGAGAACTTAACTCGTTTAGCTTGCTCTGGTGCGCTCAATTCCCAAGGGTGACCTTCGCGTAGCCAGTTATCTGGTTGCTCAATTTGGTTGCCTTCTTTGATTGATTGATTAAACATGCCGTATTCATAACGAATTCCATACCCGACTACTGGCAGCGCTAAACTCGCGCAACTATCTAAAAAACAAGCAGCTAAACGCCCTAAGCCACCATTACCTAAGCCGGCATCATGCTCTGCTTGCTCCACATTTTCCAGCTCAGTACAGTAAGCTTGCAGTGCCGTGGTTACCTGCGACTCTAAGTCAAGGTTGAGTACCGCATTGCCCAGCGCTCTGCCCATTAAAAACTCTAGCGATAAGTACGCTGTTTTACGGCGTTTTTGTTGTTTAATTTGCTGATTAGTTTCTCTACAGCGTGCGACTAGCCTATCTCTTATTGTCAGCGCCAATGCATGATACAAATACAACTGCGACTCACCCACCACATCACGCCCTAAGGTGTAATAAAAGTGACGAGTTAAATCATCACTTAAGGTACTTTCGTCAATCACCGGGCCTTCTTGCCAGCCTTTTACCACACACACTTGCTCGTCTTGCTTAGTCATAATCATCGCCTTCTAAATTGGCACTAAAAACCCAACTACTTTGTGCTGAAATATTCACGGTTGCATCATCTTGAACAACTGATGATGCGTTATTTACGCTTGATAACACTAACGTCCATGGCGCGATAATGGGCGATTGTGGTAATTGGCAGACCACAGGCTGTTTACTGGCGTTTAAAATAATTAATAACGCATGCTTATTTTGCTTATCAAGCAGGCTGTACATTAAAAATTGTCGCGTATCTTCATGCCAATGTGTTTCATCCATTTTTTTACCTTGTTCGGTAAACCACTTAACGGTAAAACGTTCATCAATATCATCTAAAAACACACTGTGTTTAAACGCACTATGCGCGCGCCTAATTTTTAATGCATCATCTATAAACTGAATCAAACAATGATTCAGTTGTGAGTCTTTCCATGCAAGCCAACTAGTACGATTATTTTGACAATAGGCGTTATTATTACCGCCTTGAGAGTGCGCCATTTCACTCCCTGAGGCTATCATTGGCACCCCTTTAGAAAGCAGTAAGGTAAGTAAAAAGTTTTTTTGTTGTTGCAGGCGCAAGCTCATTATTTCAGGGTCGCTACTAAATCCCTCAACTCCGCAGTTGGATGAGTAGTTAGCGCTGTGGCCATCTTGATTATTTTCACCATTCGCTTGGTTATACTTTTGCTCATAACTGACTAAATCGGCAAGGGTAAAACCATCATGACTGGTAATAAAATTAATACTATTAAGCGGGCCGCGGTTACTGTGTTCAAAAATATCAAACGAGCCATGTAAACGCTTAGCCACATCACTAATAATGCCTTTTTCACTTTGCCAAAAGCGTTTAATCACATCACGGTATTGATCATTCCACTCACGCCAAGGAGCAGGAAAAGCACCTAACTGATACCCACCAGGGCCTATATCCCAAGGCTCACTAATCAGCTTCACTTTATTCAACACAGGGTCTTGTGCAACGGTTTGTAAAAACGTATGAGACGCACTAAAGCCCGTGCTTGAACGCCCTAAAATGGTGGCTAAATCAAATCGAAAGCCATCAACGCCCATAACTTCCACCCAATAACGCAAGCTATCTAGAACCAGTTGCAAGGTTTTTGGATGGTCAATATTTAAGGTGTTACCACAGCCAGTATCGTTTATGTATACATTGGGTTGCCCATTGATAGTGCGATAATAAGTGAGATTATCGAAGCCACGTAAAGACAATATTGGTCCATCACTGCCGCCCTCAGCAGTATGGTTGTATACAACATCTAAAATAACTTCAATATTGGCGCGATGTAATTCGCTAACCATCTGTTTAAATTCGTTTATATCGTCATTAACCAAATAGTCTTTGTGGGGAGTAAAAAAATTGATGCTATTGTAGCCCCAGTAATTTTGCAGGCCTTTAGTAATTAAAAACTGTTCACTTATAAACGCATGTACAGGCAAAAGTTCAATAGCGGTCACCCCTAAACTTTTTAAATGCTCAATAAAGCGTGGATGGCTTAAGCCTAAAAACGTACCTTGCTGTGTTTTTGGAATATCCGGGTGGCGACACGTAGCACCTTTTACATGGCACTCATAAATAACCGTATTGGCCCAGCTGTGCTGCGGCTTATTATTAGTATAGGCAACCGGTGTCGTTACTTTAGATTTAGGCATATCTATCGCATTATTAACCATGCTTTTAGTGCCTATTGGCATTTGCCCGTAATGGCGCTCGCTCCAAGTAAATTCGTTAAATAAGTCTTTTGCATATGGGTCAATCAGCAACTTATGTTCGTTGAATAACATGCCCTTTTCATGGTTATATTCCCCATCAACCCTAAAGCCATATAGTGCGCCAGTGCTAAGTGGTGCAACATGAATACTCCACACCCCGCCTTCGTTAATATTCATCGCTATTTTTAATATTTCTGTATGGCCACTTTTATCGAATAAACAAACAAAAGCTTGGCTTGCATTTGGAGCGTATAAGGCAAAGTTGACACCGTTGTTTTGTACAGTCGAACCCAGTGGCAAAGGTGCACCATGGGTAACCTCAAAGCAATTACTCATCATTCACCTTTTGCAAATAAATCGTGGTTAAGCCACCCATGTGTAATGTAATACTGTGATCAAAGCCATGACTTGGTTGTTCAATTGAATGAATAAGTTGATTTGGTTCATCAGTGACATTGCAGCCTGAGCCAAAAAAACATGACTCATCAGTATTAAATATCACCTTATAGCTGCCTTTAGCAGGCACGCCTAAAGTAAAGTGTTGATATGCTGTAGGGGTAAAATTAGCGACAATAACCATAAAATCGTCAGCACTTTTGGCATAACGAATAAAGCTAAATATACTTTGCTGATTGTTATTATTATCTATCCATGAAAAACCAGTAGAGCAACTATCAAGCTCATAAAGTGCTGGATGGGCTTGATACACATGATTAAGGCGTTTAACCGTATCTTGAACACCTTGATGGCTTTGGTGTTCAAGCAAGTGCCAATCTATTGAATGGTCATGATCCCACTCTTTTCGCTGTGCTATTTCGGCGCCCATAAACAGTAGTTTTTTTCCTGGATGCGCCCACATAAACGCATAATAAGCCCGTAAATTAGCAAATTGTTGCCAGTCGTCACCAGGCATTTTGTTTAGTAGTGAGCCTTTGCCGTGAACGACTTCATCATGACTGAGCGGTAAAATGTAATTTTCACTAAAGGCATACACCATAGAAAATGTCATTTTATGGTGGTGGTATTTCCTAAATAGTGGGTCTTGCTGCATGTAATGCAGGCTGTCGTTCATCCAGCCCATATTCCATTTATAACCAAAGCCCAAACCATTGTGCTCAACACTTTGCGTCACCCCTGGCCACGCCGTTGACTCTTCTGCCACCATCATAATACCGGGGTTATTTTTATAACTGCGCATGTTCACTTGTTTAAGGCACTCTATCGCCCCTAAATTTTCTCTGCCGCCATAGCAATTAGCCACCCATTGCCCTTCTTTTCGGCTGTAATCAAGATACAACATAGACGCCACTGCATCTACTCGCAGTCCATCTATGCCAAATTGACTAAGCCAATACATCGCATTCGATATTAAAAAGCTTTTAACTTCAGGGCGATCATAATTATAAATATAGGTATTCCAATCAGGGTGAAACCCTTGACGCATATCAGCATGTTCATATAAATGGGTGCCATCAAAACAATGTAACCCATGAGGGTCGCTTGGAAAGTGCCCTGGCACCCAATCGAGTAAAATACCGATATTGGCTTTATGGCATTGCTCAACTAAGTATTTAAAGCTGTTGTAATCACCAAAACGACTTGTTGGTGCAAACAAGCCTACCGGCTGATACCCCCATGAGCCATCAAACGGGTATTCACTAATAGGCATAAGTTGTAAGTGAGTAAACCCCATATCAGTCACGTAACTTACAAGCTTATCGGCCAGCTCAGTGTAGTTTAAGTAACGATTATGTTCAGCGCGTTGCCATGAGCCTAAGTGCACTTCATAAATACTAATAGCGGCATCAATATGATTGCGCTGTTGTCTATTTATAATCGCTTGTTCACTGAGCTTAATAGGGGCAGGCTTGTACTGTAATATACTTGCCGTGCCGGGCGCTTGCTGCATTTTGAACGCAAATGGATCGGCTTTATCTAAAACTTCACCACTAAGTGTGGTGA
Organism: Pseudoalteromonas sp. DL-6; assembly: GCF_004328665.1. NCBI lineage: Bacteria > Pseudomonadati > Pseudomonadota > Gammaproteobacteria > Alteromonadales > Pseudoalteromonadaceae > Pseudoalteromonas > Pseudoalteromonas sp. DL-6. The sequence goes on from NZ_CP019771.1 coordinate 242,684, forward strand.
TGGCAAATTTGTAGCACATGTCTGCACTTAAGTCTGGGATAAATAATTCCCATACCCCACTTGCCGGATGAAATCGCATAAAATGGCGATTCGCTTGCCAAAAATTAAACTCACCAATAACCGATACACTGGCGGCATTTGGTGCCCAGACACAAAAACGAACACCATCTACCCCTTGTTGTGTAGTAAATTGCGCACCTAGGTGAGTATAAGCATGCTCAAGGCTACCTTCGTTAAACAAGTACATAGCCTGTTCATCCAATGTACTGCTGAAGCTGTATTCATCATAAAATGTAACATCGCTATTTTCATAACTAACCTGGCATTGGTAAACACTGCTAGGCATGCTTGATAACTCAGCGATAAATAAATCACTGTGTTTATAGCGTAACGCGCTAATAACTTGACCATCAATTAACAGTTCGACGCGTAATGCCGCTGGCAAATACACGCGTATTTCAGTGCCACTTTGGGTGTTGTGCGCGCCTAAAAAACTAAACGGGTCTTTAAATCGCCCTGCAGTTAATGCGTTTACCTGTGCGTCATAATCAACTAATTGCGTTGATACCCTATTTTTAATACTGCCCATTTACGCATTCCTTATTGAATGTATTGCAGCCAAAAGTGACGCATTATCAGTAAAAATATCCTTGCAAGTATGTGTTAACACCCGTCGCCAATTGGGGTACTCTTTATCTGTGCCCGGAATATTAACTGGGTAGCGTTGCTTGTCTAAGTCATCAATTTGTAAAGCAAATAATCGCGACGGCGACTTTGCTAAACACAAAGCCAGCGCACTATAAACAGCAAAAGCATCGGTGCTTAATGACATATCAGAATGTGTGTTTTGTGTATTAATAAAACCGAGAAGTCGCTGCTGCTCTTGTTGACGTTGCTGCACTAGTTGCTGATATTCAACAGCGTCAATCAGTTGGTACTGTTGTTTGAGGTTCAAATCGCTATGCTGCCACCAGCCAACAAATGGTGGTACATCATGATTGGCAATCATCAGCAGGCATTGTTCGCTAAGATCATCGCGATGAACAAATTCATCATTTTGTTGTTTTTCAAAATAAAATAAGCTGTTTGAAAAAATACCGCTGCTCACCAGCGCTTCTTTTACCTCCGGCGGCACAACTCCTAAATCTTCACCTATCACGACGGCCTGGTTAAGGTGAGATTCAACTTTCAAAATAGCTAACAAATGCTCGAATGGGTAGTAAACATAGCAACCATCTTGGTTATTATTATTGTTAAAACACCACCATAAACGCCTAATTGCCATAACATGATCTATGCGTAATCCACCCACAGACTTCATATTGGAGCGTATCAGTGAGCGGTAAAACTGATAGTTATTGTCAGCAAGTCGCTGAGGATTTATTGCTGGCAACCCCCAATTTTGACCACTCTCGGCCCAAGGGTCCGGAGGAGCTCCCACAGTCGCATCTTGGCTAAACAACGCCTGTTGGTGTTTAAATTCACTGCCCTCTTTGGCACAACCCACCGCTAAGTCGTTAATCAAACCAATCGCCATGCCTTGGTCAATACAATGCTGTTGGCATCGCTCGAGTTGGCTGTGTGCCTGCCATTGTAGGTAATATTCGAATGACGGCTGTGTTGCTTCCAAAATAGCAAGTTCATCACTGTGCTGCTTACAAAAGGCAGTAAACTCGTCTTGCCGAGCTTGACTACCCTGTTGTTGAAAATGCACAAAAAGTAATTTAAAGGCATTATATTTATGCTCAGTAACCGATTTATATTCAATAAATGTTACATCTTGCTCGCTTTGCGACGTTAAGCAGCAAGAGGATAAATAATCGTTTAATGCGGGGTTGTTAATACTATCGGGCGATAAGTTGATTGCTATATATAATGGGTTAAGTAAGGCGCGGTTACTTGGATTATAGGGACTAGCGCACTCTGGATTATCTGCAAATAATAAGTGCAGTGGATTAAGTAAAATATAATCCATTTTTTGTTTTGCACACAGCGTGGTTAATTCTAGTAAATCATTAAAGTCGCCAATCCCCATTCCAGCTTGGTTTTTTAATGTATATAACTGAATTGATAAGCCAAAGCGTTTTTTATCCGCAATTTGATACACCTTTTCTGGGATAGACCAAATTTGTGTACTTGCTGATTGTTCACCCATGATTAGCAACGCATCATAATAACCCGTAGGTAAATGGGTAAGTGGCAGTGCTATTTCTATATAACGGCAGCCATTTAAAAAATATTCACCTAATGGTGCATAGTGAGCTATTTGATCAAATTGCAGCTTTATATTTAATGCCGCTATATTGAGCGTAATTTTATGGTGCGCGTCGGTTTCTTTAATACGTACTTTTAGCACATTGCTCAGCTGATTTACTAAGCTAATAGCCGGTGTAAGCGTTAACCAAGTAGCCGCATCTAATTGATAATTTAACTGTTCTATGAGCCCAGTATCATTGGTGTCAACGCCACAGCACTGCAGCGCTAACTTGCGAGTTTGTTCACTAAAAACAACGTGTTCACCCGTATATTTAGTGTACTCATAGCCTATTCCATGCAAATAAAATAATTGCGATAGTGCGTCCATTCACCAACCTTAATTAATGCGCTGTGTATTTACTATACTATTTTCTGTACCAAAATTATTGGCGCTGTAGCCATCAGCCTGATGATCGTTATCCCACTGTTTACCATTAATTAAATAACGAAAATGAAACTCTTTATCAACAGGCAAACGTTGTTTACATTTAAACACACCCAGCTTCTTATTAAGTTTCATAGGCACGGGCTGCCAATCATTAAATTCCCCAAGCAAACAGACGTTATCAGCATCAGGGTGAGAAAATTCAAACGTGACCTCTGCTTCATTTTTTGTTTTAAAAAAGCGTTTATTCAACATAACAGGCTCCAACTAAACCGTAAGGGTTATTCATCTTTGCCACAGGCCAAACAGCTTAAATAGGCGATGTGGAATCCATTCATTCACATAAAAACAAGCTTAAAGTTAAGCAAAACTTTATTTACGCATTATTACAGTGCGGTATTTATTTTACCGCACCAGATTGGTGCAGTTTTTAACCATTTAAACAGGTTTTTAGGTAAGCTACTCTACTGAGCAATTATTAAACCAACTACACCCAATTACATTACTTTAACTACAATACACGCGTTATTATTTTTATTACTGCACTGAGGTTATAAAAACCTTTAGCTTAACAACATCATCAGCGATAATAATTATCTAACTAGCCAATGCGATGAATATTTAAAGACTATGATTAAAAAAAGCATTCTTATTACCTCTGTTATTGTTTTTATTACCATCATCGCTGTTGTTGGCAGTTCAATTTATACACTATATAGTAAAAAACTAGTTTCTGTAGACCCAAAGCTAAAAGAAATTTCAGGCATTGAGTTTGATAAATATAAACGTCTGTGGGCTATTAACGACAGCGGTGATGAGCCAAAGCTTTATCGTCTAAATAAAGACGGCTCTATTGCTAAAGAAATTTTAGTCAGCAACGCAAAAAACATTGATTGGGAGGACATGACGCAAAATAAATTTGGTCATTTTTTCTTAGGCGACTTTGGCAATAATAAAAATGAACGTAAGTGGCTAACCATTTATAAAATAGAAAACCCTATTGATATCAAAACAAATACCACCGAAGCTGAAATTATCAAGTTCACTTATCCAGAATTAGACGGCAGCCCAATACAGCCTGAACAACGTAATTACGACTTAGAAGCTTTTGTGGCTTATGGTCGGCATTTATATTTATTTACTAAAAATCGCACAGAGCCATTCGATGGTATTACTAACGTTTATAAAGTAGGCGATCACGCAGCAAATTTTGACGCCCAGCTGATAGACTCGTTTAAAACCTGCACCACTATGGAAAAGCTATGCTGGATCACCTCTGCAGCGCTCAGCCCAGATAGAAAAAAACTAGCACTACTAGATTCAACCAGTATTTGGCTGTTTGAAAACTTTAAAGGGGATAAATTTTTCTCTGGCGATGTTTATAAAATCGATCTTGGTATTGTGACTCAAAAAGAAGCGATCACCTTTTATGATGATAATACAATCGCCTTTACTGATGAGGAATTTAAAGGCATTGGTGGTAATGTTTATTTTTTAAAACTCGACCAAGTGTCTAAAGTAAAAGTGCAGCGAAATCATACTCAACCGCAGTAACTTAAAATAGATCTATCTCTGAAGAATTAACTTGTACATTTATTAAGTTCTCGGCAAGCAAATCTTCATAGACACAATATTTATCTCGGCCATTATTTTTCGCATAATAAAGTGCTTTATCAGCGCTCTCTAGCACAGTGATGGGAAAATCATAAGGACTGATACGTGCTAAACCAGCACTGATGGTCATATTTTCAACAAAAGGAAACGATGTATTTCTGACAAGCTGAAGAAATTCAGCCATTTTATTACTAATAGACTCTGCATCTGTGGGCTCAAAAACAATCACAAACTCTTCCCCACCAAAGCGAAAAATTAAATCTGTTGAACGAAAAAAATGACGCATTTTTTGCGCTAATATCAGCAGTACTTCATCGCCACAGATATGACCATACTTGTCGTTTATATTTTTAAAGTGATCGATATCTAAAATAGCTAGCCAAGATGTTGATGCCTGTTTTGGCCGTCTTTTTTCTTCCTCTCGAACTGACCCATGTACTTTTAATACTTGCTTTTCAATCAGCTGTTTTATTTTTTTCTCAAATGTTTGTCTATTTAACAGCCCTGTTAATTTATCTCTTTCATTTTCATGAAGAATCACTAAATAGTTTTCAAAAATACGACAAAAAGCGTTCAACATTACCTGAGCTGAACTATCTAAACTATTTGAAACAACAGAAATTGCGGCAACTGTTTTTTCTTGGCGGGTAATGGGTAGCCAACGGCGTTCTATGCCATCCGTTGATTGCACCGTAATAATACAAGCAGAACGTAAGCAGGATAGAAGTTCATCCTCGGGGTGAGTAACAAGCTGTCGTTGAGTCCACTCGAATTGTTTTTCACCAGTGACTTTCAAAGAAAGGCTTTGCTCAATGCTAAGTTGGCCCTGAACTTCTATATCTTTATAAACTGAGATTTCTTTACAGCCAATAAACTCTTGGATGGTCGATATTAAGCTGTATTCAAGTGAGTCTACGTCTCTGTTTTTTGTTATTTTAATAACTGAGTTTAGTAAATTTTCTTGCATTCGATTCCCTAAAGCAAACTGGGCGTTAACAACTAATAAAACCTAGCATAGACCACACAATGGAATATGCTAAATTTTATCAATGCTGACCAGCTCAGGAATCTCTTTTTAACTAACTTCAAATCTCAAATACAAAATAATCTAACTATTAGACATACAATTTATAAACTTTTCAGATACCAGCGTGATGGCCACTTTATCAGTGTACATAGCCTCACTGTTTTTTCTTGTAAAGTCAGCACATTGTGCTTGTGATTGTTTAAATTTTTGCTTGCATGAGTTCACTGACTCACCAATAACTTCTTGATAAATGCTTTCATCGCATAAGCTATCGGCAAACTGGCTTGCGCCAGTAATAATCTCATCAATGCTGATGGAGGAGGATTCTAATTTGAAGAATATATCGCTATAAGTTTCAACCGTTATGCTATCGGTTGGGCTAAATAAAGTGGCTTTTGCACTTAAATATGAACCACCTATTAATAGGGCTACAGCAGCGATTGTTGTGTATTTCATAACATTTCCTTGTAATGTCTTTGAGCAGTAGTTCTTAAAAACGTCCTATTTTAAGCGTACTTTTTATCTACGAATGCTCTAAAGAGTGATAACACTGTGTGTCAGATTTTTTAGTGAAGAAGGTTGCAATATACGGGTAGAAAAGCCGATGGGTTAGCTTATAACAATCCTTGTTCCTAATATCGAACAGATTACAATTAAGTGAGCTTAAATGCAAATAGTTAATACTCACTGAATGTAGAAAAATAAATCGAATTAACGCTTAAATTTGGTTTCTAAAATAACCGATGAGCGAGTGCGCTCTACCCCATCTAAATTACCTATATCGTCCAGTAAATGGCTCAACTGCTCAAGATTTTGAGCCTCAACAATGGCAATTAAATCAAACTCACCACTAATTGCATACAACTGAGATATAGCATCTATTTGCTTTAACTCCACGTTGGTTTTAGTGGTTAGCTTTTGTTTAACCTTTATAGAAACATGTGCAGAAACTAAGCTATTTAAAAAGTCATCTCCAAAGTCAACGCTATATCCTTTAATTACCCCACTTTGCTCTAACTTAAGCATACGGCTTTGCACTGTTGAGCGGGATAAATTTAAATGCCTTGCCAAGTCAGAAATACTCGCACGAGCGTTCGTTTTTAGTACAGACAGTAGCTTTTCGTCTTGGGGAGTTATCATAATGCTAATAAATTTCGTTAATTTGGCTATTATTCTAATCATTTTTCACAAAATAGCACTGCAAATTTAATTCATAACCTTTGATAATGACTTTTTTAACAAGTAAAACGCATTGTATTGCTGAATAAGCCTGCGCTTATCGTTTTTTTTCAGCAACGTATTTTTTAAGTGATTAATTTAGGTGTAAAAATGCAAGTAACCAGAGATTTATTTAACGACGTAATGGTCCCTAACTACAACCCATCAGCAGTTATTCCCGTTCGTGGTGAAGGCTCACGCGTGTGGGATCAAAATAATAACGAGTTTATCGATTTTGCCGGTGGTATTGCGGTTAATTGTTTAGGTCATTGCCACCCTGCATTAGTAGCAGCACTTAAAGAGCAAGGTGAGAAAATTTGGCACTTAGCAAATGTAATGACCAATGAGCCAGCTCTTCGCTTAGCTAAAAAAATGGTTGATGCGACCTTTGCTGAAAAAGTTTACTTTGCAAACTCAGGGGCTGAAGCAAACGAAGCAGCTTTAAAATTAGCGCGTCGCTTTGCACTGGACAAATTTGGCGCTGAAAAATCTAAAATTATCGCTTTTAATAAAGGCTTTCATGGCCGTACTTTTTTCACTGTAACAGTGGGTGGCCAAGCCGCTTACTCTGATGGTTTTGGGCCAAAACCTGCTGATATCGTTCATTGTGATTACAATGATATTGCCGCTTTTGAAGCCTTAATTGGTGATGATACTTGTGCGGTAATGATGGAGCCATTACAAGGTGAAGGTGGTATTGTGCCACCAACCAATGAATTTGCACAAAAAGTACGTGAGCTGTGTACTAAACACAACGCACTGCTTATTTTTGATGAAGTGCAAACTGGCGTTGGCCGTACAGGTCATTTATACGCATACGAAGGCCTAGATGTTATTCCTGACATTTTAACAACGGCTAAAGCATTAGGTGGCGGGTTCCCAATTGGCGCTATGATCACCACGACTGAAATTGCAGCACACCTAAAAATAGGGACTCATGGTTCTACCTACGGTGGTAACCCATTAGCATGTGCTGTTGCAGAAGCGGCATTTGATACAGTAAATACTCCTGTGGTTTTAAATGGTGTAAAAGAGCGTGAGCAAATGTTCCGTGATGGTCTAAATGCCATTAACGAAAAATACCATGTATTTAGTGAAGTCCGCGGTAAAGGCTTACTGATTGGTGCGGTATTAAATGAGAAATTTGAAGGCCGTGCTCGCGACTTTTTAGTCGCAAGTGCTAACAACGGTTTAATGAATTTAGTAGCCGGAATGAACGTTATCCGCTTTACGCCTTCATTAGTGATCCCATTTGAGGATATTAAAGAAGGCTTAGCTCGCTTTGAAAAAGCAGTGAGTGAAGTTGTAAACGGTTAATCACTAAGTAAAACAAATAAAGCCCTGAGATAAATATTTATCTCAGGGCTTTATTGGAGTAAGTAGTTAATGCAAGTATTACGTCCTATTACTGTCAATGATTTTGCAGCACTTAAAGAGATTGCCATTGAATCAGGTCATGGTTTCACCTCTTTACCTGTCGATGACGGGCAACTACAAGAAAAAATAGACCGTGCACAAAACAGCTTTACTAAAAATGTAAATAAGCCTATCGATGAAAGCTATTTATTTGTTTTAGAAGACAGTGACACTGGCAAAGTAATTGGTACTACCGCCATAGAAGCGGCCGTCGGTTTGTCTGTGCCTTTGTATCACTACCATTTAGGTAAAACTGTCCATCATTCACCCACCTTAAACGTTTACAATACCGTTGATATTTTAAGTATGTGTAATGACTACACAGGCTGCTCAGAAATATGTACTTTATTTTTACGTGAAGACAGCAGAAAAGGCTTAACAGGCCGGTTTTTATCACGTTCACGCTTTTTATTTATGGCACAACATAGTGAACGCTTTGCCGACACTGTAATTGCTGAAATGCGTGGCGTGAGTGATGAACAGGGGCACTCTCCATTTTGGCAATGGTTACAAGAACACTTTTTTAGTATTGAATTTCCACAAGCTGATCACTTAGTTGGTTTAGGCGATAAAGTATTTATTAGCGAGCTTATGCCTAAATACCCTATCTATGTAAACTTGCTAAGTAAAAAGGCACAAGCGGTGATTGGTCATGTTCATGATAAAACCAAGCCTGCACTTAAGTTGCTTGAAAAAGAAGGGTTTGAACATCGTGGCTACGTTGATTTATTTGACGCAGGTCCCACGGTAGAGGCAAAGCTCGGTAATATTCGCAGTATTCGTGATTCACAAGTGTGCCCAATTACCATTGGTGAGCTTGAGCATATTAATGAGCAAAGCTCAGATACCCTTGCTATTTGTAATCAAGGGGTTAGCGACTTTAGAGCCACGTTCACTAAACACGCTCATTATAATCAAGCAAAGCACACCTTAGTTATCAGCCAAGAAGTAGCTGATGCACTTCATTTAAATCAAGGAGATGCAGCGCGATTTTTCCGCCTGTAACACTATTTATGAACACACAACTAATTAATAACCAATGGCACGCAGGCCAAGGCCCAGCGTTTAATTCTGTTAACCCAAGTAATGGCGAAATTGTTTGGCAAGGTAATGGTGCCAGCCCAGAACAAGTTAGCAGTGCAATTGAAGCGGCAAGAGCCGCACAAGTGCAATGGGCCGATATGCCAATTGAACAACGTATTACCATTTTAGAAAGCTTCGTTGGCCAATTAAAAGAACACAGCGAAGAGTTTGCCAGCATTATTGCCCGTGAAACAGGTAAGCCACTATGGGAAACGCGTACAGAAGTCGGCGCGATGACAGGCAAGGTGGCTATTGCTATCCGTGCTTACAATGAACGTACTGGCACAACCGAAAACCCAATGCCTGGCGCAAAAGCCTTTATTCGCCACAAACCACATGGTGTAGTGGCTATTTTTGGCCCGTATAATTTTCCAGGTCACTTACCCAACGGTCATATAGTCCCTGCTATATTAGCGGGTAATACCGTGGTGTTTAAACCATCAGAACTAACTCCTCACGTAGCCCAGTTTACTTTAGAGCTGTGGCTAAAAGCAGGCTTACCTGCTGGGGTTATAAACCTTGTTCAAGGTGAACTAGAAACAGGTAAAGCGCTTGCCTCACATCAAGATATCGATGGCTTATTTTTTACTGGTAGCTCAAACACAGGGCATTTATTACATAAACAATTTGCTGGTCATCCAGGTAAAATCTTAGCGCTTGAAATGGGCGGTAACAATCCGCTAGTGGTTAAAGATGTTGCTGATGTGAGCGCCGCCGTGCACGATATTATTCAATCGGGCTTTATTACTTCGGGTCAGCGTTGTACTTGTTCACGTCGATTATTTATTGAAAAATCAGCCAATGGCGATGCGATTTTAGAAAAGCTGATCAGTGCAACCAAAAATATCCTTGTCGATGATAGCTTTGCTGACGATCAACCATTTATGGGCGCCATGATCAGTGAAAAAGCCGCGTTAGGCATGGTTGCAGCGCAAGCTGACCTAGTTAAACAAGGTGCTGAAGTACTCGTTGAGCTTAAACAATTAAAACCAGGCACTGGCTTTGTCAGCCCAGGGATTATTGATGTCACTAATATCGATGAAATCGCCGATGAAGAACACTTTGGTCCGCTAATTAAAGTATACCGCTACACTGACTTTGATAGCGCCATAGCAGAAGCGAACAACACCAGCTTTGGTTTATCTGCAGGTTTACTTGCAGACAGCGAAGATGATTACAGCCACTTTTTAAAGCGTATTCGTGCCGGTATTGTTAACTGGAACCGCCCTATTACAGGCGCATCAAGCGCAGCGCCATTTGGTGGCATAGGTGCCAGTGGTAACCACAGAGCCAGTGCATACTATGCTGCAGATTACTGCGCATACCCAGTGGCCTCAGTAGAGTCAGAGAAAGTTAATTTACCGCAAACCCTCGCGCCGGGCTTAATAATTGAATAACAATTTTAGAAAAATTTAAGGATTTACCATGCATACCAATGTAAACACATTATTTGATAACTTATGGCAAAACTACCTAAGCGTAACGCCATCAGCTGATAAAATTCATGACTTATTAGGCTCAACTCAAAAAGACGACATTATTAACGACCATATTGCTTTGCGTACTTTTAATATTGAAAAAGTAGGCCTTGAAAAGCTGGCTGCGCACTTTTTAGCGATTGGTTATAAAGAATGTGGTGAGTACCACTTTGAAGCAAAAAAACTCTACGCCAAACATTATGAGCATAGCGACCCGACACAGCCTAAAGTTTTTATCTCTGAGTTATTAGTTGAAAAATGCTCGCCTGAACTACAAGCAATTGTTACTGATATGGTGGCACAAATTGACGGAAGCGCAGTGACTGCCGATAACTTTTTATATTCAGGCACGCATTGGCAAGTAAGCACCGATACATACAAAAAGTTATTAGCTGAGAGCGAATATGCGGCGTGGATGTCTGCGTGGGGTTACCGTGCTAATCACTTTACTGTGAACATTAACACCTTAGCTAAGTTTGATAACATCCATGATGTAAACCAAGCTCTTAAAGATGCAGGCTTTGCACTGAATACCTCAGGAGGCGAAGTAAAAGGCTCGCCAGAGGTGCTATTAGAGCAATCATCAACATTAGCTGATGAATGCGCCGTAACCTTTAGTGATGGCGATATGCGCATTCCTAGCTGTTTTTACGAGTTTGCTATTCGTTACCCAAAACCAGATGGTGAAATTTACACTGGATTTGTTGCAGCCTCTGCAGATAAAATTTTCGAGAGCACCAACGCACGTTAACTGTGTTGTGCTAAATTAAAAAAAGCCCGTTTTTGGGCTTTTTTTGTCTCTGAGAAAAAGCTCACTTATAAATTATAAAAACAACGGCTTGTAGTCGTTTTCTAATTGTTCAAATGACAAATTACCAATAAAACGACCAAAGCTCAGCCACGTAGCAAGACCTCTTAAATCTTTAAAATGGGGCGGCACAAATTGCGGGTTTTCAATCACACCTAAATCATGTAGTTGCGATATTAACCTAAAGTCATCAATTGATATTTTACCCACCAGCAATAGCGGTAATTGGTCAATTCTGCCAAGCTGTATCGCCACCCGAATTAAGTTATAAACCAATACAAAGCCTTTTATATAAGCAATGTCTTTGGTAAACGGTAAGCCGGTTGCCGTGCTACCTCTAAATACCCGCTGTGCAAGGGTATAGCTGTCGTCTTTCGATAACCCTTGTGCCACATAATCTCGGTATATATCTACAAACTCTGCACCATCAATCACTTTGGTGACGGCTTGAATACGGTTTACTAATTTTGATAAGCGCCTAGGCGTTGACTTTAAAGTAATAATTTCAGTCAGTACTGCAAGCCCCTCCTGGGTAACGGTAGAGCTTGGTGTGCCTTTACTCAAGCAAGTTAAATAAGGTTGCGCTAAGCCATTTTGAGTGGTGCCTACATGGATCCAGCCCTCGTGTACCTCTAAAATATCTAATTCGCGCTGAGAAAACTTAACATCCTGATTAAGCTTTATATTATTAGCGCCTGCGGCAGCATCACTGACAATACCATCGCTAAGCATTACTTCAACATTAATCCCTTGCATACTGGCATTGACCTGCTCAGACAAAATACGCACTGCATCACTGGCATCAATGTTTTTTGGATCTTCAGGCAAAATATTCGCATCAAGCAAACTTTTTAATGGCTGCTCAAGCATATTAGCCAGTTCAGATAACGAAGGTTCACCGGCATGAAAAAGATCTTTTGGATGACCAAAAAGCTCTACCGACAAGTCATGAAACTCAGCAGTACCTCGGTACTCCAGCATATTAAGCACTGTTTTATATTCACTACACATTTTACCCATATATTGAGTAATTGGATTTAATTGCCCCAATTGGTTAATTATATTACGGTGTAGTGTGGAAAATGCTTGGCGCAACTCGCTAGGTACAAACCCTAAATCGCGCTGTTGATAATAAGCACGGTCAATTAAAGGGTTTTTTTGACATTTTTGCCTAAAAAACTCTTCTTTAGTCTGTTTATCCCAATTAATTGCATCGAGTATTCTAATGGGGGTTTGCAGCGCAATGAGTTGCTCAGATAATTCACGAGTTTTTAGAAGTAACGCCTTGTCTATCATGGTAAAAGCTCAACATAAAGTGAACTTTGAGCATAATTTATAAATTAAAAATAACAAAGCAATATCACACATTTTTGACTATTATTTTTATGATGATCGACCCGATTCTCTATAGCGTATGAGAGAGTAAATACAAGGTTTAGATAATGAAAAATGAAATCGACAACAAACAAATTTTAGCGGTTTACGAACGTATTCAACAACGTGGTGAAACCACAGAAGAAGGTAAGTTTTATCAAGGCGTTACTGCATTTTCAGACATAGACGGCTATACCGTTTATTTACAAGGCAGTGGCGTATTATTGCGCTTTGGATTTCATAACACTTACCACTTAGATTACGAACATGACAAACACAAAGACGACTTTTTGCAAAAACTATACAACATAGCCAATGAAGAGTAATGCGACAAACAAACAGACGAAATAGGCCAACCAGCTCACGTAACTTGCAGTTTATTAACCAGGTTATTGCGCAATTAAAAGCAGAGCCTGAAAAGCTGCAATTGATAAAAAATAACCTTGCTTATTACCGTGCACAAACACACTTAAAGCGCGGCTTTTTGCTGGCAATAGAACGCTTTGATTGGGTGTTTGAAGCCACTGATAACATCGACGAAATCTGTGAGCAGATCATGGCCGATGATTATATTGGCAATCGCTTAAGACGTTATCCCTTATTATTTAAAGGTGTTGTTAAAACCTAAACAGCGCCTTACTTACCCTATCTCGCATTAACCTTTATTTAAATTCCCCCCCCATACCTTTCTATATATTCAGTTTTTTATCACAACAATCCGCGCACTCGCTTTGCCTTGATATATGCTACCTGACTGCAAAAAATACAATTAGTACTCTAATAGTTAACGCACTAACAAATAAATCACTAAAAGTTTCACTCACCTCGTAAACAATTAATTACACTATATATACCAATACCAATAAAACATGCAATGCATTGTTATTTAATGACTTTTTATGAATTACCAAGTTGTTAATTTTGCATCATTCAGGACTCATTTTGTTAATTTTTTATCCACATTTTACTTTCTTACCATTCGCACAAGCCTTGAATTGTTAGAGTTATTACCTTAAGCTTATGTTTATTGAACGATCAATTAATAAAAATTATGCCTAAAGTTGGAATGGAACCTGTAAGGCGTCAGCAGCTAATTGACGCGACCATAGAGTCAGTTGCTCAGAAAGGATTACAGGCAACCACGATCAATAGTATTAGTAAAAATGCAGGAATGTCATCAGGCATAATTAGCCATTACTTTGGTGGGAAACAGGGGCTAATTGAAGCAACTGTGCGTTACTTACTGTCTAACTTGAAAAACGACTTAATTAGTAAGGTTGATGAAAATACCACAGCAACTCAAAGGTTAATGTTTATTGTTGAATCAAACTTTGCGCTAGTACAACAACGAAAAGACACCACTCGGACGTGGTTAAGTTTTTGGGCGCAATCAATGCACGATAAGGAACTTCATCGTTTACAAAATGTAAACAGCAAACGCTTGCAAAGCAATTTAACCGTTTCATTTAAGCAATTAATGCCTTTAGCGCAAGCAAATCTCGCGGCTGAATTAACCGCAGCAATGATTGATGGCTTATGGCTTCGTGCCGTATTAAGCCAATCAGACGAAAATCAGTTTAAACACAGTGAATCACTGGCTAAAAACTATGTGCATTCACTTATCAAGCAATATGGAGCCTAACGTGACTACACCTATCTATCAAAACTTTATCAACGGCCAATTCCTTGCAAATAAAAGCGGCGAAACATTTGATGTAGTAAATCCTGCAACCGGCCAGGTAATTTATGCCGTTGAAGTCGCTGACAAGCATGTTCAAAACGCAGCGATAGAAAGTGCAAAGCAAGGCTTTAAAGTTTGGTCAGCGATGACCCCTATTGAGCGCAGCCGTATTTTACTAAACGCCGTTGCTATTTTACGCGAGCGCAATGATGAGCTTGCACTGGTTGAAGTGCTCGATACTGGTAAACCAATGCAAGAAGCTAACTGCGTAGATGTTGAAACAGGCGCAGATGTAATTGAATATTTTGCAGGTCTTGCCCCTGCACAAGTTGGTCAACAACAAATGGTTGGCGATGACTTTTACTACACACGCAAAGAGCCTTTAGGTATTTGTGCCGGTATTGGTGCATGGAACTACCCATTACAAATTGCATGTTGGAAATCAGGCCCTGCCCTTGCAGCGGGTAATGCATTTATTTTTAAACCTTCAGAAGAAACCCCGCTTGGCGCAATTAAATTAGCAGAGGTGTTTATTGAAGCAGGTGTACCCGCTGGCGTATTCAATGTAGTTCAAGGCGCGAGTGAAGTAGGCCAATGGCTTACTGCACACCAAGATATTGATAAAGTATCGTTTACTGGTGAAGTAGGTACCGGTAAGAAAGTCGTCTCCAGTGCTGCAGGTACATTAAAAGATGTGACTATGGAGCTAGGTGGTAAATCGCCATTATTAGTATTTGACGATGCCAATATAGAACAAGCAGTAAGTGCTGCCATGCTAGGTAACTTTTATACCCAAGGTGAAATTTGCACGAACTGTACTCGTATATACGTGCACAAAAATGTGTACCAACAATTTATCGATGAACTTAAAGCTCGGACCGAAAAAAATATTATTGCCGGTGACCCGCAAGATCTAAACACTAACTTTGGCGCGCTTATTTCTAAAAAGCATCAAGATTTAGTAATGAGCTACATCAATAAAGGCCTTGAAGAAGGTGCAACATTATTAACGGGTGGTTCAACGCTTTCTCCAGCATCTGCACCAGATGGCTATTTTGTAGCGCCAACCGTGTTTGTTGATTGCAACGATGAAATGACCATCGTTAAAGAAGAAATTTTTGGCCCAGTAATGAGCGTTTTAGTCTTTGATGATGAAGATGATGTAATTGCCCGCGCTAACGGCACTCACTTAGGTTTAGCTGCAGGCGTTTTCACTAGCGATATTAAACGCGCTCATCGCGTAATTCATCAACTTCAAGCCGGTATTTGTTGGATTAATGCTTACGGTAACTCGCCAGCAGAAATGCCAGTGGGTGGCTATAAGCAATCGGGTATTGGTCGTGAAAATGGTATAGAAACACTTGATCATTACACGCAAACTAAGTCTGTTTATGTTGGTATGGCCGACATAGAAAGCCCGTTTTAAGGAATCATTATGAACCACTCTTTTGATTATATTATTGTAGGCGCGGGCTCAGCTGGATGTGTGTTAGCAAATCGCTTGTCTGAAGATTCAAGTAACAAGGTATTGTTACTTGAAACCGGCGGCAGCGATAAAAGCATCTTTATAAAAATGCCTACCGCATTGTCTATTCCAATGAATACCGATAAGTTTGCGTGGCAATTTCATACGCAACCAGAGCCACACTTAGATAACCGTGAAATGCATTGCCCTCGCGGTAAAGTACTTGGCGGCTCTTCATCGATTAATGGCATGGTGTATGTACGTGGCCACGCTAAAGATTTTGATGAATGGCAACAGCACGGCGCTAACGGCTGGGATTACCAAGCGTGTTTACCGTATTTTAAAAAAGCAGAAAGCTTTTATTTAGGTGAAAATGATCATCGTGGTGGTAAAGGCCCGCTAGGTGTTAATAACGGCAATAACATGGAAAACCCGTTATACACTGCTTTTGTTGAAGCAGGTGCTGAGGCAGGTTATGCCACGACAAATGATTACAATAGTGCTCAGCAAGAAGGCTTTGGCCCCATGCACATGACCGTTAAAAACGGTGTGCGTAGCTCAGCCTCTCGCGAGTACTTAGACCCAATTAAGCATCGTAGCAACTTAACAATCGTTACCGGTGCACTTGCTCAGCGCGTTATTTTAGACGGTAAAAAAGCAACCGGTGTTGAATACAAACTCAATGGCGCAGTTAAAACAGCGCAAGCAAGTAAAGAGGTTATTTTAAGTGCGGGCTCTATTGGTTCGCCACACCTACTACAGCTTTCAGGTATTGGTGATACGCAAGCACTTGAAAATGCAGGTGTTGAAGTAAATCACCACTTACCAGGTGTAGGCCAAAACCTGCAAGATCATTTAGAGTTTTACTTTCAATATAAGTGTAAACAACCAATTACCTTAAATGGTAAGTTAGGTTTGTTTTCTAAAGGCTTGATTGGTGCAAAATGGCTGCTTACCCGTAAAGGTTTAGGCTCAACTAATCACTTTGAATCATGTGCCTTTATTCGCTCAAAACCTGGTGTGGAATGGCCAGATATTCAGTATCACTTTTTACCGGCAGCGATGCGTTACGATGGACGCAGTGCTTTTGCAGGGCATGGTTTTCAAGTGCATGTAGGTCATAACAAGCCTAAAAGCCGTGGCAGTGTCACTATTTCATCAGCAGACCCAACACAACCACCAAAAATTGTGTTTAATTATCTTGAGCATCAAGATGATATTGAAGGCTTTAGAGCGTGCGTACGTTTAACGCGTGAAATCATTGAACAACCTGCCTTTGACGACTTCCGTGGTGAAGAAATTCAACCAGGGCAACAAGTTCAAACTGATGAGCAAATTGATGCCTTTGTCCGCCAAGCAGTAGAAAGTGCTTACCACCCTTCTTGCTCTTGTAAAATGGGTGAAGACGACATGGCGGTGGTTAACTCAAACACCCAAGTGCATGGCATACAAAGCTTACGTGTGGTTGATTCATCAATTTTTCCAACCATACCTAACGGTAATTTGAATGCGCCTACCATTATGGTTGCCGAAAAAGCCGCGGATATTATTTTAGGTAATAAGCCCTTAGCTCATACAGGAGTTGATGTTGTGAATGCCACTGATTGGCAAACTACACAACGAAATAAAACCCTTTAATTTAGCCTGCCATAAAGGCCACTCTTTTAAGCAAAATGCTTCAAGGAGTGCCTTTATGCGCCTTGCAGTGGCTCACAAGCATAAATAGGTTATGCCTGTGTTAATGCAAGCACAATAAAAAACGGAGTATATATGTGTTACTTTTATTCATTCTGGGAGGGCGATAATGACTATTTGGCTTAATGCTGGCATTATTTTCACCTTACTTGCGATTGTTGCTATTTTAGTTAAATGGGGCAACGTACGCGTAGTAGGCGTCACACCAGTGAGAACATTCACCTTTATAGCAATCCTGTTTACCTCAGGCCTAGACGTTGGCCTTATTATGTTTCCTTTAACCGAATTTGCCGGTTATGCAGACATAAAAGCAAGCCCAGAATATGCATTTGCCAATCCTCTCTCTATTGAGTTTGGTTATTGGGGATTTTTAATTTGGGGATTTTATTTTCTTACGTGCTTTTATTTCTGTGTAATAGAACCCAAAGTGAAGTTTTTTGAAATTCCATGGGTTAAATTTTTAAACAACGTGGTCATTATTGGTACCTGTGCGTTTACTGCTTACTTACTACTGAGCAACCTACCGTGGTATTTACCTGAGCTTGGGGATGGCTCAAGTGTTATTCCAACGTTTTACTTAATCGTGCTTGCCGCTATTTGTTTTGCGGTGTATTCAAGCACCGATATTAAATACGTACGCTTTTTAAGCATTGCCACTACTTGGCTGTTTATAGCCCTAATTGGCTTTATGTGGGCTGATGCCTTCTTATTTGGCGACAGTGAACTCTCTGCATTTACCAAGAACATCGGATTAATTGGTAATTACTTTGCCAACATCAATGAGTTTGTATTACCACTGAATGATTACCATGAGTTTTACCTATTTTGGTGGTTTGCGTGGAGCATCATGATTGGTCAATTTACATCACGCTTTGTGGGTGGTTTAAAAACATACCAAGTACTGGGCGCTATGTTAATTTTCCCGTCAATTCCAATCGCTATCTGGTTTAGTGTGTTATATCACTACCACGAAGCGGGTATTCCAACCGCAGGTATTAAAAACTTTGCCATGGTGTTTGTAGGTATCGTGTTTGTTATTAACTCGCTTGATTCACTGATCCGCTTATACACAGATAATTTAAATTTAACAGTAAAACGCTTAGGTAAATTTAAATATATTGCCATGAATGTTATCGCTCTATCGTTACTAACATTGCTATTTAAACTTGAGTTTTTGCAAATTCAATGGGTTGGTGCTTTAGTTATAGGGTTATTCTTTATTTGCATTGGTTTTATTGCCTACAGCAAACTTAAAACGGTCAGCAATATCGAAGGATCGCCTAAAGCGAATAAAATTGATTACACAAAAATAGAAACCATCAGCTAGGAAATCACATGAACAATAAATTAAAACACCTTTTTATCGCTTTACCATTAACTGTTTTATCAACAACGGCAGCAGCTAATTGGTCAACAACTATTACCGCTGCATCTGATTACACCTTTAATGGTGTTACTCAAACAGATAACGATCCTGCGCTACAAGCAAGCCTTGACTACGCTTATGATAACGGTGTTTATGCCGGTGTATGGGCATCAAACGTAGATTTTGGTGATGACACCGACTTCGAACTAGATGCTTATGTAGGCCGATACATTCAGTTAAACCAACAAGTAAGCCTTGACTACGGTATTGCTTATTACACCTATCAAGGTAATAACAGTGATGGTAACTACGCAGAAGCGTATACTAAATTTGGTTACGCCGGTGACTACGGCCAAACAGAGCTTAATTTTTGGTACAGCTGGGATTACTTTGGCTACGATACTGGCCATGTGATCTCGATGATTGCGCACACTTACGAGCTTGCGCCAAATCATGCAATTCGTGCCAGCTTTGATATTTCAAACTCACTCGATGGCAATAAATTTCAGTGGGATGAAGCTAAGGGCGATAAATCGTATCATCATTACCGCTTAGCTTACCAAACAAGCTATGAAGGATTTGGTATTGAAGTAGCAGCTGAGAATACTAGCTTGGATTACGATTACGCCGATGAGCGAATTGTACTTGCTATATCACGTACTTTTGACTTGTAATAACTAGGTTTACCATTTAGTAAAACAAAAAACACGCTACCCAGTAGCGTGTTTTTTATTGCCTAGCAAAACCTTGCTTTTATAGTATTTATAGCGTTATAACTGCCACGCATAACTGACTTTAGTAAAGAAAGTACGTTGGTCACGCTCAATGCTTTTTAACGAGTCATCCTGATAGCCTTTATCTGAATAACCTAAATAAAATAGCGTTTGTGCGTTAATTTTGTATGAGTAAACCAGCTGACTACCATAATCTTTGTTGATTTCGCTAACCTGATAAAAGTAAGCATCTTCATTTCTGTCTATATCTTCAAACTGTAAAATCAGCTTAAGCATAGCGCGCATACTAAACTTATAATAAAGCCTAAAATCAACAAGGTTTGCGGTAAAAACTCGTCGCCCTTGGTAATCATCTAAATGACTATAGTTGTGTCTAACATCCACCTGCCAATGATTATTAATATCCCAAACAGCCTGCGATTGTGTAGTTAAAACATCACCTAGCTGCTCATTAGTGTAATCTATACGGCTTGCGTATTCAGCGTATAACGATAATCTTAGATCTTTAGTCGGCCTAAAAGCCGTATATAAATAACCAATATTTTGGTTATAAAAATTGCCATTGTAGTTTTCATAGCGATTTAACAAACCAAGCTCAAATACAGACTGCTTTTGACCTTGAAAGGTCATGTAACCTTCATATTCTTCTTCAAGCAAGTCGCCATTTTGAGCCCACGTTTTATCCCAATCGGCGGTGTATGACCAAGTTGTTAGCATGTCATGTTCATCACCATACCAAGTTTGTCCACCACCAAAGCCTACTTTTTCATAGTCTACTTTTTCTTGATAACCTAAATCGGTGCGGTAATCCTCACCAATATTGTCATAGGTAGCGTAAAGCTTATAATCGCGCTTATCGCGAGTAAGCTTTAATGCATAGGCCATATCAGACTGAGACTCTGCCAAATTGTAGTTATCTACTAAAAATTTAGAGTTGTTGGTGTCAGCATTGGCTACTTGATAATTAAGTGTATCTGACTGATTAAACCAATAGCTGCCATCAACCGATAACACTGTATTGTGGTAGTCGCTACTTTCGCGATGTGTTGAAGTAACACCAATAGTGCCTTGTTGGCCAATATCATATTGGTATCGAGCCACTGCCGCCTTGGTTTTATCATTTAGGCTAGCAAAACCAGACCCTTGGTTACTAGGCAGTAAAACATTACTGTTGTCGTCATCAGCAAACATAACCGCATAGCTATGGCTGTCGGTTTTACCGGTGAGCTTGGCGCCAATATTAGGCTCAGCTATGGTGCGGGTATAGAGCAGCTCAAATAAATTACTTTTAAAGTAAGACGCGCCATCCAAGAAAAACGGGCGTTTTTCAGCGTAATAAATAGAATATGTGGTGTTTACATCCAGTTCTAACGAATCGGTTTCTACCTGAGAAAAGTCAGGGTTTATGGTTGCATTAATTACTGCATCTTTAGTAATACCCCAACGAAGATCAAGCCCTATTTCAGTGTCAACATCGCCGTTATCCCACGCACCAGGCACCTGTGTTTTTTGATCGTTTCTTAATGCGGTTAATGTTGGCGTTAGTTGCAGGTTTTTACTCGGTGCTAAATTATTAAATCCGGTTATTTTGTCAAACTGACACAAACTACATTTAATATCACGGTCAAAGCCTGTACTTGATAATTGATACAACACATCACGCTGATAGTTTCGCATCATCGAAAAGCCCCAAGTAGAGTCGGCTTGGTTTTGTGCAAAGCGCAGAGCTTTAAACGGGATACGCATTTCAACCACGTAACCTTGCTCGTTTATGGTACCGGCACTATCCCAAATAGCATCCCACGATAAATCAGATACCCACTCATCGGTATCTGTCATGCGAATGTCGCCTTGAGCACCCAGTGGGTTTACATAAAACTCATAGCCGGTACGCTCATCGTTAAAGGTATCAATCACCAAGCCGACGTTGTCATCTTGCCAAAGCGTGTCTCTGTCACGAAGCGCAGCGCGAATTTTACTCGGCTCGGGGTCATAAGCGACAAAAGCTACATACAAATTATGACCATCATCATAAATATACGCATCGGTTTTTACCGGTGGTGTGCCCTTTTCATTCGGCTCATCTTGATAATTTACCGCAACACGGGTTGCTTGTTGCCAATGCGGCTCATTAAGCACGCCATCCACATCAATGTTTTTATTAATGTGTGCGAGTTGATAATTAAGCTTATCGGCAAGTGCATTAGGGCTAAGAGTTAAAACAAGGCTGAAGCTGAACAACAACAGCCATTTTATTATTTTTGTAGGTATAAAGTACTGCATAAACATCCATTTAAGTTGATTTACTTGTTAAAAGTAAACTTTGTTCAGGAGTGTAAATTATACAGGTACATTTGTTAATACTTACAGGCTAATATTTGCAATAAAATTAACAAAAAACTAATAATAAGCGTTGGGAGGTGGTTATGTGTCGAGAAGTTTTAATTTATTAGCCACACCATTCCAGCTATCGGCATCTTCGGGAGCGGGTTTAACTTGCGTTATGCGTGGCCATATTTCTGCTAATTCGGCATTAAGTTGGGTGAATTCTTTTTGTGATTCAGGTAATTCATCTTCTTGATAAATAGCATCAGCAGCACACTCAGGCACGCATAAACCACAGTCAATACAGTCTATTGGGCTAATAGCCAAAAAATTAGGACCTTCAAAAAATGCATCTGCTGGGCACACCGATACGCAATCAGTGTACTTACATTTTATACAGTTTTCGGTGACTACAAACGCCATAATGGTTTAATACCTAATGTTTAACTTTACCAGCTGCGGATCATACCCAACCCTTACCAAAACACAATAAATAAGTGCCAAAAGCGGGCAATTTAACGTAATATATCGCGCTTATAAATTAGCGCTTTGTGCACTCCCCTTATTGTGAGCGGTATTTACTTTCCGCTATGACACCAAAAGAGATATTAATGATACGTTTAACCGAAATAAAGCTGCCACTTGACCATGACGAAAATGCTATTGGCCAAGCCATCATCAATAAATTAAATATAAGCCCAGAGCAGCTACACAGCTACAATGTGTTTAAACGCGGTTACGATGCACGTAAAAAAAGCGCCATTTTACTGATTTATACGCTTGATATTGAGGTAGATAACGAAGCACAACTGTTAGCCTCGTTTGAAAAAGATCAACACGTTAAAGTCTCTCCTGACACCAACTACAAATTTGTAGCACACACTAATAGCAGCATTAAAGAGCGCCCTGTGGTAATTGGCTTTGGCCCTTGTGGCTTATTTGCCGGTTTAGTGCTGGCACAAATGGGCTTTAAACCAATAATTTTAGAACGCGGCAAAGAAGTGCGTGAACGCACCAAAGACACCTTTGGCTTTTGGCGCAAAAAAGCCCTCAATACCGAATCAAACGTTCAGTTTGGTGAAGGTGGTGCAGGCACGTTCTCAGACGGTAAGCTCTACAGCCAAGTAAAAGATCCTAAACATTATGGTCGTAAAGTGATCACTGAATTTGTAGAGGCTGGTGCTCCTGAAGAAATTTTATACGTTAGTAAGCCGCACATTGGCACCTTTAAACTGGTGACCATGATTGAAAAAATGCGCGCCCGTATTATTGAACTCGGTGGCGAAATTCGTTTTAGCACACGCGTTGATGATATCCATTTAGACAACGGCCAAGTTACAGGGCTGACACTTTCTAATGGTGAACAGCTTAACACTCGCCATGTGGTATTAGCAGTTGGTCACAGTGCCCGTGATACATTTAAAATGATCCACGATAAAGGCATTTATGTTGAAGCAAAACCCTTTTCAGTGGGCTTTAGAATAGAACATAAACAATCAATGATTGATGAGTGCCGCTTTGGCGATAACGCGGGTAACCCTATTTTAGGCTCTGCAGATTACAAATTGGTACACCATTGTAATAATGGCCGAACTGTATACAGCTTTTGTATGTGCCCTGGCGGCACTGTAGTTGCCGCAACCTCTGAAGAAGGCCGTGTGGTTACCAACGGTATGAGTCAATATTCTCGTAGTGAGCGAAATGCGAACAGTGCCATTGTAGTGGGGATTTCGCCAGAAAAAGATTTCCCTGGACACCCTTTAGCTGGTATCGATTTACAGCGTAAGCTAGAAGAGCAAGCCTACGAACTTGGTGGTAAAAATTACGATGCCCCAGCTCAGCTGATTGGCGACTTTTTAAAAGGTAAATCATCAGCTAACTTAGGGGATGTACAGCCTTCGTATACGCCAGGCATAAAATTGACTGATTTGAGCAACGTATTACCTCCTTTTGCAATTGAAGCCCTGCGTGAAGCAATTCCTGCCTTTAATAAACAAATTCGTGGCTTTTCAACTAACGATGGTTTGCTCACGGGAGTAGAGACACGTACCTCTTCACCTATCAGTATCAAGCGCGATAAAACCTTCCAAAGCATTAATACTAAAGGGCTTTACCCTGCAGGTGAAGGTGCAGGTTATGCAGGCGGTATTTTATCAGCGGGTATTGATGGTATTAAAGCCGCTGAGGCGGTTGCGTTATCGATGTTAGAAAACGCTTAACTCTATTTAATCACCCTTTATCGAAAAACCTCACAACGTGAGGTTTTTTTGTGCTAAAAATAACCTATGTTTGCACAAAATAGATAATAACAATGAGTATAAAACGACTACTTTTAACCTTATGTGTGTGTACGATACCGAATTTACACGCAGCGGATAACAATACAGAGCTTAAAACCATTAGTGACATTCACAATGCCTATAAAAATAACACCACCACGGCTGAACAGCTTACCCGCACTTATATCAACAGAATAAACGCGCTCAATCCTAAATATAATGCGGTAATTAGTATTGAGCCCACTGCAATTGAACAAGCCAAACAACTCGATACTCTGTTTAAAGCCGGAAAATGGGCAGGCCCTTTACATGGTATTGCGGTATTACTAAAAGATAACATTGAAACAACAGGTACATTACCCACCACAGCGGGCTCATTAGCACTTAAAAATAACGTTACTAATAACGATGCCTTTGTGGTTAAACAATTACGCCAAGCAGGGGCGATTATTTTAGGCAAAGCGAACTTAAGTGAATGGGCTAATTTTCGCTCATCGTATTCATCATCTGGCTGGAGTGCCATTGGCGGACAAACCCATAACGCCCATGATGTAACTCGTAATCCGTGTGGTTCAAGTTCGGGCTCTGCTGTGGCGGTTGCTTTAAATTTTGCGCCTATTGCACTTGGCACAGAAACCGATGGTTCAATTACCTGCCCTGCTTCGGTTAATGGGGTGTACGCCATTAAACCCAGTATGGGGCAAGTTTCGCGCGCAGGCGTGATCCCCCTTTCTAGTAGCCAAGATTCGGTAGGCCCAATGGCGCATTCTTTGAAAGATGCACTCGCGGTATTATCAGTCATTCAAGGTGAAGACTCAGACGATGTATCGACACTCAACATAAATAGAACGCTTGATAGCATAGCGCCTAAGCCATCACTGAGGATAGGCGCGCTTCCAGCCAGTAAGTTTACTGTGGCAACACAAAAGCTTTACGCTAAGCAGTTACAAACATTAAAAGACGCAGGTCATACCGTTGTCAATGTTGCAGTAAAAGATGACTTAAGCACGCTTTACGTTGATGAATACGCCATCCTACTTTACGACTTTAAAGCCGAAATTAACCACTACTTAAGCAAAACACCAGCGCAGGTAACCGTAAAAAGTTTAGATGAGTTAATCGCATTTAATAGCGCAAATAAACAGCAGGAAATGCCCTACTTTGAGCAAGATATTTTACAACAAGCCAATGCGGTTGATTTGAGTGAAAAACAACAATATCAAAACACCAAAGCGCGATATCACGCACTTGCAAAGCGCGCTATCAGCAATTTATACCGCAATAATAAGCTCGATATTGTAATTGCCCCCACCGTTTCACCGGCGTGGAAAACCGATTTAATTAACGGCGATAACTTTAAAGGCAGTAGTAGTTCATTACCTGCCATTGCAGGGACGACCCATATTACTTTACCGGTTGGTAAAGTAAGCCACTTACCGGTTGGCTTATCAGTTATAGCTAATCAGAACGATGAAGCGGCTGCGTATGCGTACGCTGCAATTATCGATAATGTATTAGGCACAAAAAAACCTGAGTAAACTCAGGCTTTTTTTAATGGCTTAGCTGTCTTACTTTTTAAGTGACAGCTTTTCGCCTTTTAAGCTTTTACGTACATTAGAAATACGCGAACGGTTTTTCGCTCTCGCTTCACCGGTAGCTTGGCCTGATGGCTTATTAGCACGGGTACGGCGTAAATGCGCTGGCTTTTTACCAATTTTATCAATCAGTACTTCACGATTACTTACTTCGTAACCTTCTAAGTAAACACGTTTAATTTTTTGACCAATTAAGGTTTCAATTTCAAACAACATGTTTTCTTCTTCGCGGCTAACAAATGAAATTGCTTGTCCTTGGTTACCAGCACGGCCTGTACGGCCAATACGGTGAACATAATCTTCAGCAAGCCAAGGTAAATCAATATTAATAACGCGCGGTAAACCGTCAATATCGATACCACGGGCTGCCACTTCTGTTGCAACTAGCACGCGTACTTTGCCTTCTTTAAATTCACGCAACGCACGACGACGGTTACCTTGCGATTTATCGCCATGACATACTGCCGCTGGGATACCGTCAAGGTTAAGTTCAGTCACTAACTCATCTGCGGTTTCTTTCATGTTTACAAACACTAGCACTTGCTGCCAGTTTTTCTTACCAATCAGCTCAGAAAGCAACTCTTGCTTACGGCGCTCTTCTACTGGGTAAACCACGTGTTGTACTGTACTTGCAGTGCTGTTAGTTTGATCAACACGAACAATTTCAGGCTGCTTTAACACTTTAGAGGCAAACTGTTTAATTGCTGCTGGGAAAGTAGCTGAAAACAATAAAATTTGACGCTCATCTGCACAGCTTTTTATTACGCTTTGCATGTCATTAATAAAGCCCATATCAAGCATACGATCAGCTTCATCAAGGACTAAATGTTTTACTTGAGCAAGGCTTAAGTTACCTAAACGAATATGATCAAGTAAACGTCCAGGTGTTGCTACGACAACATCCACACCTTCTTTAAGTGCAATTTCTTGTCCTGCGGTATTAACACCACCAAATAAGCTCACTACTTTTAACTGAGTGTACTTAGCAAAGTCTTTAAAGTTATTCGCAATTTGCTCTGCAAGCTCACGCGTAGGCGCAAGGACTAAGGCGCTTGGCGCATTCGTAGTACTGCAATCTGACTCAAATAACTTTTGAATAATAGGGAGTGCAAAGGCAGCGGTTTTACCTGTACCGGTTTGTGCACTTGCTAAAACGTCTTTACCTTTACGAACAGCCGGAATAGCTGCGCGCTGAATGGGCGTAAGGGTGTGGTAATTAAGTTCGTCTAACGCCTGAATTAGTTCAGGGGCAAAACTAAAAGATTTAAAATTCATTGCTGTATAACCTGCGGCCACATTATCAAGGGTCGCAAATTATACAGCAAATTCACTTAAACAGTTAGTTTTAAACACCAGAAACCGCTAATTTATAAAATGCAGGATAATTAGCGATTATCAGCTGTTGTTTAAGTTAGCTAAATGGTATTAACTCGCAAGATTTATTCCCGTTAATTCGCGATTTTATTGCACTTTTATAAATTTTACACCGTTATTTTACATTGTGTTACATAACTATTTGCATTTAAATAACCAAAACAGGTAAACTTCTTCGCCCGTTTTGTGGGGTGTATATAAATTAAAGGAAATTAATAATGATAAAAAGATGTTTAACTGCTGCGGTATTAGTAAGCGCGTTCGTTTCAATGCCGTCACAAGCAAAAAGTGGCATCAACCCATGGCAACAATGTGGTATTGGTGCAATGGTTTTCCCAGACAATGGCGTTGCGGCAGCAATTTCTAATATTATTTGGGATTTAGGAACAACCGCTGTATCGTCTAACATTTCTTCAGTAGAGAGCTGTGAAGGCGCTAACGTAAAAACAGCGCAGTTTATTCAACAAACTTTTCCTGTATTAGAACAAGAAATAGCACAGGGTGAAGGCGAGTATATCTCTGCAATGCTTAACGTACGTGGTTGTGATGTAACTGCTCATCAGCAAATTATCACTTCGGTACGCAGCGATTACGCAAACGCACCAATAGACAATGCTCAAGCATTTTATGAATTAGTTGAAGGTAAAATTACCACTAACTTTTCATCTCAATGCGCTGCAATCTAATAATTAAAGGGCTTAACAGCCCTTTTTTTTGGTTAAACAATGAAACCTCTATTTTATTTAATTAGCTTTTTTTTATTCACCTCTTTCTCAAGTTCTGCCTCGCAATCTGTCGCTGTTTTAGCTAAGCATCCAATATGGTTGAAATTAGGGCATTACAAAAATCAACCAACTACTATTAGTTATATTACTAACGCATCCTTTTTTATTGCAGATAACGGACGTAATGATCCCGTTGCCGAGTTAAAAGCAACAATCCACGCTTTTGATAGCCAACCCTTAATGCAATGTCGCTACCCTGCCCGTTATCAATGGCTCAAAGAGCAAGGTTTAACCTTTTCAATGCCTAAAGCAGAGTGCCCAAAATTACAGCAATGGCGAGAGCAACAAGCCATTCACTCTGTTAGTTTAGTATTTGCCTCTGGTTATATGAGTAATCCAGCGTCGTTATATGGTCATTTATTACTTAAACTTAATCGCTCAACCGAATCAAAAAACAAATTATTAGATTACAGCATAAACTATGGCGCACATGTTCCTGACAATGAAAACGGCTTAGTTTATATTCTTAAAGGCTTATTTGGTGGTTATAAAGCTGGTTTTTCAGATCAACTATTTTACCGCCACCAGCATAATTACGGCGAAATAGAGTTAAGAGACTTATGGGAATATACCCTAAATCTAAACGAGCGCGATGTGGCTTTTATTGCTAATCATTTATGGGAAATTTTAGGCACTGAATTTGATTATTACTTTGCCGATGAAAACTGCGCGTTTCATCTCGCACAAATTATTGAGTTGATCATTGGCGATCAACTAACTAGCGAAAGCTCTCCTTGGGTAATACCTGCCACTATTTTTTCAAGGTTAAACTCGGCCACTTACCAAGAGCAACCAGCGGTTAAAAACATCACATTTACTCCCTCGCGCGACACTGTATTTTCAAAATATGTGCAATCTTTAAGTGAAAAAGAGCTCAGCTTTGCTAAACAAATCTTTGCCGAATCAGCAGTACTTAAAAACGAATCGTTTTTAGCTTTGCCAGTGCAGTCTCAAAAAGCCATTATTGGCGCTTTATTTGAACTTGTACAAGTGAAACAAATTCAAAAGCAAACTCCTGTAAAAATAAGTGAGTTAAAAAATGCGCTAATCAAAGCGCGCTTAAAGCTACCAATGGGCGAAAACAAAGTTAAATTTCAATTTACCCAGCAGCCACCACATAAAGGTCAAAAGCCCTCTAACAGCTCAATTTCTGCGATGCACACGGCTGAGCAAACACAGTACACTATGGGTTTTAGGCTGAGCTATTTTGATACCCTTGCCTCTGATATTGCTCGCATTCCATTTTCTAATTTAGAAATGTTAGATACCGAGCTGATGTTTACAAATGGCGAAACTTACATAAATAAAATTCATTTATTAGATTTGGAGTCATTCAATCCAAACCAATTTTCTTGGGCTAATGAATCTAAGTGGTCATGGAAAATCAATGTTGGATTCGACAGACAACCAGCACTGTGCAGAACCTGTAAACGAAGTTTTGTTATGGGGGGAGCCGGACAAGCTTGGCAATTTAGCAACAACACCTTAGCCTATAGCTTAGTTAATGGTTACTTGGGTGATTTAGCTAAAAATAGTCAATTTTATGATTCGTCGGTAGAGGTGGGTATTATTACTGGTACTGACTCAGGTATTAAACTCAGAGCATCCTATGAAAAGTCATTCTTAAATGCTAAAAACCCAGCGCAAACCAAACTAGAACTGGCAGTGCCTATTAACCAAGATATTGATATTAGATTAGCGGTAACACATGCCAACTCAGCTATGTGGCAGCTTAAACTCAACTACTATTGGCAGTGATATAAAAAAGCAGCCTCTGTGTTTACAGTAGGCTGCTTTGAAAATTTAGTAGTTAATAAATAGTCTAATAGTTTAAGATAAAATCAAAACCTTACTAATATCCACACACTGCGCTCGGCTACCGACAAAGTCTTGCTCATTAAGCTGATTAATTAGCGTTTCACCTTGTTGCTGTTGCTCATCGTTAAGCGGCACGTAAGGCATTCTAAACACAGGTTTTACCGCGCCGGTCATCATCATCGCGGTGTTAATCGCAATTGGGTTTGGCTCGCAAAACAGCCAGTTCATTAATGGTTGTAATGAGTTATTAAGCGCATCATTTTTACTATCCATTAATTGACGGAACAACCCTGGGATCAGGTTAGACGTAACAGAAATAACGCCATGTGCATTATGAGTATGGCGTGCATCGTGTGATTCGTCATCATTACCAGACCAACATGCAATACCTTGTTGTTCATAGTGCGCGATACGCTCATTACCACCACATTCTTTAACACCAATAAAGTGCTCATGCTGTGCCAGTGGTTCAATAATATCTGGAGTGAGGTCTTGGCCTGTGCGCCCTGCTACGTTGTAAATAAACGCCGGACCAATATCAAGCACGCGTTTAAAGTGCTCTTTAACACCGGCAATTGATGTGCGCCCGTAGTAAGGGTTAATTTGTAATGAAGCATGCATGCCGCTGGCAAAACCATATTTAGTTGCCTTAATTGCTTCGCGCGTATTATTACTGCCGGTGTTACCTACAATCAGTAATTTATCACCAAATTTATTGGCACTGTGCGCAATTAGCATTAAGTGCTCTTCCCAGTTCATTAACTGGCCTTCACCGGTGGTGCCACCAACAACTATACCGTCAACACCCGCTGCAATTTGTATTTCAACGAGTTCATCATACTTCGCAAGATCGATTTCACCATTGGCTAAGTAAGGTGTTTTAATTGCAGTAATAAGGCTTGCTTGTTTAATTTGTTCTAGGGTGCGCATAAAAAAATCATTGTTATTAATACTTGGCCTATTTGTACCATATTTACTGCGCTATTTGCAGTGATAGCCAGTATTTAATTATAAAATGGCTTGTGTTATTGAGTTTGATGATACAAAATAAATAACTGTATAAATAAACAGTATTTTATTTTTTACTATTAAGCGAGCCACTATGCGTTTATCTGACTATTTAAGCACTCACTTTTATCACACTGATGAGTTATGCCAAGCTCTCAACATAGACACTGAAACCCTTGAAAACTGGCAAGCACAGAGCATTTTCCCTAAACCCAGTTATTGTATTAAAAATCAAATGAGCTGCAGCTCTTATTCAGGGTTATATGAATGTGAAGAATACGACGATTATTACCCCCGTGGCTGTGTAAACTGGGGTCAAGGATTAGTTAAGCAAAAAATTGAGTCATCTAACCAGGCTTTTAATCTGTTTGCCCAGCACTATACCCAATGTTTGGCAAAGCTTGCACAGCAAGGCTTTATATTTAACGAAGAATTGTTTGGCTGTGAAATAGAAGAGCATTTACAGCAAGTGTGGCAACAATTTTTATGCAGTAAATATGGGGTGCTCACCCAAAACGGCTTAATTGATGAAATTGTGGCTGTGGATATTGGCAGATTATTAGTAGACGATATAACCGAACTGCGCAGCAAAGCCAGTTTAGATAAAGATGAGCGCACCCGTATTCACCCTGCCATGAAGCTTTTAAATAAAGCCCTTAGCCATGGCGCCGATCACGAAAAGCAACTCACATTACGTAGCCGCTATATTGATGCCCTTATTTTAAAATACGACTTATCGATTAAATAAAGGGTAGTGTTTGGCTGGGGGATTTAGCTATGTATGGATTGTTGGTTTTATTAAGCAATGCCAACACTGTGCTTTGCGGCTTATTTTTTAGTGCAACGAGACAAACAGTCCGACAACTAAGCCTTGTTAATTGCAGATTTACGATTTAGATATGATTTCATTAACCGCATGAGATACATCATCTTTTATTACTGACTCTTCAATAATTGGTATTACCCATGAGGCACCAAGCATTTCTAAAGAAGAGCGCCAATCTTTCCATAGTTTCCCTTCAATGGTATCAAGACTATCAAGTCCAAATCTTGAAGATGCCCCCCACTGAGCAATTGAAGGAAGCTTTGGATCAACACTTTGCGCACCTAAAATAAACGGACGCTCCATATGGTCTGACATGATTGCAAAATAATACTCTACTCTTTCGGTCTTGCTTAGAAATCTAGAGATAATCTTCATTTTCCACCATTCTGCTTCTGTCTTAAAATTAAAGATGGGAGTCCTGTTAATGTGTTAATTTCCTATCTGCACTGAACAAAATCTAGTTTGAAACATAGAAGGTACAAAATTAAAAATGGGTGTCTTGTTAATTTTGTTATAACGCTCACATAAAAGGCGGAGCGTCAGCGAAGCCCAGCCCGTAGGGCGATTTTTGATGCGTTTTTTATGTTCGTTGCATCGACTGCATATACTCTTGAGTCATTAGGCTGCTAACGACCCAGTGAATTACTAAGTTGATCAACAGTTTAAGATCACCAATATCTTTGTCTTTCCACTTGCGTTGATAGTGTGTTTCATCGTTGCCCAACCAAACTGCACGAGTGGCACATTCTTTGACATTTATGTCAGTGATATATTGATTAATGCATTGCATCAACATCATTTTCCTGATCTTTTCAGCATCATCAGTTTGTGATGATACACAGTAATCTTTTATCAGGAACTCAAGTGCTTTTCGATAGCCCATACCACAAACTTCACTCAACCCAGCTTGCTCTGCATTTGTTGATTGGTTGAATATTTCAACAAAACTTGGGGATATAGTGGCTATTCTTTCATCAAACTCAACTGTTTTAAAGAGATTAGGTGTCGAATGCGTATAAGTAAAATAGCCATCTCTTGCACCTTTACTTTTAGACTTTCTCTCAAAGTGAGCAAGAAACAGATGCCCACATTTAAGTGATGGACATTCGTATAGTCCCTCTAAATATCGACTCCAATTCGAATTCTCTGTATTAATTTCTTTAAATATCTCAGTTCTGTTTGGAGATACTAAATGATTGCAAACAGGACAACTGTTTGGCTCTTGATCTATTTGGATGCCATTTCTACCAATATTAATCATTTTTCCTCCGTAGAACATAACAATTTAGTCTACGACATCTATCGGTTTATAAACCGTCAAATGTCCATACATTCCTTTTGTATTTATATTAACCATCAAAGAATATTTGTAAACAACTAGTTATCTCCTAACCTGTTTATGATTATGCAAAATTATACCAAAAAGGGTGTAATCAGTAATATCAGGCAACCCTGTACTACCGATGCAAACAGCAGTGTCTTATTAAAGATAACTATTATGAAATCGCCTTTATAAACGGCTTTGGGTTTAAAAGAACAGCGGAGAAAGGATGATATTTGAAGGGGGTATTTGGAGATGATATTTCAAAAAAAGAGCTGTAAGTTACAGCTCCTGCTTTGCTATTAACTGAGTGTCATTTAACCAATAGTTTTATACACATCAATATTAATAGAGGTAATAAATTCACCTACTGCATCACCAAACGCTTTAAAGTGTGGTGCGTTTTTATGGGCTTCAAAATGCTCATTAGACGCCCATTGCTCACTCACTAAATAGCTAGTTTGCTCAGCATCGTTTTTAACTGATAGCTCGTAACGCAGGCAGCCTACTTCTTGGCGAGAGGACTGTTGTAAGTTTTCGAGCTCGGTTAAAAGGCGCTCTGCATCGCTATTTTCACTCGATAGTGTGGCAATTACCGTTAACATGGGTGTTCCTTGTTTAAAAAATAAAGGTGCAGCTTTACTGCACCTGTTTTAGCTTTAGCTCTTTGGTTATTGATCCCACTGCGGTGCAAAGTCTGGCGATGCTTGGCGGTCGTTACAGTCAAGCCATCTATACGCGCTATGTCTTCATCATCAAGTTTAACTTTGTCGTTAAAGTTATCTTCTAAGTTTTTACGCTTGGTCGATGATGGAATGGTGGTCATGCCATTGGCATTTTCCCATGCAATAACCACTTGCGCTGGCGTTGCATCGTGCTTGTTAGCAATATCAATAATGGTTTGATCTGTTAATACCTTACCTACAACAAACGGCATATAGGCGGTAACATGAATTTTATGTTGATCGCAAAAAGCGCGCAGTTTAGTGTTAGTTAAATAAGGATGAACCTCAATTTGGTTAGTGAATATTTCGCGAGGATCTAAGGTTTGCATTGCCTCATTTAAGTTGGCAATGGTGAAGTTAGATACACCAATATGTTTAGTTAAACCCAGCTTTTTAGTCAACAGCAGCTCGGTTAAGTATTCACTCATGGGTTCATTATTTGCGGGTGCTGGCCAGTGGATTAATAATAGGTCGACATAATCAAGCTGTAGCTTCTCTAAAGATGTTTTAACACTGTCAACAAAATCAGCTTTGTTGAGCTTGTTATTCCATACTTTGGTGGTTATAAATAATTCTTCACGAGGAATATTGCTGTCTTTAATTGCTTGGCCAACTTGCTCTTCATTGCCATATATTTGCGCGGTATCAATGTGGCGAAATCCAACTTCTAACGCCATTTTTACTGATTCATAGGCTGTTTTACCTTCTAAACGAAAAGTACCCATACCTAAATCTGGCATTTCAATTACACGTTGTGTCATAGCTTTATCCTTGTTTAATAATAGGTTTAAAATTCAAACGATGTGTTTACTAAATACACCTATTACTTTTTTGATTTAAAATTTTGACCTCATGTGAATACTGAGGTCATTAATTTTTATTTCAAGACTAACCTATATGAGTTCGGCTTTATTTATACTGAACTGCATAGTTTTTTATATGCAAGTAAAGCTAAATTTATAAATTAGGGTATTTATTACATCAATTTTAAAAGTAACTTAATGAAATAAAATATAACAATGACGGTTTTAAGATTAAGCTGAGTATAAACACTGCAGTTGCATTATTTGGATGAGGTAGTATGGATTCTTTAACACAAGTCGCATTAGGCAGTGCCGTAGGCTACGCGGTACTAGGCAATAAAGTAGGTAGAAAAGCCGTTGCGTGGGGCGCTATTTTAGGCACTTTACCCGATCTAGATGTATTTTTACCCTATGGCGGTAGTGTAGAGGCATTTACCTATCATCGCGGTTTTAGCCATTCTTTATTTGTGCATTTATTAATAAGCCCGCTGATTGTGTGGCTAATATTAAAAATACACACAGGCATGCAGGCTTATAAAGTTCGTTGGTTTTGGTTGGTTTTTTTGTGCTTATCAACACATGCTTTATTAGATTCACTCACCGTTTATGGTACTCAGCTAATGTGGCCCTTAAGTGAATACCCTTTTGCGGTATCCAGCATGTTTATTATTGACCCCCTTTACACCTTGCCGTTATTAATTGGCTTAGCTTTTACTTTATTACCTAAAATAAGCACAAGTAAAGCCTATAAAATCAATGCAATTACACTTAGCCTAAGCACAGCCTATTTATGCCTTGCCTTTGTGTTTAAACTCAATATTGACGACACAGTAAAAACAGCACTGAACAATCGCGATATTGACGCAACCGGCTATATTAGTACGCCTGCCCCGCTCACTACTTTGCTTTGGCGTGTAGTGGTTATGTCTGACGGGCACTACTACGAGGGTTATGCCTCCGTGTTTGACTCGCCCAGTGATGTGACCTTAAATGCCTACAATACAACACCGTCTTTAATTAAGCCTATTGACAACCAATGGGGCATTCAAAGGCTACAATGGTTTACAAAAGGGTTTTACTCTATCCGCCAGCAAACCGATAACGTGATTTTGTCAGATTTAAGAATGGGTATGGAATGCCAATATGTATTTAACTTTGTGGTGGGTGAGCAAGCTGAGTCAGGCATTAAGGTGGGTAGTTTTGAGCGACTCTCTCAGCGCCCTAGTTTTAGCAATGCCAGTAATATTTGGCAGCGAATTTGGCAACCCGACGTCTCGCTGGCATCTCCATTGGCTAAAAATAACTGCTCGCTGCCATAATTAAGGGTTAAGCGAGCGCAGTCTGTAGATAAAGAGCCAAACAACATTGTTGCTTAATCACTCGAATAGCAACAATGAATTAAGGATGCATGTAAGTAGTGTTTTTGCCGTTTGCCTTAGCCTGATAAACAGCGTTATCAGCATGCTTAAACAGTTCAGTAAACGTGCTGTTACTATCACTCATACATGCACCAATACTGACTGTTAGCCCTTCACTACCTACTTTAATTTCAGCAATTAGTTGGTGTAGTCTTTGGCAAAATATTAAGGTATCTGCGCTATGGGTGTCGGGTAACATAATTAAAAACTCTTCCCCACCATAACGCGCAACTAAATCTGTTTGTCTGCTTATTTTTTTAAGACATTCACCTAGCTCTTTTAGCACCCTGTCGCCCTGTAAATGCCCATAGGTATCGTTGATCTGTTTAAAATCATCAATATCAATCACTAATAGTGCAACTGAACGGTGTGTTCTTTTTGCTTGTTCGAGTAATAAAACACTGCGGTAATCCATTTCACGTCGGTTTAATAGCGATGTTAGCTCATCGGTAGACGCTAAAGATTGCAAGCGCTCGGTTTGTGCTTCTAACTTTTCCCGTGTTTTTATCAGCTCATCGTAGAGCTTATCTCGCTGCGTAGCATTAAAAAAGCTCCAGTATATATACCCTTTTTCATCAAGCTGTGCATTAACGGTAACTGCAATCCGCTCCCCTTGAGCACTGAGCATAATTAACTGCATTTCTTGGCATTTTTTTTCGTGTATTAAGGTAGGAAGCACATAACTTTGTAAAAATATTTTTGAAGATTTAGTTAGGATTTTGTCAATATACTTGCCAATAAGTTCATTGCAATGCCAGTGTAGTTCCTTTTTAAAATAAGCATTTACATAAACAATCACGCTATCCGCATTGGTCACCAATACGCCATTTAAAAAGTAATCAGCAGAGAAATCCGCAACCTTATTATTATCTAATTGATACAGTGGCATTACGGCTAACTCACAAAATCAATAATCGAACGGCCGACTGTTTCTGGATGAGTCATATGAATACAATGACCATGTGCGCTTATAACTTGGAGCGTCGCGTTAGGTATTTCATTTGCGACAAATTCGCCTACAGATGGCGCGGCTAAAGCATCGTGTTCACTTTGTAAAACTAATGATGGCTGTTTTATATGTTTAAGCGTAGCGCGATAATCAGATAAAAAAGTGGCTTCTGCAAAGGTTTTTGCAATCAGTGGATCGGTTGAACAAAAGCTTCCCGATAGTTCCGCTATAAATTCATCAGGGTGAGAGCTCCCCATAACCAAAGGTGCTAAGTAATTGGCCCAGCCAATGTAATTTTTATCCATCAGGTTAAGTAGTTCGTGCAAGTCTTGTTTTTCAAACCCGCCAAAATAATCAGGGGGTAAATTTAAAAAGCACGGTGAAGGACAAATCATAACTAGCTGAGCAAATAACTCTGGCTGCTCAATGGCGGCAAGTGCCCCAATTGTTGCGCTAACAGAGTGACCTATAAAAGTCACATCGCTAAGATCAAGTGCGTCACATATCTCAAGTACATCTTTGGCATACCCATCAAGGGTTGAATAACGCTTTTTGTTGTATTGAGAAATATCAGACTTACCAGAGCCTACATAATCAAACAGCACTAAAGTAAAATGTTGCTCAAGCACTGGAGTAACAAACCGCCACATATTTTGGTCACAACCAAATCCGTGAGCCAAAACCAAGGTTTTATCACCCTTGCCAATTATTTTGACGTTGTTTCTTTTGCGTATTTCATTTAAGTGCGGCATTAGAATGATCCTTTTCTTTGTTCACCTAATAATAGTAGTATATTTATTAAACATAGTGAGGACTACTGTTTATATAAATAAGTTTAACTCATTGCAAAGCTTTATACATCAATTAGTTAGATGAAAAATCATCAAGAGAAAAAGTACATACTATTGTATTAAAAAGTGTGATTATTTATTTTGCTTAGGGATAAAAACACACACTTTTGTTAACATTAAATTACATCCTTAGCAGCCGGCATCAGCTTAGATAAAATGGCTATTACAACCAAACGGATTAGTTCTGGTGCTCGTACTGCCCACGATAAACTTCAAATACTTTTAATACGGTGTGTTGTTCTTTTGAAAGTGAGTCAAACCAATCATCAAATAATTCATCATCTTCTTGTTCGCTTAATGCTAAATAATGAGCAAGTAATTCAATGATATCGTTATGAGAACATGCGAGTGGGTCAACTTGTTTTGCCAATACACTATGATCGCGCTCTCTGAGAGTGTCCATGACTCCTTGGTCGATTTGGTCTTGTTGTGCCTGAGCGTCACTCATAAAACTACCTCTATTAACGTTATTAAATTTTTATTATTTTTGTTCGCTGAGTCTAGTTATAGCAGCCTAAATACTAATAGCCAGTACTTTTGATCTAAGTGCTTATTTTTTGACTTGTTTGTGCAAATACGCAGCAATTATGCTGCGTTTAAGGCTATTTAAAATGATTTGCAAAGGGAAAATAAATACGTTAAATTAAATGATATACTATCACATAGCATTAAAGGCATTTTATGAAGCCCAATATTCACCCTGATTACCATGTGGTTGCTTTTCATGATACTGCAGCTGATTCTTACTTTATTATTGGTTCAACCATTAAAACCAATCGCACCATAGAAATTGAGGGTAAAACATACCCTTATGTTCCTATTGATGTCTCAAGTGACTCACATCCATTTTATACCGGCAAACAAAAAACGCTCGCTACTGATGGCCGCGTTGCGCAATTTAATCGTCGCTTTAAAAACCTCTCTACAGCTAATAAGGAAAGCAAATGAAAGTATTAAGTTCATTAAAAAGTGCAAAACAACGACCTGGTTGTCAAATTGTAAAGCGCAAAGGGCGAGTGTTCGTGATATGTAAAAACAACCCTAGATTTAAAGCCGTGCAGGGTATGAAGAAAAAATAGTGGGATAAATAATAATGCCGAGTTTATACCCGGCATTATTAAGGTCTGTTTAACTGTTTATTTAACTACAACAGAAAACTCAGGCACTGCTTGAATTACTTTTTTAACAGTACATGTATTTACCGCAGCAATCAGTGCTTTTTTATATTTAGCAGGGAAACCTTCTGGCAAGCCAATTTCGATTGAAAAAAGCTTCTTACCGTTTTCATCTACATTTTCGTTATTTTGTGTCAGTGTCATCCCTTCAGTCGAGATCTCTCTTTGCTGACAAAATTTACGCGCATAAAAACCAGCACACAACACCATGCTTACTAAAAAATAGTCAAACGGTTCTGGATGCTCAGCATCACCACCGGCGTTTATGCTTTGATCGCTTATAACTTCATGCTCACCAAACTTAGCACTTAATTTTTGACCGTCTAACATTGAAACCGAAATTTCCATTACTAATCCTTATTTTCCAAACAATAATTCAAAAAAGCCTGGAGGCTCGTGTAATTCGTGATATTTTTTGCGCAAATTATCAATCGCCTTAAGTGGTTTTTTTGCCGACTCAAGCCCCTGCTCGTTCGCTACTTTTTTGGCTAACTGGGCTTGAATCAGCACCTTATCTAACCCTTGCACCGACTTTTCAGCTTCTTTATAAAACTTGGCTTGCTTACTTTGCTCTATCAATTTAATAAATTCATCGATAGCGCCATTAAATTCTGCTAACTGGGTTGCTTCAACACTTTGTTTATAAGCAAGCCCAATGTTTTTCATGGTCTTTTCTAAGTCGCTCATTTCATTAGCGGCAACTGTTTGGCTAAATATTAATACCATTAACAACAAAACTGCTTTCATTAATACATCCTAAAAAATAATTGCTGCATACATGCTAAACTTAGTGGGGTATTATATAGCATAACGCCTAGATGTCACCAAGGAGCACTTTAGCAAGGATAAAATTGAGCTTTAAAAAGTTTATAGAGAAATGTATGTCCTTTTTTAAATTATACCGCCTACTAACGATTACCTGCCTACTATTAGTTAGTTATAATGCTCATGCTCTAGAGATCAGATTTATTAATCCGGGTTTTTCCGACTCTGTTGATTCAAAAAATAACAACACCGGAAATTTTTGGTTTGATGTTTCTAAAATCATGCAAAGTGCAGCCACTGATTTAGATGTGACATTAACAATAAAATACGCCAACCGAAATCATATTTTAATGAAAGAGCTGATCCAGCAGGCTATAAATGACAAACCCGATTACCTGATCCTCGTAAACGAAAAAAATGTTACCAGTAAATACCTCTCTATAATAGACAGTAAACATGTCCCTATTTACTTTTTATTAAATCGCCCCTCGCCTGCGTCAGTTGATAAGTTACGCAAAAATGGCACTAATATAGTCGGTAGTATTACCCCAAATAATCGCGTTGCAGGCAAATTATTAATGCAAGAGCTTTATAATACGTTTTCTAAAAAAACAACAACACAAGCACATACCCTAGCGTTATTAGGCGATTATGCAACGCCTGCTTCTATTATGCGTACCCAAGGGTTAATGGACTTTTTAACGCAAACACCGCAAGTTACGTTAATCGCTAAAGAGGTTGCCAATTGGTCTGAGCAAGAAGGGTTTAGAAAAACCTTAGCGTATATGCAGCAAGCCCCAGAAATTAACATTATATGGTGTGCGAATGACGCCATTGCGTTTGGCGCAAAAAGGGCATTAAAGCAACTAAACAAGCAATCGCAAGTTATTGTGGGTGGTATTAACTGGGAGGCTCCACCTAATAATGGTTCAGAGCTTGATGTATCTATTGGAGGCCATGTGTTGTTAGGCGCTTATGCCCTAGTTAATTTGTTCGACAACCATACTCAACCAAAACATAGCCCTTTGCTTCATCGTACAGCTGATATTTTTGATCCGCTTAACGCTGCGAACATCCCGTTATACAACGCGATAAATAAAGCAGGACTAGCTGAAATAGACTTTATGCAATTTAGTAAAACACACGCTGACTGGCATGAATTTACTATAGAGAATTTACTGTTAGCGCTTGAGA
The DNA here is from genome assembly GCF_004328665.1 of Pseudoalteromonas sp. DL-6. Lineage (NCBI taxonomy): Bacteria > Pseudomonadati > Pseudomonadota > Gammaproteobacteria > Alteromonadales > Pseudoalteromonadaceae > Pseudoalteromonas > Pseudoalteromonas sp. DL-6. The sequence goes on from NZ_CP019771.1 coordinate 283,495, forward strand.
AGTAGCACTGTAAAGCCCCTTTACAGTACTATTCCCTTATTTAAAACTCTGAACGCATTTTGCCTACCATAATAAATGTCCCTATGCCTTATTGGATAACCAAAGCGTTTGATAGGGTGCTAACAGCATGGTTTGTTGGGATTCATCAAGTGTTGTTTTAGAAATTAGCTCAACCCATTGCTGGGTATTTATTAAGTTTAAGTCGGCTAAGGTTAAGCTTTGTGGCTGACTGCTAATATTATAAACACAAAAAATACTTTGTTGGCGGTCTATACTTTGTCGCCAAAAACCAAATAACCCCTCTCCTAAGTGCAAAGTAAATTGTGTGGCATTAGGATGGAATGCAGCTTGCCTTTTACGCACTGCTAATAATTGTTTTATTCCCTTGAACACCTGGTGATGATGGCTGTATTTTTCTTCAATTGCCGCTAATAATTTTGACTCTTGCCAGCGATGACGATTAATTGCACGATTGTGCTGCGAATTTTCAAAGCGCTCATAGTCATTAGTGGTGCCAAGTAAACTGTGTATATATAGCCCTGGAATTCCTTCCATTGCAAACATAATGGCATGAGCACACAAAAAACGCTCAAGGCCATATTTATCTGCGCCGTTATGCGTCCCTTGTAAGGCATCAAACAAGGCAATATTTAGCTCATAGGGGGTATGTGTACCATCGTGACTGGTGCGCATTGAAACACGACCCCCAAATTGCATGGTCGTACTTACTAACGAAGCAACTTCACTCGGTTGTAATAACCCTTCAATTGGTCTCAAACCAATGCCATCATGAGAGGCAATAAAATTAAAATATGCGGTACCGTTTTGCGCTGGCGGCATGCTCATCATCCAGTGCTTAAGCGCGGTACTATCGCCGCTAAGTAAGGTATGCAATAACAACGGCGGCAAGGCAAAGTTGTAAATTGCATGGGCTTCGTTGGCATTACCAAAGTACGATAGGTTTTCTTGATTAGGAATATTGGTCTCAGTAATAATCACCACACTGGGCTCGGCATGCTCAATCAGCGTTCGCAGTAAACGTACCACTTCATGGGTTTGCGGTAAGTTTATACAACTGGTATTGAGTTGTTTCCATAAAAATGCCACGGAATCAAGGCGAAACAAGCGAATACCGTTATCTAAATAATGGCGAATAATGCCAACAAACTCTTTTAATACCTCAGGGTTTTCAAAATTAAAATCCACCTGATCATGACTAAATGTACACCATACATGCTTATCACCGCTTGCTGTGGCTACCGTATGTAATAATGGCGAGGTTCGTGGGCGCACGACTTGGCTTAAATCGTCAGTTAAACTAGCTGTTTTAAAATAGTCTTTCCCTGGGTGTGTATCGGTTAAAAAGTTTTCAAACCAAAGACTTCGGCTAGAACAATGATTAATCACTAAATCAGCCATTAACTTTACATCGTTGGCAATGGCGTTAATGTCTTGCCAATCGCCCAGCGCTTCATTAACTTGCGCATAGTTCATTACCGCAAATCCTTCATCTGAGCTATACGGATAAAAAGGTAAAATGTGCAGCGCATTAAGCTGATGATCGCACTGCTCTTTTATAAAGCGGTGCAAGGTTTTTAACGGCGCCTCTAAGGCAGTTCCAACTGCTAACTCACTGTCTTCATGATTTATAATAGAATCGCCATAGGCAATTAAAACAATATCTTGTTCATCCCAGCGGTTCGTGTGCGGCGTAGGATCTCGAAGTGGGTTATTCCCCAATATCAAGGTGATTAATTCCTCAGCCAATTCGATTACTGCTATCGGTAACTCAACCCCTTGATAAATAGTATGTAAATGTTGTTCGACTCGTTGAAAAAACTGTTCCCTAACTATGTCCACAGGCGCCTCGTTTAAGTATACCAATTTAACTGTATTGTTCGTTATCAAGCTCAACGGCTTCTTTTAATCGATCTAGTACATCGGGCATCGCCGAAGCTACACGGTTCCAACTCGGCACAAATGGCGCTTCCATTGGGTTTTCTAAAAAGTGTTGGCCAGCATTCATAATATTTTGTGCAAACATTTCTACCGCTTTTTCTTCTTGGTGAATATCAAGTGTTAAGCCGTTCATTAACGCATCATTATGATAGGTTTCAATAAAGTCTAAACCAATGCGGTAATAAGTCGCTTTTAATGAACGTATGGTTTCGCTGGTAAAAGTAACCCCCTGAGTCGCTAACTTTCTAAATAGTGCTTTGGTTATATCAATCGACATTTTAGAAAGGCCAGCTGTTTGGTCGTCCAACGATAATTCTTGGTGTTTATGATCGTAGTTATCGGCAATATCAACTTGGCACAAGCGGTTATGAGAATAATTACGATACATCTCGCTTAATACGCCAATTTCTAATCCCCAGTCACTAGGAATACGAATATCGTTTAATACATCGCGTCTAAATGAAAATTCACCGGCTAATGGGTAACGAAACGAGTCCATATACTCAAGGTAATCACGGCTGCCTAAAATGGTTTTAAACGAGCGTAATAACGGAGTAACCAGTAAACGCGATACTCGACCATTTATTTTTCCATTGGCAGTACGCGGGTAAAAGCCTTTACAAAACTCATAGTTAAATCGAGGATGTGCAACTGGATAAATTAATCGCGCTAATAAGCCTCGGTCATAAGTTAAAATATCGCAATCATGTAGTGCTATTGACTCAACCTCCGCGGTAGCGAGTTTATAGCCCATGCAATACCACACATTACGGCCTTTACCGAGCTCGCGTGGCGCCACACCTAAAGCTTGAAGCTCTTTATCGAGCGCCTGCAAACGTGGGCCATCGTTCCACAACACTTTATGGTTTTGATCAAGCGATTTAAAAAAGTTCAATGCATAGCGATACTGGCTTTCGTCGGCTCTGTCTAAGCCTATGGTTATTTGCGATAAATACGGTACTTGTTGCAGCTCTTTAACTATGTTTTGTAAAGCAGGGCCTTCTAACTCACTAAATAATGAAGGCAATATAAGCCCCATTGGTCGCTGTTTACTAAAGCTAAGTAACTCTTTTTCTAAATCGTCTACGGGTCTATTGGCAATGTTATGTAGTGTTGTAATAATGCCATTTTGATAAAAATCAGCCATGCAAACTATACTCCTCAGAACTGGGTAAAATACTGTTAATACAAGGTAGTGCTGTAATTTCTTCAACCCAGCCTAGCGGTGCCGGCAATTGAGAATAGCGCGCTTTGTTATAGGTTAATTTAACTGGCTTTTTACTCTCTGGATTGGTAATGATGATGGCGATATCAGCCTCTTCTAGCATTTGCTTATCGTTATCGCTATCCCCGAGCGCAATAATGCTCAGCGCTTTAGAAAACTGCGCATTAAACTGCTGCACTAACCATTGCTGAGCCATGCTTTTATCGGTATTCTTTCCAATGTGAATAAAGCGCCCGCCTACTTTAACCTCGTAGCCATATACTGATATCGCATTGATAAATTCATTAAGTTGCTGCTCATCGCCATGCCAGTAGAGCGGATCTGAGTATTGACGGGTTTGTGCTTGCGTTGCTTGTAGCTGGTTTAATCCTGTCATTTTCATTACCTGCTCACTCGTAAGCTCACTAAACAAACTATATTGGTCGCCGTAGTCTTTTTTTAAGCGTTTTAAATCAGTCCATAAATTGCTAATGGGTGCAGCAAACGAGTAACACCAGTAGCCTTGGTATTCGCTGCAGCCAATTGGCCTGAGATTAAAATAATTTTTAGGAATATAAACAGCCGAGCCATTTTCAACAATGAAAGGCTGTGTAATATTAAGCGCTTGTTGCAGTGCCACTACTTCACTAAATGTTTTGCTGGTATTAAATACCACAGGTACACCGCTGTATTGCAGCTCTTGTAATAAGGTATCTACCGCATCGGTGTTGTAATCTCTGTGATTGAGTAATGTGCCATCTAAATCGGTAAAAATGATAGGTTGTACAATACTATCGCTTGTAAGCACCATCGCAGTTACATCTCGATTACTATCGAGCTCTATAAGTGCATTTGCTTTAGCACTAAGGGTGTTGAGGTTTTCACGCGTGATGCGTTCAAAATGAGAAATAAACCACAATAACTGCTCATCGGTCATAGTGCCTGCGCCCTGCCCTTGTTTGGCAATTAACTTGTGTTCTTGCTCTTGGCGCCACGCAAACACATCATCAAAACTCGGGGCTTTGAGCATAATTGTGTAATCGATTTTATCAAAAACGGTTTTATATTCATTGGCTAAACAGCTGTTAATACAGCGACGCCATAACCCTTGTTGATCGTATGATTTTTCTAGCTCGTTAATAGGCTCAACTAGCGTAAAAGGCTGCTGTGGTTCACTGGCTACACACCACCCTTCTAAAATAACAACATCGACCGGCTGACTATTGGTTAACCATTTGTTTTTTGCTACGGGTTCATCTTGTTGCTTATCAAAACGCGGCAGCGGTACATTTAGTTCTGCATTTAATAAACGGCTAATGGTGTTATCCATCAGCGCAACATCATGTGTACCCGGTACACCTCTAGTGGCGAATAAACAATGCACATCTTGGGCTAACTGTTGGCGTTTTTGAATTGATAAATAAAAGTCATCAATAGAGAGCGCAACACAGTTTAGGTGGGTATTTTGGCTAAACCAAGTTACTAAATAATCACCAAGTGTGGTTTTTCCTGAGCCTTGGCAGCCATTAATCGCGACAAATATAGGGGCTGTTTTTTTACTGGTTAGAATGTCCTGCGCAATAGCAGAAAAATACTGCTCGCTAATATACTGATATTTCAACGGCAGTTGGTGTTTTACTAAAAAAGCATTTATATCCACACTCTTGGTCTCCATATAACAATCCCTGAGTCAACTATAGGGTATGACTAAGGAAATGCAGTTACTAGACCAATATTATTTATTGTTACTTTTTAGTAGGTTAAAAAAAAAGCGCATTTAAAATGCGCTTTTTTGGTGCAATATTTTTAACCACAGTGCAAACTTAACTCTGGTTGCTCTGTGCTTTGGGTAATACTAAGTTTAATACTATGCCTAAAATAGCACATAAGCTCACACCTTCTAGGCTGAACTCACTACTACCTATGTACATACCACCAATACCACAAATTAAAATAAGTGCCACAATACTTAAATTGCGCGGCTCACTTAAGTCATCGCCCGATTTAACTAAGGTGTTTAAACCAATAACCGCAATAGAGCCAAATAATAAAATCATTATGCCACCCATCACAGGCACCGGAATGGTTTGCAAACTAGCGCCCATTTTAGCAACAAATGCTAAGCAAATTGCAATAATAGCAGTCCACATCATTACTTTAGGGTTAAAGTTTTTAGTAAGCATTACCGCACCAGTTACCTCTGAGTAAGTGGTATTAGGTGGGCCGCCAAATAAGGATGCGGCAGACGTGGCTAAACCATCACCAAATAAAGTGCGATGTAATCCTGGTTTTTTCAAATAATCTTTTTTTGTAACTTGGCTAATTGCCATCATATCGCCAATGTGTTCAATAGCAGGCGCAATTGCCACCGGCACCATAAATAATATGGCTTGCCATTTAAACTCTGGTAACACAAAGTTTGGTACTGCTAGCCACTGTGCATTACTTACGGCTTCAAACTGCACTATACCCATAAATAACGAAAGCGTATAACCGGCAACAACACCGGCTAAAATAGGTATTAATTTAAATACCCCTTTACCCCACACGGCAAACACTAAAGTAACGAGCAATGAGAACATAGAGATAATAATAGCGCTGTCGTAGGCAATAATTTGTGTGCCACCATCGCCACTTTTACCCATGGCCATATTAACTGCTGCAGGCGCAAGCGCTAGACCAATTACCATAATCACTGGGCCTACCACAATTGGCGGCAAAATTTTATGTAAGGTTTTTGTACCTTTAAACTTCACTAATAAACTTAATAGCATATAAGTAAAGCCCGCCGCCATTAACCCCCCCATAGTGGCGGGTATGCCCCACATTTGCACTGAGGCAATAATGGGTGCAATAAACGCAAATGACGACGCTAAAAAAATAGGCACTTGGCCTTTAGTCACAAATTGAAACAACAAAGTACCTAAACCAGCGGTAAACAAGGCTACGCTAGGATCTAGGCCAGTTAATATTGGCACTAATACTAACGCACCAAATGCAACAAACAGCATTTGGGCACCGGTTAAAATGGTTTTTATAGAAAATGTAGAATTATTTTGCACTGCTAAACCTTAGTAAACCGTACCGAAAATTTTGTCACCTGCATCGCCAAGCCCTGGGATAATGTAACCTTTTTCATTTAAATGGCTATCAACTGAGGCAGTAAAAATCTCAATATCAGGGTGAGCGGCTAATGTTTTTTCAACGCCCTCAGGTGCAGCAACCAGTACGATTACTTTAATGTCCTTACAGCCTGCTTTTTTAAGCATATCGATGGTGGCGATCATAGAACCACCAGTAGCCAGCATTGGGTCAATCACTAAGCTTAAACGCTCATCAATATTACCCACTAGTTTTTCAAAGTAGGGAACTGGCTCAAGCGTTTCTTCATTACGCTCTAAACCCACTACACTCACTTTAGCCGCTGGAAGTAACGACATTACGCCGTCCATCATACCAAGGCCCGCACGTAAAATTGGCACCACGGTAATTTTTTTACCCTTAATGTGCTCAACTTTAAGTTTATTGCCGTCCCAGCCTGTAATTTCGTTATCTTCTAATTCTAGATTTTTAGTGGCTTCGTAAGTTAATAATGTGCCCACTTCTGAACACAACTCGCGAAAACTTTTCGTGCTAATTCCATGCGCGCGCATTAAACCTAACTTATGTTGAACAAGGGGATGAGAAATAACGTGAATAGCCATAGTAATAAACCTAGTGATAAAAAATTTGACGTATTTTATATTAAAACAGGCCGTTTGACTGTTAATTTTAGTCTTGATTTCATAGTTCGTGCCAAAATATTTAATTTAGCCACAACTATAAAGATTTTTGTGTTTATGAATTGTTACTCGCTAACCAATTATTTACCTGAGCGTGCATGTAGCTGTTAATCTTTTTGTGCTCTGGGCTCCACCCAAGTAAAAACCGATAAAAGTCTGCCCATGCCACTGGCCATAAATGAGCCCATTGTGTAACAACATCATCAGCATTAATGTGTGGTTGATAGTCACTCAGAGCTTGCTTCAATTGGCTAAAGTAATAGTCGAGGTAGCTCTGTGCGTGTTTATGAAGCTCAGATTCATCCATACAACTGGTCATAAAATACATTACATCGACCACCCCAACGCCTGGACCCACATACTGAAAGTCGTAACCGCGTATATGCCTTTGGCTATTAGCGGCAAAGTTATCAAGCTTGGCATCACCATGAATTAATGTTTTATAATTACACTGCTTTAATGCGCCGTTTAACAGAGATGCAGCCTGTTTAATATCGGACTTTTCAGGTAAGTTATTAAATTCATCTGGCCGGGTATCCAAATGCCAATAACTTCCTTGCTGCCATAAGCCATCAAACTTTGCATTTAAATGAAAGGCATGAAAATGTGCCAACCACTTTAATATTGCTTTTATATTCTCGGTGGTTGCTTGGCTGTACCCCAGCTTTGAAAAATCTTTAAAAACCAAGGCAAACTCATCGCCCTTGTTGATTGCTTTAATGCATTCAATACTTGCTGCTTGCTTAGGCAATTTATGGCTAAATTGCTTATAAAACGTATATTCAACGTTGTAAGAGTCACGCTTTCTATTAAGTGCAAAGTTGCTTTGTTTAATTTTAGGGTGATTAATATGATCGGGTACTTTAATCGCTTTAATCACACAGGCTTGCTCATCAAGTTGGCACTTCACAATTTGACCACAGCCACTCCAAAGCGAGGTTAGGGTTTCGCCAATAGCTATACGTTGAAAATGCGGGGTAAGTAATGGAAGATAAAAAGACATAGCCATATTAGATTGCTAAATTTTAGTTAGCTTAACATTAGACGGTGTTTTTAATAAAAGGTCTTAGTAAAAAGCTCTGTATGTTTTTTCACAACCCTGTATGTAAAAAACGAATGCTAGTTTTTGAATGGGCGGCAAAATTAACTATGCCACTACAAACTTATCGTCGAATTGAGCGCTTTACCCGCTGAAATACTTTGTTGTATCCATTTTAGTTATGGTTTTGTTTAACAATAGAAAGGATAAGACTATCAATGTCATTATTCACTGCGCCAATACTACTATTACTTAAAATCACATAACCAAAGTTAAGGTCAGTGATAGAGCGTGATAGCGAGACCCAACCACGATTAAATCCAGCAAAGCCAAGACTGCTATTCTTTGCGTCAACAACATAGCTCATACTCCAGCGCCCATTAGTGTTTGGCGCGGGCTTTATCATCAGATCAATTAATTTTTCTGGTAGCAACCCTAAACCATTATAATCACCATCGTTGTTGCGCAACACAGCCATATTAAAGCGGGCTAAGTCTATTGGCGTTGTCTGTAAACCAGCAGCTGCTTTCTCATTAAAATAAACCATGCCCGTGACTTTGCCGGAATTATCGTAAGGTGTTGCCGACTTTTTGATAACTTTTTTAGTAATTTTAAAAGTAGAATCCTTCATATTTAGAGGCTTAAACACGTATTGCTGCATATAATCTTCAAATGCCATGCCTGACACATCTTCAATTAAAAGTTGCACCACTGAATACCCACCACCAGAATAAGACCATTTTGTATCGGGCACATGAATAAGTTCAACAGATCCGGCGCCATTGTTATTGCCATTTAGTGAGTCAACTATAGTTGTTAACTTTTCTGGAGACTCCCAGCCTGTATATGGGCCAAGTGACAAGCCTGAAGTGTGAGATAAGATATTTCTCAATGTTACTTTTTTTGCGTTAAACTCAGACTTAGGGATCTGCCAACGTTTGAGGTATTGGTTTATTGGCGCATCTAAATCGACTTTGCCTTGAGCTACAAGTTGCATTACTCCCCAAACAGTAACCAGCTTAGAAATAGACCCTACGTTAAACATTGTGCTTTGGGTAATCTCAGTTTTGGCTGCTACGTCGGCAAAACCATAGGATCGAAACTCTAGAACTCTATTTCCATTGACAAATGCAAGTGCAACACCAGGAGCTTTGTGTTTATCTAAAATCTTTGGTATGTCATCTTCCAAGCGCTCTGTGATCTCAGACACATCAGTAAACTCTTCAGCGGTAGCAAGACTAGCTAAAAACAATGTAAATATTATCAGTATTGATTTAATCATAACTTTCCTTAGTTCGTAAAACGCCAATATAAACAGACTTGAAATAGTTGGCTAAAATATTAAACAGTGTGAAAACAGCCAACGGTTTTTTTTTCGTTTGAATATTCTTACTAAATACCGTTTGTTACCGATAAGTATTTGCTTTTACCGAAACTGACATAATAAATAGTTAAAAAAAGCAATTTGAATATATTACTACCAAAAGAATTTTTAATAATAATTCCTTTGTCAGTAATTGAGGCTACAGGAAAAGTTTGGCTTGAACACCAATCTATTTTCGCTTGAATAGTTTTAGTTGAATCAGGGATGTTTACTGTTTGCGTAACCCCTCTTTTTATAGTGGCAACTTCTACGTCATCCGCAAACAACTTATAGTCTCTCGCCATATCTACAAATTGTTTTGGTCTAAAAACTTGAATATTCATCTAAACTCCATTTAGGTATTTAACACCCCATTAGAGGCAATAAAATAGTTGGTTAAAATAAGCGACGTAGAAACAAAAGCCAACTGTTTTGTCCTGCTTAATGTGTTTGTTGTCTAAATAAAGCTATAAGCAAGTAACCCTACGCCAACCCCTAAACCAAATATAGAGAAGTTGCGTAATATATAGACTTTTTTAGAGATATCATAAATAGTTTTACCTTTTGTTAATGACTCAACTATATAGTCTTGAGCAATTAAAGAGTTAAGAATTGAAAAACAAAAACAACCTAAAGGAATATAAACCTTTGAGCCTAAGGTAAGTACTTTTAATTGAATAAGTATAACAACAGCACCTATTATTGCTGATGATAGCCATGCATACTGTTTTAACAACTCAAAATGTAGCTCTGTTGTAATAGTTTCATTTTGGATTTTATTTTTTTCTACACTTCGAGATTTCTCTATACTATCTTCATTATTTTCGACTTGAACTGATTCTTCCATAATTAGAATAAAACTCCATATTTTGATAAAAATCTAAAGCCCGGATAATGGGCTGATAATTGTTGGCTAAAGTGTGTAGCGAAGCGAAACCGAGCCAAACTTTAGCAGTCCCGTACTAAATGCACTTGTTATGAGTAACTACTTAATTAAGAAAAATATTATAGGAGCTTGGGCAACTAAAACAATTAACGAGCCGATTAAAGTAGACTTTACTCCATTCTTTACACCACGCCACTTTATAAAAACTTGTGAAGTAATGAGACAGGCTAGTGGCAATCCAATGCCACTAAATATGGAAAAAGCCTGCTTTTCAGTTGCATCTAAGTTGAAGCGATTTAATTCGCCCATAAACTGGTTAGATAAATAAATATTGAAAACAGTTATACAAATTGAAAGTATCGAAAGGATCACTACTTTTTTAATCGAATATGTATTAATTGGTTCATGTTGATAGGGTAAATCCATGTTATTTCCTTATTTTTGACAATCCTGACGTTACGGTTATAAATTACTCGTAACAGCTTATCAAACAACACTTTGGGGGGTTATAACCCTCAAAACGGCGTATATTACATACGCTCAATAATTCCACTAAACAACTCTAATGTAAACAAGTAATTACGTAGGTTATTTACCACCCATTGTTAAAATACACTAAATCAACGTTTAATTATGTTCTGTACCATCAAATTAGTCGTCATTAGTTATGGGCTTAAATTACACCCATAAAAAAGCCCCGCTTGATGTTACTCAAGCAGGACTCCACACTAATTTTGTATCAATAAAAGCGCCTAAACTGCAGGCGCTTTGCATTATTGAATTTTATTGGTTAACCACGCTTTTAAGCGGATTAACTGGCTGTGCGTTGTCGTCTAGGATGTTCATATCGAAGTCGAACTCATCAACACGAATCGCTTTTTCACGCTTTTTGTTGTAATCACTTAACTGAACAAATTCAGCGTCGTTAATTACTTTTGCAGCAAGTGCATTTTCAAGTGTGATTGAAAAACGCGTGCCCGGCTTGAAGGTTTTAGCACGTAGCGCTTTTTTCACTTTTGCTAACAGCTCTAATGATGCCATTTTAGCTTTGTAAGCTTGTTCGTTGATGTGATGACCATCACCTTCAATTGGCTTAACTAAATGCGTGATTTGCGCTTTAAATGCCGTATCAAGCTGAGCTTGTTTTGCTAGTTCACGGATTAAATCATCGCTGATTTTTGGCATTTTAGTTGAGTAGTTCATAGTAATGAAACGAATGAACTTACGAGTACCACTTGCAGGGAAGTTGTCTAAGAACTTGTGCAATGCTTCTTCTGCACTTTGTAGTGCAAAACGAGTCGCATAATGGAAGTAAGGAGCCGCTTGCTCACGCTCGCTGCTTGCTACTTTTTGCTCGTAATACTTAATAGATGCCATAGCTGCATACAAGAAGCTCATTACATCGCCTAAACGTGCTGAAAGCATTTCAGCTTGCTTTAATTTACCGCCAAGTACTAGTAACGAGAAGTCAGCATATACAGCTAATTTAGCTGATAGTTTTTGCACTGCTTTTTCGTAGTCACGTACTTCTGGTAATGCTGAGTTTGCACTCGCGGTAAACGGTAGCACACCTAAGCGGAATGCACGTAAGCTGTTTGCTGTGCTGTAGCCAATTGTTTTACGTAAAATACCGTTAAATTCTGCGTCTGCGTTTTTGTCATCGCTGTGGATAGACTCAACCATAGACTGTAGGTATGGGTGACAACGCATAACACCTTGACCAAAGATCATCAGGTTACGAGTAAGAATGTTCGCGCCCTCTACCGTAATGGCAATTGGCTGCGCCACATAACCGCTAGCAAGCGTGTTTTGAGGGCCATTCTGAATTGCTTTACCCGCTTGAATATCCATTGCTGAGTCAAGCACATCACGGCCAAGCTCTGTCATATGGTATTTAGCGATTGCAGTTACTACCGATGGTTTTAAGCCCATGCCTAAACCTTCAGTTGTTAATACTCGCATTGCTTCTTGTAGGTATGTTTTCCCTGCAATGTCAGCTAGCTTTTCTTGAATACCTTCAAATTGGCCAATTGATAAACCAAACTGTTCACGCACGGCTGCATATTCAGAAGCTGACTTTAACGCCACTTGCGCTGTACTTACACCTAACGCTGGTAATGAAATACCACGACCTGCGCCTAAACAGCTAACTAGCATTTGCCAACCGCGACCGATGTTTTTCTGACCACCGATAACAAAATCCATTGGTACAAATACTTTGTTACCACGTGTAGTACCGTTGTAAAAACGGATACCCATAGGATCATGGCGATTACCAAGCTCTACGCCTGGGTGCTCTTTTGGAATAAGGGCACAGGTAATACCTAGGTTTTCTTTACCACCTAGTAAACCATCAGGGTCAACTACTTTAAACGCTAAACCAAGTACAGTAGCAATTGGCGCGAGTGTAATGTAGCGTTTGTCCCATGTAATTTCTAAGCCAAGTACTTCTTCGCCATTGTACATGCCTTTAGTAACAGTACCTACATCAGGAATACCGCCTGCATCAGAACCTGCTTCTGGGCTGGTTAATGCAAAACATGGAATGTCTGTACCATTTGCTAAACGTGGTAAATAATGTGCTTGTTGCTCATCTGTACCGAAGTGAAGTAATAACTCACCTGGGCCTAACGAGTTTGGTACCATTACAGTTACCGCAACCGCTGAACTTTTGGTTGCAATAGTACCTACAATAGTTGAATTGGCGTATGGGCTGAACTCTAAACCGCCAAACGATTTAGGGATAATCAGCGAGAAGAAACGCTCTTTTTTCAAAAACTCTAAAATGTCGTTTGGTAAATGAATACCATTTTGAATGACTGAATCATCAATCATGCTTAGTAGTTCTTGTACTGGGCCGTCTAGAAACGCTTGCTCGTCTGCGGTTAATTTTGCCGCGGGTACATCGCGTAGCGCGCTAAAATCTGGTTTACCTTGGTAGATAGACCCTTCTAGCCATACATCGCCAGCGTCTAGCGCTTCTTGCTCAGTAACTGAAATACTTGGTAATACTTTTTTTAATTTTGTACGTAAACTCATAACGAACTCATCCGACCAGATAATAATACCTACATTACGTCATAAAAATCGGTTTAGATCAATTACTCTATTCAATTAATTAACAGTTTTTGCAATTTATTTTCTTTATCTGAACGTAAACTGTTGAAATAAAAAGGCTTACAACTGTACGCTGAATTATTATTTTTTTGTTAAAAGTTTAATAGTTCTGGTTGTTGGCGCCGCAAATACAGATTTGGTAAGAAAGTAGAAACAAAAAAAACGCAGCCTAAAATTAGGCTGCGTTTTTTAATACGAGAATTTCGCTGGAATTAGCTTACTTTAACCACCTGTTTACCAGTAAAACCACCTGCTAACTGGTTGTTTAAGGCGCTAGATACGGCCTGCGCGTTAAAATCAACAGCTAGAATTTCAGGGTGTTTTATATCGCCATTAGAGACTGTTTCAAGCAATAAATTCCCCATAAAACTCATACGCTGCTGCGCACATAAGCTGTTGGCTAACCACGCTCCGCCTAAAGAGACAATACTAATATTGGGCGCACGCCTAAACATTAACTGCTGTTCAAACTTAGGCAGTGGATTTAAACAAGCAATACGGCCACAAAAACGCATTAGTTCGATGTTTTGAATGGTCGATTCCCCGCCCATAATATCAATAATGGCATCAAATCCTTGTGGTCCTAACTCTCGGCGAATTTTGTCACACAAGGTTTTGTCGTTGTAATCAAAAACTACATCAGCCCCTAGCTGCTTAACCAATTTGTGGTTACGCTTGGAGGCAGTTGTAAATACATCGGCACCACGCTGCTTTGCAAATTGAATAGCAAATTGACCTACAGCACCTGCGCCCCCTTCAACAAAGAGGGTATCGCCTTCAGTTACGGCTAATTTATCTAAGCTGATAAGCGCTGCCATTCCGGCGCAGGGCAAAGTAGCAGCCTTGTCACTGGCTAATTGCTTGGGAATGATAGACACCGCATAATTAGGTACTTTTGCGTATTCGCTCAACACCCCTTGCTCACCAATACTGGCATGCCACATTACACGCTCACCCACACCAGGAAATACACCTTTACCCGCTTTAACCACTACACCCACTGCATCTAAGCCTAAAACATGCGGATATTGCCATAAACAAAAGCCAGATTTAGCAAATTGCGCATCCACCGGATTTAAACCAACATACTCCACTTTTACTAACAGCTCATTACCTGTGCATTGAGGCACAGGTAATTGAATATCCGTTAAGTTAATATCCTCATTAGGCTCTATTAAGGCAATAGCCTGCATAGATGAAGGAATAGTATCTGGGTTTGTAACTACAGTATTAGGCATCAAAAACTCTACTAGTTAGTATTACTTAACGCGTAACTCCATCGTCCATTAAATGACTGGTAAGCATTTACCTTAGCAAGTAACGATGAAATAGTTGAATCAACGGCATTTTCTTGTGCTATTAAAACATCCTGACGTGCATCTAACAACTCTAAGTAAGGAATTTGCCCTTCTTCATACATTGCTTGTGCTTGTAAAAATGCTTTATTAGCAAACTGATACCGCTGCTCAGCAAAACGCGATTGCTGTGCTTGATTGACCAAGTATTGCAATGAAAGTTCACTCTCGTTAATGGCTTTTAAAACCACTTGTTGATAGTCAGTATAAGCAGCTTGACTTAAAAACTGCTGCGCATCACGCTGAGCTAACAAAGCAGGATAACTTAATAAAGACCATTGTACTTGTGGTGCAACTTGCCATTGCTGCTGGGTATCGCTAAAACCATTACTGCCTAAACTTAGCACGCCTGCAAAACTACTTAAGCTGATATCCGGCAATAAGGCTTTACTGGCTGCCACACTTAAACTATTTGCTTGGCTAAAGTCATATAATGCTCGGCTAATATCGGGTCTAAGTGCAATCGCTTGATTAGGCTTTGCTAATGACACTTGAAATGCCTTACTCAATATAGCGCGCTCATCATCAATACTCAGTAATTGCGTTGGTTGTGCACTTAATACCGCCAGCGTAGATAAGTCACGAAACTTAGCATATTCAATCGCCGGAATGAGCGCTTGTTGCTGCCTAAGTTGCGCCATGGTGCGGTTTAAATCAAGCTCATTTGCCACACCTTCATCTACTTGCGCCTGCAGTACTTGAATGCTTTGTTCAAGTGCTTCTATTTGCATTTCAATAATTTGTTGCTTTTGCAGGTTGCCCTGATAGCTAGCAAACCCTTTAACCACAGATGACACAACTTCAATTTGTAATAGCCTAACTTGCTCGGCTTGGCTCATAGCTTGTGAATTTGCGGCATCAACGAGTGCAGTAATTCGGCCAAATAAATCGAGCTGCCAATCAAGTGCTACATTCGCACTTGATTGTCGGCTATTGGTATCGCCTAATCCACTTCGCTTAGCTCCAACCGCAACACCGCCTTGCGGTAAGTATTGTGCTTGTTGTTCGCCAATACGTGCCAACGCACTTTTGAGCACCAGCTGACTCGTTTGTAAGTCGTAGTTATTAGCCAAAGCCTTGCTAACCAGCTGGTTTAATTGTGCTGAACCTAGCTTGTGCCACCAATTTCGCTCATCTTCACCAACATACTGCTCTGCCGATATTGCTTGGGCAACAAACTCGTTTACTTGTTGTTGCTCAACTGCTGTATCTATTTTGCTCGCACAGCCAGATAACACTGCAATTGCTAACACTGAGCCTAAAAATGCCGGCATTTTAAATTTGTTTAAATGTAATTTAGTCATTTGAAGACTCCTCAGCGCGCTGCTTCTTTACCACCAGCATGTAAAACACTGGCGTAAATAATAGCCCAAATACAGTCACTCCAATCATACCTGAGAATACAGCGTTACCCATGGCATGACGCATTTCAGCCCCTGCGCCGGTTGCCAACACTAACGGTATAACACCCGCAGTAAAGGCAATTGAGGTCATTAAAATAGGACGTAAACGCATGCGACACGCTGCCAACATAGCCTCAAGGTGCGATAATCCAGTGTCGTGTTTATCTTTGGCAAATTCCACCATTAAAATGGCGTTTTTAGAGGCCAGTGCCACCAGTACAATTAACGCTATTTGGGTAAATATATTGTTGTCTGAGCCTACAAACCACACCCCTAATAACGCAGAGAATATAGTCATAGGTACAATTAAAATAATGGCCAATGGTAAACGTAGGCTTTCATACTGTGCAGCCAGTACCATAAATACAAGCAATACCACCAGTGGGAACACGTACACCATAGTATTGCCGGCAAGTACTTGCTGATACGTTACCTCAGTCCACTCATATTCAATACCAGTAGGTAGCGTTTTCGCCAATACATTTTCAATCGCTGTTTGCGCTTGGTCTGAGCTGTAACCTGGCGCTGGGCTGCCGTTAAGTTCAGCACTTGGGTAACCGTTGTAGTGCATAACACGATCAGGGCCTATAGTTGGCGTTACCGTAAGCACTGAGCCTAGTGGCACCATATTACCTGCACGATTACGTACTTTTAGGTTTAGTATTTGCTCTGGGTCTACCCTAAATTCAGCATCTGCTTGAGCATTTACTTGGTAAGTACGACCAAACATATTAAAGTCGTTTACATACACTGAGCCTAAATAAATCTGCAATGAGTTAAATACTTCATCGAGCGCAATACCTTGGATAAGTGCTTGCTCGCGGTCAATATCAATATCCATTTGCGGCACTTGAATTCTAAAGCTTGAATACAGCCCCATTAACGCCGGATCTTTTTGCGCCGCAGCAATCACTGATTGCAAGCTATTAAATAATGCTTCAAAGCCTTTGTTTGCTCTATCTTCAATTTGCAGTTTAAAGCCACCTGTAGTGCCTAAGCCTTGAATTGGCGGGGGCGGAAATACAGCCACAAACGCTTCATCAATAGCTGCAAAACGTTGGTTTAGTTGCGCTGCAATAGCCGAAGCCGACATACTCGGATCGGTACGCTCTGCAAAAGGCGCCAGTGGTGTAAACACAATGCCGCTGTTAGGGCTATTAGTAAACCCATTTACAGATAGGCCAGGAAACGCCACGGTGTTTGCAACCCCAGGTACCTCGAGCGCTATTTGCTGCATTTGTTTTACTACCGCTTCAGTTCTGTCTAAGCTTGCTGCATCTGGTAGCTGCGCAATGGCAACTAAGTATTGCTTATCTTGCTGTGGTATAAAGCCACCAGGGACCGCGTCAAACAGCTTAATCGTGCCGCCAACTAAAGCAACATAGGCAACCATTACCACCACGCTCATACGAATAAGTTTTTGTACTAGCTTTTCATACCCTGTTGCACCACGGTTAAACAGTCGGTTAAATGGCTTAAATAACCAGCGACCAAATAATTTATCTAATAAGCGGGTAAACGCATCTGGTTTTGCGTCGTGCGATTTTAACAATAAGGCTGCTAGCGCCGGTGACAATGTTAGTGAGTTAAACGCTGAAATAACTGTTGAAATAGTTATGGTTAAAGCAAATTGCTTATAAAACTGCCCAGAAAGTCCAGTAATAAAGGCCGTTGGAATAAATACCGCACACAATACCAATGCAATGGCAATAATTGGGCCGGTTACCTCTGTCATTGCAACGCGTGTTGCTTCAAGCGGCGATAAGCCGTTTTCTATATTTCGCTCAACATTTTCGACCACTACAATCGCATCATCAACCACAATACCTATAGCCAGTACTAAACCAAATAGCGATAAGGTATTAATAGAAACACCAAGCCACTGCATTACAGCAAAAGTACCAATGAGTGAAACTGGCACAGCTATAAGCGGAATAATAGATGCGCGCCACGTTTGTAAAAATACAATGACTACAATAACAACCAATGCGATTGCTTCAAGCAATGTCGCTATTACCGCATCAATGGAGCCACGAACGAATACCGTTGGATCATAAACAATGTCGTATTCAACACCTTCAGGAAAGTCTTTCGATAAACGTGCCATGGTTTCACGCACCTGATCTGAAAGCTCAATGGCATTTGAACCCGGGCGTTGAAATATTGGCATTGCCAATGCGGGTTGATTATCAAGTTCAGCACGCAGTGAGTACGAGTCTTGGCCTAAGTCAACACGCGCCACATCTGACAAACGCGTAAGTTGCCCTTGCTCACCGACTTTAATAATGACCTGCTTAAATTCTTCAATGCTATTTAGGCGGCCTTTCACGTTTAATAAAATTTGAAATTGGCTATCGTTAGAGATTGGTTGAGCACCTAAGCTACCCGCTGCAACTTGCTGATTTTGCGAGCGCAAAGCAGCCACAACATCGGTTGCTGTAAGCTCACGTGCTGCTAATGCATCTGGATTTAACCACACACGCATAGCATATTTACCACCACCAAATAACTGAATATCACCCACGCCAGGTAAACGAGCTATTTCATCTTTAATGTTTAAATCGGCATAATTTGATAAATACGCCGTATCATGGCTATTCTGGGGTGAATATAAATGCACCACCATGGTTAAATCGGGTGATGACTTTTCAGCAACTACCCCTAAACGCTGTACCTCTTGTGGTAACCTCGGTAATGCACTATTTACTCGGTTTTGCACCTGTACTTGAGCACGGTCTAAGTCCGTACCTAAGGCAAATGTTACGGTTAAAGTCATGCGCCCGTCACTGGTCGCTTGTGAAAACATATATAGCATGTTTTCAGTACCGTTTATTTCTTGTTCAAGCGGTGTTGCCACTGTTTGTGCAATAACCGTTGGGTTTGCGCCCGGGTAACTGGCTGTTACTACCACGGTGGGTGGCACAACTTCTGGGTATTCACTGACTGGCAGCTGAAATAAAGAAATGCCACCTGCAATCAAAATAATCAGCGACAGCATGGCCGCAAAAATCGGTCGCTGGATAAAAAAGTGTGAAAATTTCATTTAATAACCTTATTGCTTAGCAACTAAATCGGCAGGGTTAGCAGTGAGTGTAAATGCCACACCTTGGGTATTAATTGTCACTTTATTTGGTGATATTGGCATGCCAGGTCCTACGCGAGCGGGGCCATTTACGGCAATCACATCACCCTGTTCAAGGCCAGAGGTAATAGCACGTAATGCGCCATAGCGCTCACCTACAGTAACCAATTTATATTGCAGTACATTATTTTCGCCCACAGTAAGAACAAAACGATTTTTTAAATCAGTACCAATAGCTCTATCTGGAATAATGACGGTTTCGCGTATTGCATTGGCAGCCAATTTAATCCGTGCAAAAGAGCCTGAGCGTAACTCGTTACTACGATCTTCAAATACCGCTCGTACACGTAATGTGCCAGTAGAAGCATTAATTTGGTTATCTATAAAGTTGATGTGGCCGTTGTAATTAAAATCACTCTGCCCTACTTTTTGCATAACAACAGGTTGTTTAGTCGCTGCAGTGACTTCATCAAATGCATTGTTCCAAGTACGTTCATCGACATCAAAGTAAGCATACATTTTGTCATTAGACACAATTGAAGTGAGCACGCTTTGCCCGGCAAGGACGTTGTTACCTTTAGTGATGTTTGCGCGAGAGATAATTCCATCAATAGGTGAAACCACAGAGGTAAACTCTAAATCAAGCTCAGCGGCTTTAAGCTGCGCTTTAAGTGCAGCAAGTTGTGCTTCACGCTGACGTAACGTTGAGGTACGTGCTTGCGCTTGTTCAGTAGAAATGGCTTTACGCTCAGTTAGACGCACTGCACGTGATGCTTCGCTTTTTGCTTGTTCAAGAGCCGCTTGTGCACTTTTAACCTGAGCTTGTAAACTAGCTACCGTGGCTGCAAATGAACGATCATCAAGGCGAAATAACACATCACCTTGTTTAACAGCATCCCCTTCTTTAAATTCAATTTGCTCAATAATGCCTGATACACGTGGCATTAATGCCACTTTTTGCGGTGACTCTAAGCGCGTTGTATAGGTATGCCAACTTTGCACAGGCTTAACCAGGACTTGGGCTACATCAATAGCTTGGTATTGTTGTGCGGGTGCTGATTGCGCTGTGCTTTCCTCAGCACAACCGGTCAGAGTAATTAATGCAACAGATAAGGCTGTAGCAACTAAGTGTTTGTTCATAACGACGCTCCTGTTAATTAGGTGGTACATAATACGGAACATGCTTGTTGACAAAAACAATAGATTTTTAAATTCATTAGTGCCAAAATGGCATCAAAGTGACACTATGGTGCAATAATGGATACAACAAGCCGACTCTTAATGCTGCTTGAAGTGGTTGAGCAGGGATCATTTGCTAAAGCTGCTGAAATACGCAACATTGATCGTTCCGTGATCTCTAAACAAATCAGTCGTTTAGAAGATGAGCTAGGGGTAAGGCTATTAAATCGAACCACCCGTTCGTTTTCACTTACCGCAGCAGGCGCTGAAATGATAAAAAAAGCGGACGAGTTGCGAAGCCTACTCGGCGATACCCTGCGTATGGCAGAGAATTATCACTTAGAACCTCGTGGCGTATTAAAAATTACCTCATCGACTTTAATTGGTCGGCGTTATTTACAACCAGTGATCAATGATTTCCAAAAGCGCTTTCCGCAAGTGGAAGTAGAACTTCGTTTAGATGATCGGCTTGTCGATATTGTCTCAGAAGGATTTGATTTGGCATTTAGAGTGGGAGAGCCAAAAGACTCCTCTTTAATTGCTCGAAAAATTGCGCGTAATCGTTTATTGCTTTTAGCTTCACCTGCATTTATTGAAACCTATGGTATGCCAACAAACATAACTGATTTGGCACAATTACCCGCCGCTAGTTACGCAAGCAGTTCCCTGCGTGTTGATGGGGTAAGTTACTACAACCACCTTGGTGAACAATGTGAACAAAAAATTAAAAGTGTATTTAGAGCCAATGATGCCGAAGCACTATTAATGAAAACACTCTCAGGGACCACTTACTTTTTAGCCCCCGCGTTCATCTTAGATAAAGAACTGATTGATGGACAACTGGTGCCTTTATTAACGGATCTTAAATTAATGGAGCACAGTGCCATGTATGCGGTATACCCACATCGTGATTTACCGGTAAGAACGCGGTTATTTTTTGATGCCGTGCGCGAGTATATTGGTAAAGATAAACCAATTTGGGAAAACAGTATTCCTGACTTTGATCAAATGTATTAAATCATCAAATTTAAGCCAGCGCTAAAATATCAGTACAGACCTCGTTACGGCCAGTTTCTTTGGCTTTATAAAGTTGTTTATCAGCCAAGTCTATTAATTCGCTAAGGCTCTGATGTTGGTATTGCACAACACCTACACTGGCAGTTAATTTAATGGTTTCACCATTGGCGACGATTTGCTTGTTTTGTATTGCGAGTCTTAATTTTTCAGCCATAGCCAAAGCTGCTTGCGGGCTATCAAAGTTGCTCATTAGTGAAAACTCTTCACCCCCCACTCTAAACACATATCCTTTAGCAAAAGTGACGCGAAGTAGTGTTGCTAGCTCAACCAATACTTTATCACCAACCTCGTGCCCATACTGATCATTGATTTGTTTAAAGTAGTCTAAATCAAGTAAAAACAAGTAGAGTTGCGACTTATCTCTGAGCTCTACTTCAAAATAGTGATTCATTGATAAACGATTACCAGCACCGGTCAGAGGATCAAGTAAGGCTAAGTTTTTCAAACGTTTTGAAAAGTCAGCTCTGTTACCTTCAAAAACATGCGAAATGGCCCATAAGCTTATGTATACAAATAATAAATTAAGCCCTAGGTTAATAGCTGCAAACGATGAATATGGCAGTTTTTGAGATAATACCAGCAGCTGTAGACCAAGTAATGCCGCAGACAAAAATAACCCGTAACGCCTGCCAAGTAGCAAGTAATAAAGAATAGGTAAAATAAATGTCCATAAAAACAGGCCGTTTTCAAGGGGGGCTAAGTAAGTGCCGCATAACACAATTAGAGAGATAGTTAAGCACATGGTAATGGCATGCCAGCTTTTTGGATAATGCTTTTGTGAGTGCTTAAAGATATACAAACATAACAAGGAAAAGGCAATTTCGAGGCCACCAACAAGGTGTAAATTATTTACCGATAAATTAAAACCGGCAAACACCAACGACAAAAAACCAAAGCAAATGCACATCCACTTAAGAACGTGCTTGCGTAGTGTTTTTGTACTATTAAGTGCAGCTATATCCATGGATAACTTAAAATATTTTTGATGGTTTATATTAACCCTGAAATGCAAAAATCACAATTTTCAGCTTAAATAAGCTCGCAAAAATAAGCTAAAAGAATTAGAAAAAACGCTCACTCCGTAAGCAGTTCATTAACAGTACCCACTAAATCAGCAAATTCCTCATCAACATGCGCTAATTGTTTAGTACTCAGGGTTTTATTTAACTTAAGTAGTAGCTGCGCATAGGCTTTCAAATTTTGCTCATTTAGCTCAAGCAACTCATTACTCATATACTGCTCACGCTCTGTAATAATGGTGCGTAATTGCTGGCTAAATTCTGCCTCGCTAAGTGTTTGCTGGGTAAAAAGTGCTTCAAGTGCGGCTAAACGCGTTAGTTTATAGTCGTACCATAAATTACTGGTACTGGTATGTGCGCTGTTGGCTTGTGATATCAACGTTTGCTGCTCAGAAGTGAGTTTACCAAGCCATTGCTTATAGTAATCTAGTTGTTTTTCTAAGCGTTGCTGCAGGTGCTCGTCTTTGGTTAATGAGGTGTGCTCTTGAATTTCCTCATTAATTTTCTCGCGTATGTTTTCTACCATTTCATTACGTTGTGATGGAGTTAACGTCATGGCTAACTCAATTAAAGGATCACTGGTATGCAGAAGCAAGTTTCGCCAATGCTGCTTAACTTGGGTTATTTTTTTCATCAACTGCGCAGTATCGGCTTCATTATTTAGCAATTGCCTTAAGTCGAGTAAATCGGCTTTATATTTTGGTAATTCAACTTCGCGATGCCAATCACGGGTGTCGTTAATAATCGCTTTTAACTGCTTAGATTGGCTTTTGTTAAGATCCACGTAATCATCAACCCAAAATGACGATAACCAGCCAAGGTTGTTATAAGCAAATGAGGTTGAACAGCTGGCAATAAATAACAAACTTAGTATGAAAACAAGTTTGCTTAGTTTTATATTTTTTAATCTATTAAACATGAACAGACCCCAATGTATGATGATTTAGTTGCAAAAAATCATCATAAATAATTATGTAAGCTATTGCTCGCCTTTTATTTTTTTGCATTTTTCTATAAACTCGCTAGCTAACAAATTTGATATTAAAGCTATATACCTAAATTAGCATTTTTTGAGCTATAGTTAAGGCAACTTGTTAATACGTTTGTACATCTAGGTTATAAACGTTGGCGTTATTAATTTAGCTCATAATCATTTACCTTCTCGAGTAAAAAGTAAATAATTAATCATTATGATGCTTACTCACAACGATAACTAATTTGGAGACATGCTTATGTCACAGTCTAATTTAAAAGCAATATTCTTTGCGGGCATTATACTTGCTACACCTTATGCTTATGCTGGGCTTGAAGAAGGTAAAATAGCTGCAAATGCAGGTCAATTTGAGGAAGCATTAAAAGAGTTTAATTACCTTGCTGACAAAGGCTATGCCCCTGGTATTTACGAATTAGGAAAGCTATACGAAGGCGGCCATGGGGTAACTCGCGACTACTACAAAGCAGCCGATCTTTACCAACAAGCAGTTAAAAAAAATCACGTCGACTCGATGTTTGCACTTGCGGTATTGTATGACGAAGGTAACGGCGTAAAATTAGACAAACAAATGGCGATTAGCTTATTTGAGAAAGCAGCCAATAAAAACCTTCCTGCGGCACAATATAACTTAGGTGTTATGTACGCTAATGGCGATGGTGTCAGCCAAGACTACAAAACTGCCAGAAGCTGGTATGAAAAAGCCGCTGCTAATAATTACACCCTTGCACAATTTAATTTAGCACTCATATATTTTGAAGGTTTAGGCGTGCCAAAAAACCTTGAAATGTCGTATGTGTGGAATACCATTGCTGAATACAACGGTAATATGCAAGCCAGTCACAGCCGTAAGCTTGATGAAAGATCCATGCTACCTAAAGAAGTCGCTGAGGCTAAAGAAAAAGCCGATGCTATTTATAACAAAATTTTAGCGGGTACTTATGCTGGCGAAGGGCGAATGTTTTAAGCAAATAGAATAACAAAAGAAGCTGAATGAGGTGATTCATTCAGCTTTTTTTGTTTTAGGCGCTGCAAGTTATTTATTTCACATAAAGCCATTTTAATACTTTGATCAGTAATTTATTTTGTTTGAGTAACAAACCTATACGTGGGTTAATTGAGCCTGATACTAAAGTGTTTCTTGCGTGGCTAAAGGTTAAAAAGCCTTCTTTGCCATGATAATGTCCCATACCTGAATGACCTACCCCACCAAACGGCACATCATCTGCAGCTACTTGTATTAGGGTGTCATTAACTGCAACGGTTCCGCTAATTGTCTGGCTCATTATGTAGGCCTGTGCTTGCTTATCTTGACCTAGTATATACAACGCTAATGGATGATGGCGTAGTCGAATATAATTAAGCGCATCATCTAATTTGTCATAACTCATAATCGGTAAAATAGGCCCAAATAACTCTTCTTGCATTAATTGCATCTCGTCAGTGACGTGCGTCACAATATGTAGGCCCATCCGATGCTTATCAGCATCTTGTTGATTTTGCTCAAGCGGTTTCGTTATTTTAGCGCCTTGTTGTTGCGCTTGCTCTAAATAACCCAGCAGACGTTGATAGTGCTCAGGACTAATAATAGAGGTCAGGTTTTTACCTTCAACACCTTGTTTAAAATGCTTTTTATAAAGTGTGCACACAGCTTTAATAAACTGATGTTCTAATGCTTTAGGCACAAATACGTAGTCAGGTGCCACACATATTTGCCCTGCATTGGCCATTTTTCCAAATAACAAAGCACGAGCCGCTTTATTAACGTCTGCTTTTTCTAACACAATAACTGGCGATTTTCCGCCAAGCTCTAAGGTTACTGGGGTTAAATTTTTACTCGCTGCGCCCATTACCAACTTACCAACCGCTGTTGAGCCAGTAAATAATAAGTGTGCAAAAGGTAATGATGAAAATTCGCTCGCCACATCACTACCCCCTTGAATAATTGTGCAGTGTTGGCTTAATTCACCGGCGAATACTTTTTCAAGTACCGCATTGGTGTTAGGCGTAAATTCGCTGAGCTTTAACATCACCTTATTACCCGCGGCAATAGCAGTAATAACAGGCACAATAGCTAATTGAATAGGATAATTCCACGGTGCAATCACACCTACCACGCCAATCGGCTGATAGGTTACACTTACTTTTGAGGGCCACAAGCTTAACCCCGCACTGCGATGACTAGGCTTATACCAGCGAGGGAGCTTTTTAATAATATGTGCAAGCCCTTGCATGGTGGGTAAAATATCCCCCACTAAAGTGTCAAATGCAGTTCGATAACCAAAATCTTTGGATACCGCTGCAATTAAGTCTTGCTCTAGCGTTACAATGTTAGCCCGTACTTGCTTAAGTAAAGCAAGGCGTTGCTCAATGGGTAAATAAGGGGTGTCTTGAAAAGAGTGCTTTAGTTCATTAAATTGTGAACGCAAAGACCCTGTAGATAATGTGTCAGTGATCAAAATAGGCTACTCGATTTATAACGTTTTCAAGACTATAACCTTGTTCTGTTACACGAGCAATAAAGAGTGATTTTGCAGCGCAATGAAAAACGTTGCAAAAACACTCAAAAAGGTTGGTTGGAACTCATACCGATGCACAGCTTTTGTGTGCATCGGTTATCTGTTTTTTTAGTTAATTGTGGGGGCTATTAAAAACCAAACACCTGAGCTGCAATAGTCATTGTCACTAACGTGATTAAGACAATCGCAACAATATTTAACACAAAGCCAGCACGGATCATGTCTTTCATTTTAATTTCGCCCGAACCAAATACAATTGCATTCGGTGGTGTAGCCACTGGCATCATAAACGCACAACTACATGCAATCGCTGCAGGAATAACCCACACTAACGGGCTGCCAGTTATTGACTCAGCAACTGGGCCTAGTAATGGTAAAAAGCCTGCGGCTGTTGCCGTATTACTGGTAATTTCCGTTAAGAAAGTAATGAGTGCCACCACCACAAGAATGCTCATAACTAATGGAATAGTACTCGCCCCTTCAATCATATTGGCAATGTAGTCAGCTAATCCTGATGACTTTATTTGCGAGGCAAGTGTTAATCCGCCACCAAATAAAAGCAACACACCCCAAGGTACTTTGGCTGCACTTTCCCAATCTAAAATTCGCTCATCACTGCCTTTATTAGCAGGTAGTACAAATAAAAGTAATGCGGCTGCAATTGCAATACCCGTATCTGAAATTTTAAGGCCGGTCACATCACCTAGTAATGGTCTAAATATCCAACACACAGCCGCAAACATAAACACAAACAATACACCCTTTTCAGCACGTTGCATGAGTCCTAGGTCTTTTAGCTGCGAAGAAAATACCGCTTTAGTGTCAATTCGATTGTTTGCTTGTACATTCGCATCAACCTTGTAGGTAAACTTAGTTAGCCAAATCCAGCTGATGATTAACATGCCAAGTGCTAATGGCACACCAACTATCATCCACTGGGCAAATCCAATTTCAATCTGATAGCTATCTGATAGGTATGCAGCCATTAATGCATTCGGAGGAGTACCAATTAAAGTAGCAATCCCCCCAATACTCGCACCATAAGCAATAGAGAGTAAAAGTGCTTTACCAAACCCCTCATTACTTGGATCAGAGCTTTTAACTAAATGAGTGATAGATAAGGCAATAGGCAACATCATTACTGCGGTAGCGGTATTAGACATCCACATTGATAAAAATGCAGTCACTAACATCATGGCTAAAATTTGTAAGCTTGGTTTTTTACCTGCATAAAGCATAGTTCTTAAAGCAATTCGTTTGTGTAATCCCCAACGCTCCATAGCAATTGAGATTAAAAAACCACCTAAAAATAGAAAGATCAACGGATGCGCATAAGGGGCTGCAACACTCTTTATAGCCGCTATATCTACAATAGGCGAAATCACTAACGGAAGTAATGCAGTAGCAGGAATAGGTACAACCTCACTTACCCACCACGACGCCATCCAAAATGCTAAGCCTGCAGTTTTAAAGGCAGCAGCCGACATTCCTACTGGCGGCTCAACTAAGCAGGTCAGTAACATTACACACGGACCAAGTAACAATAACAGCCATTGCATAAACGGCTTTTTATTGGCGTTATTTTCTAAAATACGTTTTGTCATTTTAACAGCCTTTAAAATTTATATTTAAGACCAAGTGCAACACTGTTATCAGCATTTTCTTCTAGGTCAAGGTCAGTATATAAAAGGTAAGCGGTAGTTTGCTTGTCAAAAATGTAGTCTACACCGGTAGTCCACTGAGTTGCGTCTGATGCTTGACGTAGCTTTGAATCATCTTTTGCAAATTGAACTTTAGGTACCCATTTGTCGAGCTTGTAGCTTGCACTTAACACGTAACCATTCCCTGATTTACTACCATCAATTGATTCTGAGTGCTGGTATAACGCACCTAATTGTAGTTTTTCAAATTTATACACGCCTGCGATACGACTTGCTTTAATGTTATTAAGCGAGTCAACATGGCTGATTGAAATAGAGTAAGGAGTTTTATTTAAACTACGGTCACCATAAATAAGGGTTGCAGCAAATCCCGCTTCGTTATCTTTGTTGTCATCTTTTGGCGCATAGGTAAATGAAAACTGTGCATTGTGCCAGTACTTAGAGGTATAGGTAATGGTATCGCCTAAGCGATCTTGTCCGGCAATAACTTGTGAAATATCAGCTTGGGTTTCGTTAAAGTTATCGAGTCTACCTTCAGAGTATTTAAAACGCGTGTCATTTCGCCCTACGACTACTTCACCAAACGCCCCTTTTAGACCTAAGTAGGTATTACGTGCCGCGAAAGGCTCATTGGTATCGTCGTGTTCAAAGCCTTTAACTTGAACCTCGTATTTAAATACCGCTGTAAAGTATTCATTTAATTTATGGTCACCTTTGATGCCAATACGTGAAAAAGGCGCATCAATTTGCGTACCTTCATCAGCATAACGCATGATACCTGTATCGGTATTGGCAATTTGAACTTCAGCTTTGCCGTATACTGTGTAGTCTGCAGCGAACGCTGTAAGGGGTAACGTGGCAGCACTGCATAATGCAGCAAGTACTGAACCTTGGAATAAATTGTTTTTCATTATATATCCTAATTATGTGATGCTACTTGTTGTCTATAACTTTATAGCAAGAACATGACCAACTAATAAATAACAATATATTTCAAAAGGTTAAAAAATAAAGGTAAATAAAAATAGATTGAAATGTGCGGATTTCCGCACACTTAAAATACGCACTATCACCATTTCCACCCACTAATCGGTAAACATATCTCGATTAAGGTTATATTTACTCATTTTGTCATAGAGGGTTTTACGCGCAATCTGTAACGTTGCCATGGTATTTTTGATACTGCCATGGTTAAGCTCTAGGGCTTCTTCAATTAAAGACTGTTCATAAAAGCTAACCTTTTCGGCTAGGCTTAAATCCAATGATAACGAACCGCTACTGCTTGAATCACTTTGTGCAAATGCCAGATCGGGGCCAAGTAATACCGCGCGTTCTGCCTGATTTCTTAGTTCACGTACATTGCCTGGCCAATCATGGGCAAGTAGGCGCTGCTGTAATTCTATATTAAGTGCACCTAAAGGTTTATGAAAACGAGTGGCCGCAATAGAGCTAAAGTGCTTAAACAACAAAGGAATATCGGCTTTTCTATCTCTTAATGCGGGAATACTCACTTTAACTAAACTCAATCGATAATATAAATCGGCTCTAAACTCACCTTTTTCTACCAACGAAAGTAAATCGACTTTGGTGGCCGCAACAATACGAATATCAAGGTCAATGGCTTTATTTGCACCAACGGGAGTAACTTTTCGCTCTTCAAGCACCCGTAGTAATTTAACTTGTAGCGACAAGGGAGTGCTTTCAATTTCATCTAAAAAAACGGTGCCGCCTTGTGCAAACTCAAACTTACCTTTGCGATCTTGTGTTGCGCCAGTGTATGCACCACTAACAGCACCAAACAATTCGCTTTCTATTAATTGCTCAGGCACCGCACCACAGTTAATAGCCACAAACTGACAGCTTGAGCGGTTACTATGATCGTGTAAATAACGGGCAACCAATTCTTTACCTGTGCCAGTTTCACCTTCAATCAGCACATCAGCAGGGGTATCAATCACCGTGTTGAGTAAGTTCATCATGTGCTGCATTTTAAGGGTCTCGCCTAAAATACGCACACCGGGCGCGGAGGTCTTTTCAACCGCACGCTTCAGGGCCCTGTTTTCCATTACTAAAGCACGTTTGTCTAAGGCTCTGGCAATGCAATCTAATAAATTTTCGTTCAGGGGTTTTTCAAATAAATCATACGCGCCTAATTGCATTGCTTTTACCGCAACAGAAACATCAGCATAACCTGTTAAAAATATTACCGGAAGTTCACTGTCGAATGCTTTTACCTGCTCAATAAAGGCTAAACCATCCATTGTGGGCATATTTATATCACTGAGGACCACACCATAAAAGTTACGACTTAAACGGCTTAAGGCAACAGTCGCATCACTAAAGCACTGCACCTCATACCCTTCGAGGGTTAAAAGTTGATTTAACGAATCACGGATCATCGCCTCATCATCAATAACAACCACTTGCTTACAAACAACGGCTTCAATCATTTTTTGGGGCCTCTATGCTTGATAAACTAATAATAAATTGTGCACCGCCTTGAGGACGGTTGTGCGCCGTTAAGTAACCATTAAATGAATCAATAATTTGCTTTGAAATTGATAAGCCCAGCCCTAAACCATTACTTGACTTGGTACTGTAAAACGGTTCAAAAATAGAGCCCAATACATGGTGTTCAATACCTGGGCCACTATCTAATATAGACAGCTTAACGCGATCCTCAAAGCACTCCACATCAAAACTAAGCTCTCTAACAGGCTCACCTTTCATTGCCTGTGATGCATTGGTGATCACATTAACCAATACTTGTTCAAACTTTAATGCATCGACCCACACGGTGATCTCTTGCGAAAACTGCGGTGCACTGACGTTAACATCGTCTTGTTTAAGTTGCGGATGGGTGATCATCAACGAATTGTTTAATAACGCCGACAGTGGATGAGGCCGAAGTTGCATGGTCGCCGGCTTACTAAAGTGTTTTAGTTGCGCTACTATTTTGTGCACCCGCTCTACTAAATTCTCAATAATAATTAAGTTTTCACTTAATGCATTGAGTTTTCCCTTTTTAAGAAAAATTTTAGCACTGGCCAAATAGGTGTTCATGGCGCTTAGCGGTTGGTTTATTTCATGATTAATGCCCGCACTTAATTGCCCTATGGTGGCTAATTTAGCCGACTGTACTAATGCAGTTTGCGCTTTTTCTAGCGCTTGGGTGCGCTCTAATACTTCAAGTTCTAAACTATGACGCGAATACAGTAATTTTTTATACCCGGCAAAACGTGCCAATAAGCTATATCCGACAAAAATTGATACCCAATAAAATAACACTAGCCATAACAATCTGGGCACCTGTAAGGCATTTATGCTTGAAATATCAACCAATACCGTCATGGTTGCATTTAGATGTGTCAGTGGCCTTGAAGCAGCAACATATTCATCTTTAGCAATTTTAAATTGTTCAATGCCTTGGCTTTTGTAGCGCTGCTGTTTTATTTGTAACGGTTGATGATCTAAGTAAGCACGGCGCTGTTTAATATCGCGCCGCGCAGTAATATCAAGCTCTGTAAACGTGTTTAAACGCCATGCAGGCTCATCTGACATAGCAATAATTTTATCCGCAAGTTGCAAATAAAAATGACTGCCTTTTGAAGTATTTAAGAGCGAACGATCGTTTTCAAATTTAGCGACATTAATTTTAAGCGCCACCACACCAATGGCTTTGCCATCTAGATATATAGCCTGAGAAAAATAAATACCCCGCTCTTTAGAGCGCTGTCCAAGAGCAAAGTAGGCGACCTTTTCACCAGCAAAAGCTTGTTTAAAGTAAGGTCTAAATGCAAAGTTGCTGCCTAAAAACGTATAGTCGGTTTGCCAGTTACTACTAGCAATAACATCGCCATGGGTATCTAGTATATATACATCCGAAGCACCACTGGCCTGTTGGATATCGGCCAAATAATTATTAATAGCATTAAAGTGTTGCGATTCGTTATTAGTAAAACGAATCAATAAATTATTTTCACTGAGGAGCTGAGGAATAGCTGCAAATCGCGCGAGTTCATTATCAATGTAATTATTTAATTGAATGACTTGTTGGTCAGCTTGCGTTTTAGCTTGGCCTAAATCATAGGCGCGGCCAAATGAAAATGTAACCAGTAATAACAGCACTAACAGTATACAAGCAAAAATAATTTTTTTAGGAATGGAGAACATAAACGCCTATGACACCAAGGTGCCAATAATAACTAATAGCCACTATTGTATCGATTTATAGGCCTTTGCAGAAGAAACTTTTTGTTAACAAATGTACTGAAACTAAAAAACCGTGAAACAAAAAATATTCCACGGTTTAATTCCCTGCAACGGGGTGCTGTTTTAGCTTAGTCTACGCTTTTGCTAGCGCTGGTTTGTCTTTAAAGTACTTATACAAACCAATTAATGAGGCTGCGATCCAGAATATTTCAATCACAAAGCTCGCTAAGTTAAAGTTATAACAAAGACTGATAAGCAACAAAATAGCGCCGCTTAGATTCATCATGTTATAAACTAAACTTTTTGGCGATACCTTATTTAGTTGCAGTAAAAAAAACGAACCAACCACTAAAAAAGTGCCACTCATACCAACAATATCAAATAAAAGTGCAATCACACGTCTATCCTTTTCCATTTTAAAACCCAACTGGCTGGCCCAATCCATGGGGAGGGTTTTTTTCAATCATTGAAACAGCAAAACCAGCGAAGTTTACCAGTGAAAAAAAAGCAAACAAGGGCTTATGTCCGCCTCTTCATAGTTTGGGTTAAATAACCAGTTTATTTAAAAGTGACTTTACCACCTATCATTTTATAAGCAGCAGTCCCTCTTATGGTCGCCGGGCGTGCAAAAGGCCGCTCACAACCAGGGCATACGCATTCAGTATGAGTGTGATCTTGCGTAATTCGTTCTATAAAGCATTTTACCAACGCGCCTTTGCCCCCTTTGCGGTATTTAAATAATGGCGCTTTGCACGCAGAGCAAAATATATCGACCGTTTTTGTAGGCCCTTTTTTATTGGGCTTAGCCATACTACCTCAATCATTACTTTACGGTTACTAAAGGCGCATATGCTATCACATGATAGAAAAGAAATTGATGGGAGTAAGCATTAATAATCAGAGCTATATTTATTAGGTAATCATGTTAAAAAATATTGTGCTATTAAACTTTAATAGCTAAACGTGTTAATTGAGCTGACAGCACATTCATACTAAAAGGCTTTATAATAAACCCCGATACCTTTGCACTAATTATTTTTTTACCGTCTCAGAGCTGTCTTCACAAGTCACCATAAGCACAGGGAGTTGGGCATGCTCAGTATCACTTCTAATTGCATCAAGTAAGCTAGACCATCCATTTTTGACATATGTAAATCTGTTATAACCAAATCTATAAGTTGATTTTTAATTATAGCTAATGCTTGCAGACCGTCTGTGGCTTCAACAATGTCTTTATAATCTAACTGCCTCAACATATTAATTAATACATGACGCATTAATGGCATGTCATCAACAACTAATATTCTCATATGAATGATTAACCAAAGTAGATGCAAACAAATCTTTATCAAAATGAATTAACAAAAGCTGTTATAGGTAGTATTTACACTAGTTAACTAGAGCTGTTGAAGCAAATAATCATTTTTATTTGCACTACGCAAGTTTGATAATAGAGCATTTAAAAATTACCAAACGAAGCTTGAATAAGCCCAGCTAAGCATGCTGGACTGAGTGCAATTTCAAGCCCTCGCTTACCGGCGCTTACATAAATAGTATCAAAGTCCAATGCGCTTGAGTGTATGTAGGTCTTTAAGCGTTTTTTTTGTCCAAGAGGGCTAACACCGCCCAAAATATACCCCGTACTTGCCTGTACTTTTTGTGGCTCTGCCAGCATTACTTTTTTTACTGCGCAGAGCTTAGCCAATTGCTTTAAATTAATCTGCTGATTAACGGGCGTCACTGCTACAATTAGCTGCTGGTCTGACGTTTCTAACACCAGCGTTTTAAAAACTTGAGCGCTATTAAGGTTTAGCTTTTCAACTGCTTCAAGGCCGTAATTAGTGTTGTTTACATCGTGCTCATAGCTAAGTACGTCAAATTTAATTCGGGATTTTTTTAGCTGTTCTATCGCTGGGGTCATCTGATAAAGTCCTCAATAAATTTCTGATAACTTACCATATTAAACAAAAAAACGGCGCTTAAAGAAGCGCCGTTTTTACCTAAGTTCTGTTGACCCTAATAATTACTTAGTCAGGTCATCAAAAAACTTTTTAACACCGTCAAAAAAGCCTTGCTCTTTTGGACGGTTCTTTGAGCTATCTTTGCCCATGCTTTCTTCAAGTTCTGTTAGCAAGTCGCGTTGACGTTCGTTAAGGTTCACTGGCGTCTCAATCACCACTTTACAAATTAAGTCACCTTGAGCACCACTGCGTACAGACTTAACCCCTTTACCACGCATACGGAACATTTTGCCCGTTTGTGTTTCCGACGGTATTTTAAGTTTTGCACGGCCATCTAATGTTGGCACTTCAATTTCACCGCCAAGGCCTGCTGTAGTAAAGCTAATAGGCACCTCACAGTATAAGTTGTTCGCTTCACGAACAAATATCTTATGTTCACGAACCGACACTTGCACATACAAATCACCTGCTGGTGCACCGTGCATACCAGCTTCACCTTCGCCAGATAAACGAATACGGTCACCTGTATCAACACCTGCCGGAATTTTTACCGATAGCGTTTTGGTTTTCTCTACGCGGCCTTGACCATGACATTTGTTACAAGGATCTGAAATAATTTGACCCTGTCCATGACATGTTGGACATGTTTGTTGTACGGCAAAAAAACCTTGGCGCATTTGTACCTGGCCAGCTCCGTGACAGGTTGTACATGTTTTTGGTTTAGAGCCCGCTTTAGCACCACTGCCATCACACGGATCACAACTTACCCAAGTCGGTACTTTAATTTCTACGTCTTTACCACGAACCGCTTCTTCTAAGCTTAAGTCCATGTTGTAACGTAAATCTGAACCACGTTGCTGGCGTGATTGACGTCGACCACCGCCGCCACCAAAAATATCACCAAATACGTCACCAAAAATATCACCAAAATCACCTTGGCCGCCGCCAAAGCCACCGTGACCACCGCCACCGCCTTGTTCGAAGGCAGCATGGCCGTATTGGTCATACATTTGACGCTTTTGCGAATCTGTTAGTATTTCGTAAGCTTCCTTTACTTCCTTAAACTTGGTTTCAAGGTCTTTATCACCGGCGGTACGATCTGGGTGATATTTCATCGCTAAGCGTTTATACGCTTTTTTTATGTCTCGCTCACTCGCATCTTTGCTTACGCCGAGGACTTCGTAATAATCGCGTTTTGACATATCTATCACACTACTCTTTTCTATGTGCAGCGCTAGCTGCTGGACAAACCGATAAATCATATCGATTTATCATTGAATTTTTAAAGCACTTTACTTACATCTCTTACATACAAAAGGCGCGTTAAGCTTTAGCCTACGCGCCTCAGGTGTTCATCCTAACTTAAACACACAATGTAGTCATAGTGTTTTCGGTTAGCGAGAAGCGTTAGTAACAATTACTTGTCGTCTTTAACTTCTTCGAACTCTGCATCAACAACATCGTCGTCTTGCTTAGCAGACTGTTGTTGCTCTGCACCGGCATCACCACCTGCTTGTTGTGCTTTAGCTTGGGCAATTTCCATTAGTTTTTGAGACTTTTCAGCAAGCGCTTGTGTTTTAGCTTCAATTTCTGCTTTGTCGTCGCTCTTAATAGCACCTTCAAGGTCAACAACAGCCGCTTCAATTGCTTCTTTGTCTTCGCTTGGTAGTGCATCACCCGCTTCTTCAATTTGTTTACGTGTACCGTGAACAAGTGCGTCAGCTTGGTTACGTGCAGCTACTAACTCTTCAAACTTTTTATCGTCTTCAGCATGTGCTTCTGCATCGCGAACCATCTTTTCAACTTCTTCGTCACTTAGACCTGAAGACGCTTGAATGGTGATTTTTTGCTCTTTTCCTGTGTCTTTATCTTTAGCAGATACATGTAAGATACCATCCGCATCCACATCGAATGTTACTTCGATTTGTGGTGTACCACGTTGTGCTGGGCGAATACCTTCTAGGTTAAATTGACCTAGAGATTTGTTATCGCTTGAACGCTTACGCTCACCTTGTAGCACATGAATGGTTACCGCAGACTGGTTATCTTCTGCTGTTGAGAATGTTTGCGATTTCTTAGTAGGAATCGTGGTGTTTTTCTCAATCAGTGCCGTCATTACTGAACCCATAGTCTCAATACCTAGAGATAATGGTGATACGTCTAGTAATAGTACGTCTTTCACGTCGCCTGCAAGTACACCACCTTGAATCGCTGCACCTACTGCAACTGCTTCATCAGGGTTAACGTCTTTACGTGGCTCTTTACCGAAGAACTCCGCTACTGTTTTTTGAACAAGTGGCATACGTGTTTGACCACCTACAAGAATGATATCGTTGATATCGTTCACTGTTAGGTCTGCATCAGCCAGCGCGCGTTTAAGCGGTTCAATTGACTTAGTTATTAAATCTTCAACTAGTGACTCAAGCTTAGCACGTGTTAATTTCACGTTCATGTGCTTAGGACCTGACGCATCAGCGGTTACATACGGAAGGTTAACTTCTGTAGATTGTGCTGATGAAAGCTCAATTTTAGCTTTCTCAGCTGCTTCTTTAACACGTTGCATTGCAAGTGGATCATTGTGTAAGTCGATACCTTGATCTTTCTTGAATTCAGCTACTAAGTAGTTGATTACACGGTTATCGAAATCTTCACCACCTAAGTGAGTGTCACCGTTAGTCGCTAGAACTTCAAATGTGTGCTCACCTTCGACTTCATCAATTTCAATGATTGATAAGTCGAAAGTACCACCACCTAAGTCATATACTGCTACTACGTTTTCACCACGGTTTTTATCCATACCGTATGCAAGTGCTGCAGCCGTTGGCTCGTTGATAATACGTTTAACTTCAAGACCCGCAATACGGCCCGCATCTTTAGTTGCTTGACGTTGTGAATCGTTAAAGTATGCCGGTACTGTGATTACCGCTTCAGTTACTTCTTCACCTAAGAAGTCTTCAGCTGTTTTCTTCATTTTTTTCAGTACTTCAGCAGAAATTTGTGGTGCAGCGCGTTTTTCGCCGCCCGCTTCAACCCATGCGTCGCCATTATCAGCTTTGATAATTTTGAAAGGCATGATGCCGATATCACGTTGTACTTCTTCGTCTTCAAAACGACGACCAATTAAACGCTTAATTGCGAACAATGTGTTTGTTGGGTTAGTTACCGCTTGACGTTTTGCAGGTTGACCTACTAACGTTTCACCGTCTTGCGTGTAAGCAATAATAGACGGGGTTGTGCGATCGCCTTCCGCATTTTCAATAACACGTGCTTTATCACCATCAAGTACTGCAACACAAGAGTTAGTAGTACCTAAATCGATTCCAATAATTCTACCCATGAATCTTCTCCAACTTCTAAATTCGTTAATACGTTCGATGACTAGTTAATAGGGATGCCACAAACTTAATTCAACTGTAAAAATGAAAAAAAATTCATTTTTTTTAATTTATTTACTAAATAACCCTAAAAAGAGTAAGGATTGCTCGTTTTTTGTTATTTAGGAGGGTCCTTATTATCTGGTCTGATGAGTTTGGGTGTGATATAAATTCAGCAAACAACACCAAAAGGACATTATTTGTGCACTTTGAACAATTATTACAACAAGCAGCCCTAGCAAGTAAAAAAACGGACCAAGAAACCAATACTATGCAGTTTCCTGCTAATTGGTGCCAAGGTCGAACTGCTTTTGGCGGACTCTCAGCGGCGCTTCTTTATCAAGCAATGCGCAATAACGTTGATTCATCAAGACGACTGCTTTCTTTAAGTACAAACTTTGTCGGCCCATTATTGGCTGAAAAGCCATTTTCTTTGTCGGTAGAAATATTACGTGAAGGAAAAAGCAGTACCCAAGTGCTCGCCAAAGCTATTCAAGATGACGCAGTATGCGTTATTGTGCAGGCCTGTTTTGCTAAAAACCGTAATTCATCAATTAATGTACCGGTATCAAAGTCTTTAACCTTGCACCCTGTGAACGAACGTCACTGTTTAGGATTTGTTCCTGGGCAAATGCCAGAGTTTTTTCAACATGTTGATTTATGCCCTCAACAAGGAGCCATGCCGTTTAGCAGTGCTGAAACCTCTCATTTAGGTGGTTGGATGCGCTTTAAACATACGCCAGAAGCAATTACAGAAGCCCATGTTATTGCCCTTACTGACGCATGGCCGCCAACCTTGCTGCAAATGTTTAAACAACCAGCACCGGCAAGTAGTATGTCGTGGTATTTAGAATTTGTACAAGCGCCTAACTTAGCGCCGGGTGAATGGTTAGGCTTTGAAGCAATCACTCATCATTCAAAAGATGGCTACGGACTTGAAGATGGCTGTATTTGGTCGCAATCGGGCGAGCTTATTGCGCTCACCCGCCAAACCGTGGCTTTATTTGATTAACAATTAAAAACGAGTGAAGTCGCGCTGGGTATATTGTTTATCTAAATTAAGCATTATGGTGCGATATTCACCGCTTTGAATTATGTTAGCTAAGCCTTTGTCAAAACGGCTTCTGAGGCCATCATCGTTAAAATACGCAGGCATTTCAGAAAACGGGAAAATAGTATGGATAACATAATCTTGAGTCGTATGGTTTTTTTGATACTCTTTTAAATAGTAAAAAAATATGCGCCTATCAATAATGATTGTATCGACCCACCCTGCCATTAAATGATGTATTTGCGCCTGTTGATTAAGTACTTCTTCGTACCCTCCTAAACTATGCAAATTATTACCAAACTCCTGAGGTAAAAAAGCAGGTGCATTTTGAAAGGCAAGTACGCTTTTTGTTGCAAGCTGGTACACCGAATCAATTGTAAAATTTTTCCTTTTAAGGCTTACCACCACATTTTCATAGTTAATAACAGATTCACTTTTATAAACACCCGCAATTAAATTGCCGGTGTAGTTTAATGCAATGTCTATACTGCCCTGAACCAAAGAGCTGTCGCTACGCTGATTTGCCATATAATGAACCTTAATATCATTGATTTTTTGGTCGCGTAGCGCTGCCTTAACAATTTCAATTTGAATGCCTGAATCGTTATAGCTAATAACGTAGGGTGAAATAGTAGGATTAGCGGCTACATGAATGGTTGATGACGCTTGGTCTTTAGCAAAAGCTAATGCAGCAGAACTTAGTCCAAAAAGCATAAAAAATAAAATGACTTTCACTTGCATCCCTCAGTTAAATTAATTTAAGTCATACACTACTTTTTTAATATAAATAATAAGTAATTTTTACCTTAGTATTTGTATTTAAATCGCAAATATTGCACACTTTATTGTATTGATTTAATTATAAGCTAACATTTTGCAAACTGCCTGCCCAAGCTGTGATCTTATCATTGATATTCCCGACATTAATGCCAAACAGGTTGCGGTGTGTCCTCGCTGTAACCACAAAATTCGCGGTGTTAATATTAATCATGACACCGAAATTGTCGCGTTGAGCTTCAGCGCACTGCTGATGTTACTCAGCAGTATGTTTTATCCGTTTATTTCTTTTAGTAGCAATGGTATTACCCAAACAATTACCCTACCTGACGCTGCTCGCATTCTATTTAATTATGATAGTGACCTGCTCGGCCTGTTTATTGATATCAGCATTATTATTCTGCCTATGAGTTTGCTCATTATATTGATCCCTTTACATTTAGGGGTACTCAAAGCGCTGCCACAAGCGCTCGCCAGAAGGCTATTAAAGTTTACCTTAACCCTTGAGCCTTGGATCATGTCAGAAATCTTTTTGATTGGTGTTTTGGTCAGTATGGTAAAAATAATGTCATTGGCTGAGGTTAGTTTTGGTACCAGCTTTTTTGCCTATGTGGGATTTGTAATTTTTTATGTTAGTGCGTTAACACGGCTAAATCGTGCAAGGTTGTGGTCGCAGGTAAGTCCGGCAACTCGGCTTCAAAGTAGTGCAGGCGCAGAACGTGCAATAGACGATAATATAAAAGCCTGCCATGTTTGCCACCAGTTGAGCGTTGACCTAATCTGCCCTCGTTGCCATAGTAAAACCTACTTAAGAAACCCCTACAGCGTTCAAAAAGCAGCAGCTTGGCTAGTTACCTCTGTAATTTGTTATATTCCCGCGAATTTACTGCCCATTATGTACACTATCAGCCTTGGGGATGAAACCCCTGCCACGCTTATTTCTGGTGTTATTACCTTATGGAATAGCGGCTCGTACCCTATTGCGCTGATTATATTTTTTGCAAGTGTGGTAGTGCCATTAGCGAAAGCGCTCATTTTAAGTTTTTTATGTTTTATGGTTACAAAACCTGCCAACCTGCATACAAAAGGTTACACAAAAGTGTATCAACTTACTGAATTTATAGGAAAATGGTCTATGATTGATGTGTTTGTTGTGGCTATATTAGTTGCATTAGTGCAGCTAGGAAATTTGATGTCGGTTATACCGGGTTTAGGCATCGTCTTTTTTACTGTTATGGTATTATGCCAAATGATGGCAGCACACGCATTTGACCCTCGTTTACTGTGGGATTCACCTAAAAATAAAAACGCAGAGAATAAAGCATGACTAAAACAGCCAACGTAGCACAAAAAACACGTATTTCTGCGATTTGGATTATTCCCGTGGTTGCCTTATTGGTAGGTATTTGGATGCTTTATCAGTACCAATTAAATAAAGGGCAAACAATCTATATTTCTATGCCGCAAGCCGAGGGCATTGTTGCCGGTAAAACAGAAATTAAAGTACGCAGTGTTAAAATAGGACAAATTGATCACGTACGCCTCTCCAACAGTCAAGACAGCGTGATAGCCAGAGCACAAATAGATAAAAACTACGATAACTTGCTAACTGAAGATGCCCGTATTTGGGTGGTAAAACCTCGCATAGATGAAACTGGCATTAGTGGCATGAGCACTTTGCTCTCAGGCGTTTATTTAGAGTTTTCGCCAGGCGAAAGTAAACAACTAAAGAAGCAGTTTAAACTTCAAGAGGAACCCGCATTAATAGGCAAAGATGTTCAAGGTGGGCGTTTTAAGTTGCTCAGTTACAATGCAGAAGTACTTGATGTGAGTACTGGCATATTTTTTAAAAACTATAAAATAGGCCAAATAGAAACCGCTACTTTTGATTGGAAAAACCAAGCAATGCAATACGGTATTTTTATTAAAGCCCCCTATGAGAACTTGATCACCTTAAACTCTATTTTTTGGGTTAACTCAGGGATAGAAATAGATCTTTCCGCAGATGGTATCAACATTAACACTGGTTCTTTAAGCAAATTATTGAAAGGGGGGATCTCTGTCGGACTACCTGAGCAGCAGGCTCCTGGCGATTTAGCACAAGACGGGCATAGCTTTTCTTTAAGCCAAAGTTACAAACAAGCCTTAGAAGAGCGCTTTTATGATTTTGATTATTACCTTATTGAATTTGAACAATCTATTCGAGGGTTACGTGTAGGTGCCCCAGTAGAGTATCGCGGTACACGCGTAGGTACTGTGGT
Source organism: Pseudoalteromonas sp. DL-6 (assembly GCF_004328665.1). Taxonomy (NCBI): domain Bacteria; kingdom Pseudomonadati; phylum Pseudomonadota; class Gammaproteobacteria; order Alteromonadales; family Pseudoalteromonadaceae; genus Pseudoalteromonas; species Pseudoalteromonas sp. DL-6. Next base: position 324,767 of record NZ_CP019771.1, read on the forward strand.
TGAAGCACCCGCCAATGTAATTATAGATGGTAAGCCCGCCCATTTTCGCGCTAAAAACACTGCGGTTCCGGTATTAATAAAAGTCGAATATGGACGTCTTTACCACATCACCTCAGTAGCAAAAGAATATTGGAAAACAAGCGTTAACGAATGGATTGAAAATGGCATGAGAGCATCGCTTAAACCGGGGAATTTACTCACTGGTGCAGTGTACGTCGACTTTGACTTTTACACAGACACCCCAAAAAGCGAGCTTAAAAAGCTTGCTCAATACGATGTGTTTCCGAGTGTATCTAGTGGTATAACGGTGCTTGCTGACCAAGTGTCTGATGTGCTGAATAAGGTAAATAATTTAAAAATAGAAGACAGTTTGGCAAAAATGCAAACAACTTTCAGCGAGTATCAAGCGTTGGCCAGTGAAATGCGCACATTATTAAGTAAGCCCGACACCCAAAATTTACCCGGTGACTTTAATCGTAATCTCGAAAAAATAACCAAAAGCATGGAGCAATTTGAAATAACCATGCGGCAGTTTGATAAAACCATGGCAAGCTATCAAGCAGGCTCACAAATGCACCACCAGCTTGAACAAACACTGCTGCAAATTAAGCGTTTATCTGAAGAATTCCAACCACTTACTCGTGGTTTAAACGAACAACCTAACATGCTCATTTTTGATAAGTCACTGCCTAGCGACCCGCAACCAAGGAAACAATAATGAAAGCACTATTTTTAATTTTAGCTGGTTTGATTATAAGTGGTTGTAGCTCGGCTATTCAAACTGCAACTCAATATTACCAATTTGAACAACCCATAACTGACTCTTCGCGAAATGTGCAAGATACAAAAGCACAACTCAGGGTGCAAACAGTTACCTTAAGAGGGGCATTGAATAACCGGGGTATTGCGATGAAAGTAGATAATAATCAAGTTCATGCTGCTAATTATCATTTGTGGGGCGAATCGCCGGATGTAATGCTTACAACAACTGCGCAACAAACATTATTTAATGCCATGAGCAACTGGATGGTTATAAAAGGGTTGCCAGTCATCACCGACCAACAACAACAAATATTTTATGAACTAGAATATGAATTACATCACTTTAACGGCGATCTGCAAGGTAACGCAGATATCTCAGGGCTATGGCGTTTGTATTATACCCACCCAGAATCAGGCAGACGTTTACTAAGCATTCATAACTTCTCAAATGTGACGCCAATAGATGACGATGGCTACGATTCATTAGTCGCTACCCTTGAAAAAATGTGGCTAGAGATAAATTCAAATGTGGCAAACACAATTGAAAAAACAAGACTCAATCATAAATAAATACTTTGATGGCGGTTTTATCAGCATTGATGACTGCCTTACCCACCTCAGTAAAACCTAGTTTATATAGTACATTTTGAGACCCTAAATTAGCCGTTGAAGTAATTGCGCATAAATCTTTTATACCTAATTTATGTCTGTTATTTAAAAGTATTGTTGCCGCCTCAAAAATATAACCTTTTTTTTCAAAACTGTCTTTTAGCGCAAACCCCAAGTCGGGATATTGCATAGTCGCTCGCTGATAAAAACCTACAATACCAATGATTGTTTCATCATGGAGTGTGATGATATAAGGCCCAAAACCGTGCTCTTTATGGGCAGCTATAAAACTGTCTTTGATGTATTTTTTAGCGTCGTCTAGGGTATAAATACCTTTATCACCAATGTATTTAATAAAGTTGGCCTGGTTAACTAACTTAAGTAACTCAGCCGCGTCAGCTATTTGTGCAAAGCGAAGGTTCAGACGCTCTGTTGTATATGCAATATTCACAATGACTCCTGATAAAATTTTTCACGATCCAATATTTTTATTGACTGAAATAAAAAAGAAGATTATTTTTGCGCCGATGTTTTTAAAGGCACAACAATAGCGGCATGCATTCCTTGCTCCGTCTGGCGCCAAAGCCAACGCGTTTCACTCAAACTATTAATTTAACATAAATGTTTTAAGTGCCCTCCACGCGTGCAAAAGCAGTGACTTGGAAAATGATTTAACAACAAACTTATCATCTTCTTTGTTTTTGTATAAGCAATTTGCTTTTAATTTTGTGATCTTATAAATGCTTGAACCTTCTGCGTTAAGTTTGCTGCCGCCTGCGGTAGTGGTTGTATTGGCTGTGGTATTACGCCGTCCTATTTTATCGTTACTGGTTGGTGCTTTAGTTGGGCTGTTAATAGCCGATCCTAAACAAATACTCACCAGTTTTGCGAGTACCTCTTTAAAAGTAATGACAGACGAAACCATTGGTTGGCTTATTTTAGTGTGTGGTGGTTTTGGCGCGCTAATTGCGTTATTGGTGCGTACAGGAGGCGCTTCTGCATTTGGTACTTTGGCTTTAAAATATACGCGTGGCAAGCGCTCATCATTATTGATGACCTTTTGTTTAGGCTTGGTTATTTTTATTGATGACTACCTCAATGCGCTCACAGTGGGTGAAACCATGAAACGGATCACTGATAAATTTAAAGTAAGCCGTGAAATGCTCGCCTACGTGGTTGATTCAACAGCTGCGCCTATTTGTGTGTTAGTCCCTCTATCAACATGGGCTGTATTTTTTGGTGGCTTATTAGTTGATAACGGTATTGCAGAAGAAGGCCAAGGCATTGCCGTTTATATGCAGGCTATTCCTTACATGTTTTATGCATGGTTTGCGGTGCTGACTGTGGTGCTGGTTATTGCAGGTGTGATCCCTACTTTTGGCCCTATGAAAAAAGCAGAACAACTTGCGCTTACTCACGCTCCATCTTTAGAGCCTGCGCTTTATACTGAGGTACAAACGGCGGATGAATACGCAGTTAAAGCAGCAGAAGAACACTTTGAAGATGCTGATCCCAAAGGTAAGTTATATAACTTTTTATTGCCGATTATTTTGTTAGTGGCATTTACTGTTTACTTTGAAATAGACGTATACAAAGGCCTTTTAGCGACAATGGCTGTTACTTTACCATTTTACGCGTTACAAAAATTAATGAGCTTTAGCGAAATGATAGAGCGTATGCTGGATGGTTTTAAAAGTATGATCCCGGCAATTGGGACTGTAATAGCCGCCTTTATATTTAAAGACGTATGTGACTTGATTGGTTTACCACAATTTGTAATTGGCAGCTTAAGTCCATATATGACCGCTGGCTATTTACCCGCGGTGGTATTTGTTGCGATGTCGATATTAGCGTTTGCGACGGGGTCAAGTTGGGGTATTTTTGCGGTCTCAATCCCTATTGTTATGCCACTGGCAACCGCTGTTGATGCAAATATTCCATTGGTGATTGGCGCATTACTCTCAGCGTCTTCATTTGGCAGCCAAGCCTGTTTTTACTCTGACTCTACCGTGCTGGCAGCTCAAGGCTCAGGATGTAATTTAATCAGTCATGCCGTGACTCAATTACCTTATACACTCATTGCTGCAGCTTTAGCCATCATTGGCTTTTTACTAATGGCTTAAAGTGAGTATTTAATTAAAGTCATACTTAGCCAAAAATATAGCACCGTTAAAACAAAACCCAGTCAACAGTGACTGGGTTTTTGGTTTTAAAGTAATTTCAACTTACTTTTGCAATTTTATATCGCTGTAGTAGGCATCTAAACTCGTGACTTTAGTTTGGTTTGGTAAATCAGCAAACTCGCTATCACTAAACTTAGTGCCGCGTAGCTGCACATTTAAACGAGCTGCTTTTGGATTTAACATTGTTTGCTGGTAGTAATCTTTAATATCAGCAAGTGTGACTTTTTCCACCTCTGCAATTAATTTTTGTTTTGAATCAAAGTCAAAGTTTTCACGGTACCAATCGTTAATAAGCGGGCTCATTTCATCACTTAAATTCTTGGGCTGCTCTTTTAACGATACCAAGGTTGCATTTTTAAGCTGTGAAAATGTTTCTTCACTCATGGCATTAAGCTCTAAAGCGTACTCTTTTTTGAACTTATCAAAGCGTACTTGAATGTCTTTTGGCCCTTTCACCGGTGTTTGGATAAATAAACCAATACCAGAGTAATCTTCAATAGGACGCGCTAATGCGCCTACTGCATAGGCAAGTTGCTCTTCAGTACGCATTTTATCAAACGCGATTGTTCTAAAGTGCCCTTGTAATACAGCTGCCTGTGCTTTTTGTTTGTAACCAGGTGTTGGGTGGATAGTCATATCGACCACCGCTACATCGGCTACATCAATATCTTTGTGTAATACACGCGCTTCACCTGGTTGCGGTAACCATGCTTTACTACGTGCAAACTCAGTTTGAGTATGGGTGCTTGGTAAAATAGCCGTTAACTCAGCAGCAATAGCATCAATGTCTTTTTGATTGTAATTACCGTAGCTAAATACACGTAAGTTATTATTCGCTAACGTGCTTTGCTTTAAGGTCTGTAAATCTGCAAGCGTTAGTGCTTTTGCAGCATTAATAAGCGCATCTGTATCAAAGCTACCAGTACGAGTTAGCTTAGAATACTCACCAAATGCTTGTGCATACGGGAATTGTTTTTGTTGATTTAGTAGATCACGTTGATAACGGTCAATGGCTTGGTTAAATGCTTGTGCTGAAATTTCATCATCAAACCCAGCTAACGCTTGTTTAAGTAAAATATCTTGTTTATCGGTAAAACCGCTTAACGAGAGCACCAATCCATTACTTGAGCTTAGATTAACGTTCATGCCAGCAATAGCCGCTTCAGTTCGTAACTGACTTAATTGAGTGTTATACAGATCAGCCCAAACAGAATAAAGAACGGTTGAGTTAATATCATGCAAACCTGTTTGCGTGTTGATATACACTTCAACTAAACCCTTGGGTTGCTCTGCAAACTGCTGACTTGCTTGGCGCCAAATTTTTACGCCGTTTTTATCGTAGCTAAGCTCAGGATGCTTCTGCTCTTTAAAAGCTTGCGTTTTAATAGCAAAACTCTCTGGCAGTAAATTGTTAACACTTGGTAAGGCTAAATTAAAATCACTTGGTTTTTCCCAGCTGGCAATTTCTGCGTCGCTAATATCGTTAATTTTATATTTGCCATCGTAAAAATGCAGCTCAGAATCTGTATCTTCCTGTTGAGAAATATACCAAATGCGCAGTGTATCGGCATTCAGTTGCTTAAGTACATTGTTAACCGCATCAGCATCAAACTTAGCATAGTAGTACGGTGCGTTTATCGCATGATTTAACGGATAATCTTGCATGCTTTGTGTCAGCGCACTAACGTAGTTAAACTCATCGCCTTTTTCTAAAAATTTAAACTGGTTATTTAACGACGTGCGAATTTCATTAAAGTACTTACTATTAACACCCTCACGTTTAATTAAATCAATATATTGCATAATAGTCGCAACTATTGCTTCGCGGTTGTTCATGCCTTCATCAGTCAGCTCTATGTTCACATTTAAAGAGCCATAGTTACCATACTGATTTGGTGAAGCAGACGCTGATAACTGCGATACCCAACCCTTATCACGTAATATTTGTGCTGGGCTACCTGGCATTTCATTACTAAGTAAATAAGCAACAAAGCGATTAGGTTTTACTGCAAATTCAGTTTGGTTATTAGCAATTGTGAAATCGAGCTGTAATTGTTTAACGTCTTCATTTGGCGAGTAATAAACACGTTTTCCACCGGCATTATCAAAATCTAAGCTGGCAGTAACGCTAGGCTTTTCAATATTTTTATTTTCAATGTCAGCAAAGTATTTTTGTGCTTTTTTCTGCATTTCTGCAATCGGTAAATTAGAAATCAGCGCCACTTTCATAATATTTGATGAGTAATATTTGTTATAAAAGTCGACTGTTTCTTTGTGTAACGAACTATCCGCTTTGTCGCCTAATGTTTCAAGGTTACCAATTAAGAATCGGTTAGCCGGGTGTTCACCCATCATTTTACGTGCTAGCTTAAATTGGCCAAAAAAGTCCATTTCACGACGCATTGACCACTCAGCATTCACTGCGTTTTTTTCTTTTTCTGTGTATTCTGGGTAAAGCTTTGGGGCTTTGAAAAAGTCTGAAAAGCGGTCTAGCCCTTCATCAAACGCATCGTTATTAATTTTAAACATGTAGTTGGTAATATCGAGCCAAGTATAAGCATTATGCGCGCCACCGTTTTTAGTCATAAAATCGGAGTACCCTTTAGTGTCAGGGTATCGCTCAGTGCCTAAAAACAGCATATGTTCTAGGTAATGCGCCATGCCTTGTTGGCTCATTGGGTCATGTAATAGACCTACACCTACACTTAATGAAGCGGCTGATTTTTCAGCGCTTGGATCAGAGACTAAAATCACTTCAATATCGTTAGCAAGTTTCAAGGTTTTGTATTCACGGTTATCGTTAGGACTAACAACCAGCGTTGGTGATAAAAGTGAGGTTTGTGATGATTGAGAAAGAGTGGCGGTATTCGAACAACCGCTTAATATTGCTAGTGCAATTGCACTTAAGCCGATGATGTGTTTCATTTTAGTTTTATCCGTTATCGTAGAATAGGGTATTAGCGTTTTAAAAAGACTAAATCAGCTATAAACTACCATTATCAATTAATACTATGCTACTAATTAGCACTTAATTATGTAACACATTGTGAATAACAATCGAATACTCAAAGAAAATAATAAGGTAAGTTATGGAAAAGATAATAATAATAGCCATGTTTGTGCAAGTAACACTTTCATTAGTTGTTATGGTGATTATGGGAAAACGTCGTTTTGCAGCGGCTAAAAATAAACAAATACAGTTAAGCGACTTTGCTGCTATGCGCCTCGATAATGCAGGCGATCATGTGAGGGTTGCTGATCGTAATTTTAGCAATCAATTTGAAATACCTGTGCTTTTTTATGCGGGATGTTTACTTGCTTTACAGCTTAATACGGCAAGTGTCAGTATTGCAGTACTTGCCTGTTTATTTGTAGCGACACGGATTATTCATAGCCTCATTCACCTTGGTAGTAATCATTTAAGAACCCGTTTTAGAGTATTTTTACTTGGTTGCCTATCTGTGTTTGTAATGTGGACTTTGCTAGTGCTGGGCATACTTTATAATTAAACAAAAATAACGGCGAATTTAGTCATTCGCCGTTATTTATTAAAGTTTACTTAGCACGTTTCAAACGAGGTACTACTAGTAATAGTGCACCTAATAACCATACCATACTGCCACTAGAGTCTGAACTTTGTGGTGGGGTAACTTCTACGTTATCAATTAATGTATTCTCTTTAGGTGTTAAGTTTTGTGCTGAATTAGGAGCATCACTAAGCACAACCACACTTTGAATTGATACCAAGTTTTCATTACTAATAACCACATTTTCATCTGAACATTGCGCTTGAGTAATACCAACTAATGGCACTTCTGAACAATGAACTAAGGCAGCAATTTTATCTAAGGTTTCTTGGCTTTGCGCTGTTATTTGTCCAAACACTGTAAACCCACCATTTTGTAAATCTAAGTTTTGGCTGTTATCACTCATATTAAAAAACCATTGGCTAGTAGCGCTATTTTCATTACCGCCCTGCTTTGCCATAGCAATTGTGCCTTTTACATTTGAGTAAACAGGTTCGTTTATTACCGCAGGCTTGGTTGTAATTGGATCCATTTTGTCAGAGAAAGTAAAGCCCCCTCCTTGAATGATAAACTTATCAAT